>NZ_JAMYSP010000001.1:0-411806 GCF_040322015.1 Mesorhizobium sp. M0208 | reverse complement strand
CGTATGCCGGCTATGAAGGCGAAGTAATGCGTGGCGCCTTCGCCGGGGTACCGCTTGGCCAACTCGAAGCGGCCCGCGCTTTCGGCATGAGCCGTTGGAAAATCTTCAGGCGCATATGGCTCCCGCAGGCGATCAGCCGGGCACTGCCGACGCTGGCGGGTGAAACTGTTCTCCAGCTGAAAGCGACACCGCTGGTGGCAACGATAACTATGGTCGACATCTATGCCGTAGCTTCGCGGGTGCGCCAGGATCTATTCATCACCTACGAACCCTTGCTGCTTCTGGCGTTGGTCTATATGTCCATCACCGGTATCCTGGTGTTCGGTTTCCGCAGGCTCGAGGCGCGGATCCCGAGCAAGCTAGGCTAAAGCTGTTAAAGTCGCGAATTCAGGGCAGCTGCCATGCAACTCAGTCTCGACCAGGCGACAGGGCTGTGCCGGATGGCCGCACTTGGCGCCGGCGCCAACGAAGAGGCGGCGCAGTCGCTGGCTGCCTCGATCGTCGCGGCCGAGGCTGAAGGACTGTCGACAGTCGGACTGTCGCACTTCATCGATTATCTCGAAGCACTGGAAGCCGGCCGTATTGACGGCAACGCCGATCCGGTGATCACCAGGCCGGCGCTCGCGGTCTATCTTTCCGATGCGCGCGGCGGCTTAGCGCATACCGGTTTCGACCGCACGATCGATGACCTCGCCAAGGCGGCGCGGCTGTTCGGCGTCGCCATCTTTTCGCAGAAGAATGCTTATACCTGCGGCGCGCTCGGCTATTTCACCGGACGGCTGGCCGCGCAGGGATTGGTGTCGTTCGCCGCCACCAACGGCCCGGCCGTGCTTGCCGGCTCGGGCTCGGTCAAGCCGGTCTACTGCACCAACCCGATGTCCTTTGCCGCACCCACCACGGACGGGGCGCCGCTGGTCATCGACCAGTCGTCGAGCGCCACTGCCTTCGTCAACATCCGCAAGGCGGCCGAGGACGGCAAGAAGATCCCCGAAGGCTGGGCACTGGACGCCAGCGGCAATCCAACCACGGACCCGGCAGCCGCCATGAAAGGCGCCATGCTTGCCTTCGGCGGCCAGCGCGGCGCCAACATCGCGCTGATGGTCGAGGTGCTGGCTGCGGGCCTGTCGGGCGCCAACTGGTCGCTCGATGCGCCATGGTTCAGCGGCGGGCCGGACAGTCCGGGGACCGGCCTGTTCGTGCTCGCCGTCGAGCCCAAGCTGCTCGATCCGAACTTCGAGAAACGGATGAAGGACCAACTCGACAGGTTGCGGCGGCGCTATGGCGTGCATGTGCCGGGGCGTGCCCGGGCAGAAGCGGCAGAGAAGGCGGCGGCGCGCGGCATAAGCGCGCCGAAAGCCGTGGTGCAACGCATTTCCGAATTCGCCGCGCGCTATTCGTCCTAAAGAAATTCGTTTGTACGATGAGCGGCAGAGGCCGGCCGATCCGGGAGCGCGAGCCTACTTCCCGCAATGATGATCGTTGATGACGTTCACCGCATTCGCGTCCGGTCCTACCCTGTTGTAGGAGCAGGGTTCGGCGGCCGTCGTGAACAGGGGGTTGTCATAGTAGCGCGGGCCACCGAACAGAATGTCGATGATGTCGCCGTTGGCGGGAACGTAGCGTTCGGGTTGCGCTTGGTGATGCCGGTTTGCCGCGAATGCCGGGGCACCAATGCTGCAGCCTGTTACGAAAGCCAGAGCGAAGATCGCAACGCGTTTTGTCGTCATCGGCAATATCCTCCATTCGGAATCAAACCATACATCTAAAATCGCCTAGCGAACAAAGGTTCCTGTTCCTAATGGAGTTGCCGTAAAGCCGGGCCTCGACGGCGTTTTCTGCCATTTCGAACGGATCCGGAAAATCATGCTTCAACAGTGCCGGGCGACCTATGGTCGCCCTTTGCCTTTGGCGCGAAACCGACTATGAAACGGCTTCAATCAAGCCATCTGGATAGCCCGCCGGAGCCAGCCATGACCGAAATCCTTCAGACCCCAAAGCTCGTCGTCGTTTTCGGCGGCTCCGGCTTTGTCGGTCGTCATGTCGTGCGGGCGCTGGCCAAGCGCGGCTACCGCATCCGGGTCGCCTGCCGCCGGCCCGATCTCGCCGGTCATTTGCAACCGCTTGGCAATGTCGGGCAGATCCAGCCGGTGCAGGCCAATGTCCGGGTGCGCTGGTCGGTCGACCGCGCCGTGCAAGGCGCCGACCATGTCGTCAATCTGGTGGCGATCGCGCATGAGGCCGGCCGGCAGAAATTTACTGCCGTCCACGAGTTCGGCGCGCGCGCTATTGCCGAAGCGGCGCGCGCCGTCGGCGCCGGCCTCACCCACATCTCGGCTCTGGGAGCGGAGCTCCACGCGCAATCGGACTACGCGCGGACCAAGGCGCTCGGCGAAAAGGCCGTTCTTGAGACGGTCCAAGACGCCGTGATCTTGCGGCCATCGATCAATTTCGGGCCGGAGGACGGTTTCTTCAACCGCTTTGCCAACATGGCCCGCTTTTCCCCAGTGCTGCCGCTGATCGGCGGCGGGCAGACGAAATTCCAGCCGGTCTATGTCGGCGACGTCGCCGAGGCGGTGGCGCACTCGGTCGACGGCAAGGTCCAGGGCGGCCGGATCTATGAACTCGGCGGGCCGCAGGTGCTTACCTTCAAGGAATGCATGCAAGAGCTGCTCGTCATCATCGAACGCAGGCGGTTTTTGCTGCCCGTGCCATGGTGGCTGGCGAACCTCCAGGCATCAATTCTCGGGCTGCTGCCCAATCCATTGTTGACCAAGGACCAGGTCCTGCTGTTGCGCCAGCACAATGTCGTGTCGGATGACGCCGTCAAGGACAACAGGACGCTTGCCGGCCTCGGTATCCAGCCGCGTTCGATCGGAACCATCCTGCCAAGCTATCTCTGGCGCTACCGCGCCGCCGGCCAGTTCCAACGCAAGTCCGCCGCATAACACGAACGGACGTCCGGTTGCCTACGGCGCGCGCCTGGTAACCTGCATCGGCAGCCCGCCTTGCGGCTGCGTCGTCAGCTTCTGCACCGGCCAGGGTCGGGTTTGCGCGGTGGTATCGAAACGATAACGCGAAAGCATGATCGCCAACGCGATGATTGCCTCCTGCATGGCAAAGCTGGCGCCGATGCAGACGCGAGGCCCGGCGCCGAACGGCAAATACTGGAAACGGTCGATCTTTTCACGATTCCCCGGATGGAAGCGTTCCGGCATGAAAGCGTCCGGCCGGTCCCACAATTTCCGATGGCGGTGGACGACCCACGGCATCACCAGCACCGCGGCACGCCGCGGTATGTAGAGGCCGTTCCAGGTTTCGGGCTCGATCGGTTCGCGGTTGATCGATGGCGCCGGCGGATAGAGCCTGAGCGCCTCTTCGAAGGCGGCACGGGTGAGCGGCATGGCGTCGAGCCATTTCGTCGGGTCGGGCTCACGCGCCAGCACCGCATCGATCTCGTGCTCGATCTTTTCGCGCTCCCACGGCGCTTCGGCAAGGCAGTAGAGCGTCCAGCCGAGCGCCCTGGCCGTAGTCTCGTGGCCAGCGCCGATGAAGGTGATGATGTTGTCCTCGACTTCGGACCGGGTTAGCCCGCCCGGTCCCTCCGCCCTCAACAGCAGCGTAAGAAAATCCTGCGGCACCGTGTCCGGAGCACGCCTCAACCGCGCCTCGCGCATCTGCACCGTGTCGGTGACGATCTTGCGGAAGTAGGCCATGGTCTTGCGGCCGCGGATGCGGGTCAGGCGCGGCAGCCAGTCGGGTGCCCGCAACAGGTCGAGTGGATCGACCCGACCCATCGTCTCGAACAGGCGGTCGATCTCCTTGGCAAAGCTGCCCGGCTCGCCTGAAATCTCACCGGAAAACAGCGTCTCGGCCAGGATGTCAAAGGTAAGCAGCGTCATGTCGTGAGCGACGTCGAACGTACCGCCGCCCTCGTAGCGCATGACGAACTCCCGCGTGCGTTTCAGCATCGGCTCGGCGAAACCGAAGATATGGCGCGGCGTGAACACTGGCGCCATCGCCTTGCGTGAACGCCTCCACACCTCGCCCTCGGCGGTCAGCAGGCCGTCGCGCAGGATCGGCCGCAGGATCAGCTGGCGAACCGTCGCCATCTTGTAGTTCTTGGCGTTATCGACGAGCACATGGCGAATGAGACCGGGATCGTTGGCGATGACCAGCGGCCCACCGATACCGGTCACCGAAATCCAGGGCTCGTTATAGGTCGGCTCGCCCCACAGCTCGAGCGGATTGCGGTAGACGATGCGGATCATCTCCAGCGTCGAGGGCGGCGCTGTGCGCGGCTTCGGCGCCGGCGGGACGAAGGGGACGGGCTGACTGTCCATGGCTTGCTCCGCTGACACCTCAATGTAGTGGCGGGCAAGGCAGGCGTCCATGTGACTGGACGACAAGGCGAAGCATCCGCTCTCTGGAATGTGACCAGGGCACCGGAAATTGCCTGCTTGCTGTGTCCGGCTGCGTGTCTTAGGTGGCAGCACCACAGATGTCAGAAACCGGCAGGAGCCCCGCTTTGAAGCACCAGTTGAACGTCATCATCGGCAGCACGCGGCCGGGCCGCGCCGGACCGGTTTTCGCAAAGTGGCTGGAAAGCTTTGCGCGCGAACACGGCAAATTCGAGCCATTGCTCACCGATATCGCCGCCTTCAACCTGCCGGTGCTGGACGAGCCGCATCATCCGAGACTCGGCAAATACGAAAACAGCCACACGAAAGCCTGGTCGAAAGCAATCGACGCCGCCGACGCATTCGTCTTCGTAGCGCCGGAATACAATTATTTCGCCGCTCCGGCGATCGTCAACGCGGTCGACTACCTGCTCAGGGAATGGCGATACAAGCCGGCCGCCATCCTCAGCTATGGCGGTGTCTCCGGCGGCTTGCGAGCGGCGCAGGCAGTCAAACCGTTGCTGACCTCCGTCGGCGTCATGCCGATCCCGGAAGGCGTGGCGCTGCCGATGTACCAGAAGCTGCTCGACGAGACCGGCGCCTTCCTGCCCAGCGAGCAGGTGCTCGGCGGGGCCAGGACCATGCTGGACGAGTTGTTCCGCTGGAGCGAAGCGCTGAAGCCGATGCGGGTCGGCTGACAACGCGAACGGCCGCGCTTGCCGATGCCATAACTTGCTCATGCCATAAAGAGATGGAATGCTCCGGCAAACGACCGGGCCGGGGCGGTTCGATTTGCGTCTTCTGTTTGCCTTGCTGCTGATCCTCTCGACGGCCTCCGCTGCCGTGGCGGAGCGGCGCGTTGCGCTGGTCATCGCCGAGAACGACTACCGGCTGATCCGGCCGCTCGCCAATCCCGTCAACGACGGCGAGGTGATGGAAACGGTGCTGAGGAAGCTCGGCTTTGAGGTCTTCCTCGAAACCAACCGCGACCTGCGGCGCATGCGCCGGGCGCTCGACGATTTCCGCGAGGATGCCAAAGGCGCCGACGTGGTACTGGTGTTCTTTTCCGGCCACGGGGTCGAGATCGCCGGCGAGAATCGGCTCCTGCCGGTCGATGCAGACGCGTCGTCGCTCGATGCGCTGGAAAGGACCAGCCTGCCGCTGGAGCAGATCCGCACGACCGTCGCCGCCACCAGCAAGGTCGGGCTGATCGTGCTCGATGCCTGCCGCAGCGATCCGTTTGCGGCTACGGGCGGCGAAGGCCGCGGCGCAACGGCGCTTGCAAAAGAGGTCGGCGTCAAGGTCCGGCCGGGTCTTGGCCGCGTCGGGCGGGCAGAAAACATTCTGTTTGCCTTCTCGGCAGCGCCCGGCGAGACCGCCGCGGATGGGACCGGCCAGAATTCGCCGTTCACCGCGGCGTTGACGAAATATCTCGGCACCGATGGACTCGAGATCCGCTCCGTGCTGACGCTCGTGCAGCAGGAGGTCTACGACCTCTCGCGCGGCAAGCAATTGCCCTATGTCGAGAGCGGCCTGCCGCAGCTGTTCTTTGCCACGACAGCCAAGGAGAAACTGCCCGAGCGCGAACGCCTGTTGCTTGCCATGGCCGAGGTGACGCCTCAGATGCGCGGCGAGGTGGAGAAGATCGCCAGTGACGCCGACATGCCGCTGGCACCGCTCTATGGCGCGTTGATCAGTTCCGATACCGGCCACCTCTCCGCTGACAGTCTGAACGCCAGGCTGCGTGAGGCAGCCGACGCCTTCGTCAAGGTGCGGAGCGAAATGCAGACGCTTGGATCCGACGATCTGCGGGTGGCAGCGTTGCGCCGGCAGGCCGAAGAGCAGCTTTCGCTGGGAGCGTTCGATGCGGCGCGCAAAAAGCTCGCCGAGGCAGCCGAGATCGATAATGTCTCTCGCAACGCTCTGAAGGCCAATTTCGTCAGCCGCACGCTCTCCGAGGCCGCAACGCGCTATCTGTCCGGCGGGGCGGCGCGGGCCGACCTCGACTACGCCACAGCCATCAAGGACTATGAATCCGTGCTCGCGCTTTATGGCGAAGCCGGACGGGTGGTGCTGTCGCTCGACGATGCCGACCGCTTGATCCGCACGCTGGACGAGCTGGGCAAACTCTATACCACGGTTGGCAATATCGATGCGGCCGGCCGCGCCTTCGAGACGCTGCAAGCCGATCTCGAACGGCGGTCGCATCATGAAACCGATCCCAACGTGAAACGCGACTTCGCCGTCAGTCACGTCAAGCTCGGCAATGTGCGGATGGCACAAGGCAATCTGCCGACAGCGCTGCAAAACTATGAGGCGGCCAAGACCATTCTGCAGGGCCTGACCGAGGCAGAACCGGACAATCTGGAGTGGTTCGGCGACCTCGCCATGGCCGACGACAAGATCGGTAACGTACTGGCGACGCAAGGCGATCTGGCCGGCGCCGCAGAGGTCTACCAGGAAAGTCTGTCGATCAAGAAACAGCTCGCCGCCGGAGAGCCCGACCGTGCCGAACTGCAGCGCGACCTGACCATCACCTACGATGAGATCGGTCACCTTGCCCATGTCGCAGGCCAACTGGATAACGCACAGGCGGCCTATGAAGAGAGCCTGAAGGTGCGGCTGGCGCTGGCGGCGGACAAACCGGGAGACGCCGACCGGCAGCGTGACGTCTCGGTCAGCCACGATACGATAGGCGACCTGCTGCGCGAACGCGGCGACGCCGCCGGGGCGCTGGCGGCTTACAGGGAAGGCCTCGCGATCGTCAAGCAACTGGCGAAACGCGATCCGGACGACACCGAGCTGAAACGCGACCTGTCGGTCGGCAACGCCAAGATCGGCAATGCGCTGAGCGACCAGCAGAATTGGCCGGCGGCACTTTCGGCTTATCGTGAGGCACTTTCGCAGGCCAGCGCGCTCGCCGTCGGCGACCCGAACAACACCGAATGGCAGCGCGACCCGTCCGTCTGCCTCGAGAAAGTCGCCGGCGTCCTGGCGATACAGGGCGACCACAAAGGCGCGCTGAAAGCCTATCTGGACAGCTACGCGATTGCGCAGCGGCTGGCCAAGCTCGATCCGGCCAATTCCGACTGGCAGCGTGACTTGTCGATAACGCTGTCCGAAGTCGCCACCCTGCGCCTAAAGCAGCGCGACCTCAGCGGAGCCCGGCAAGCCTATCAGGACAGCCTGGCCATTCGCGAGAAACTTGCCCGGGCCGATCCGGACAACGCCACCTGGCAGCGCGACCTGGTGGTCGCCTATATCGACTACGCGCAAGTCGCTAAGGATCCGAAAGCCGTGCTTTCCAAGGCGCTCGACATGACGCTCGAGCTCGACCGAAGCGGGCGGTTGGCGCCGCGATACAAATTCATGATCAAGTTCCTGCGTCAGCGGCTGGCCAGGATCGAAGCCAAGCGCCAGTAGCCGGCCGACGCGACCGTCATTCCGTCCGGAAATGCCTGCAAACCTTGGAAAAACCGCCTTTTGCGCCTATATCTACGACATTAGAAATGCGCGATTCGAAGCCGATTTTTCGCGCTCTGCACACGGCATCAATCAGACAGGTTTTCATGAGCGAACAGACCGACATCGCCAACGGCGTTGAAGCCGAATACGGCGCCGATTCCATCAAGGTTTTGAAGGGCTTGGATGCCGTTCGCAAGCGGCCGGGCATGTATATCGGCGATACCGACGACGGCTCGGGCCTGCACCACATGGTCTATGAAGTCGTCGACAACGCCATCGACGAAGCCCTGGCCGGCCATGCCGACCTGGTCACGGTGACGCTCAATCCGGACGGATCGGTGACGGTCACCGACAATGGCCGCGGCATTCCGACCGATATCCACACCGGCGAAGGCATTTCGGCGGCCGAAGTGATCATGACGCAGCTGCATGCCGGCGGCAAGTTCGACCAGAACTCCTACAAGGTGTCGGGCGGCCTGCACGGCGTCGGCGTGTCGGTCGTCAACGCACTGTCGGCCTGGCTGAAACTGAAGATCCGCCGCAACGGCCAGATCTACGAGATGAGCTTCACGCATGGCAATGCCGACGCGCCGCTGCGCGTTACCGGCAGTTATGAACAAGACAAGCTCCCCGGCACCTATGAAGGCCGCAGCGGCAGCGAAATCACGTTTTTGCCGTCGTCCGAAACCTTCACCATGGTCGAATTCGACTACGGTACGCTGGAGCATCGGCTGCGCGAACTCGCCTTCCTGAACTCCGGCGTGCGCATCGTTTTGACCGATGCCCGCCATGCCGACATCGTGCGCCATGAATTGCACTACGATGGCGGCCTCGAAGAGTTCGTCCGATATCTCGACCGGACGAAAAAGCCGTTGCTCGACAAGCCGATATCGATCCGCGCCGAGCGCGACGGCATCACGGTCGAAGTCGCCATGTGGTGGAACGACAGCTACCACGAGAACGTGCTGGCCTTCACCAATAACATCCCGCAACGCGACGGCGGCACGCATCTGGCAGGCTTTCGCGGTGCGCTGACACGCCAGATAACCGGCTATGGCGACTCTTCGGGCCTGACCAAGAAGGAAAAGGTGGCGCTGATCGGCGACGATTGCCGTGAAGGGCTGACGGCGGTGCTGTCAGTCAAGGTTCCCGACCCGAAATTCTCCTCGCAGACCAAGGACAAGCTGGTGTCGTCCGAGGTCCGTCCGGTGGTCGAAGGGCTGGTCAACGAAGCGCTCGGCACCTGGCTGGAGGAGCACCCGACCGAGGGCAAGGCGGTCATCGAGAAGGTCATCCAGGCCGCGGCCGCGCGTGAAGCCGCGCGCAAGGCACGCGACATTACCCGCAAGAGTTCGCTCGGCGTCACCTCGCTGCCCGGCAAGCTGGCCGATTGCCAGGAGCGCGATCCGGCAAAATCGGAGATCTTCATCGTCGAGGGCGACAGCGCCGGCGGCTCGGCCAAGGGCGGCCGTTCGCGCCAGAACCAGGCCATTCTTCCGCTGCGCGGCAAGATCCTCAATGTCGAGCGCGCCCGCTTCGACCGTATGCTCGGCTCCGACATGATCGGCACGCTGATCACTGCGCTCGGCACCTCGATCGGCAAGGACGAGTTCAATGCCGACAAGCTGCGATACCACAAGATCATCCTGATGACCGACGCCGATGTCGACGGCGCCCACATCCGCACCTTGCTGCTGACCTTCTTCTTTCGCCAGATGCCGGAACTGATCGAACGCGGTCATCTCTACATCGCGCAGCCGCCGCTCTATAAGGTGACGCGCGGGAAGAGCTCGCAATACATCAAGGACGAAGCCGCCTTCGAGGAATTCCTGATCGGCTCCGGGCTGGAAGAAGCGTCGCTTGCGCTCAGCACGGGCGAGGTGCGGGCCGGGCAGGACCTGCGCAGTGCCATCGACGACGCCTTGGCTGTCCGCCAGCTCATCAACGGATTGCACACCCGCTATAACAGAGGCGTGGTCGAGCAGGCAGCGATTGCCGGCGCGCTCAACCCGGAGATCTTCACCGACCTCGGCCGCGCCAATGAGACGGCCGAGCGTGTTGCCCGCCGTCTCGACATTATCGCCGAGGACACCGAGCGCGGCTGGATCGGCCGCATGTCGACCTCGAACGAGGGCATTGGCGGCTATGTCTTCGAGCGAACGGTGCGCAGCGTCAAGGAGTTCGCACATCTCGACCTGGCGCTGATCAATTCCGCCGACGCACGCCAGCTCGACCGCTATGCGCCGCGTCTGGCGGAAATCTATGGCGAGCCGCCGGTGCTGCGCCGCAAGGATGTCTCGGAAACCATTTCGGGGCCGCTGGCACTGCTCAATGCCGTGTTTGCCACCGGCCGCAAGGGCCTCACCATGCAGCGCTACAAGGGCCTTGGCGAAATGAACGCCGAGCAGCTCTGGGAAACGACGCTTGACCCGAATGTGCGCTCGCTCTTGCAGGTCAAGGTCAATGACGCAACGGATGCGGACAGCTTGTTTTCGCGGCTGATGGGCGACGAGGTCGAGCCCAGGCGCGAATTCATCCAGGAAAACGCGCTGTCGGTCGCCAATCTGGACATCTGAGCCACGATCTCAGATACCCAGCCAGCAGGCATGAAGTGCATTGGTGCGCCTTGGCGCACCGATGCCGACTGTTGCAAGCAACAGAGATCAGCAGGACCGCCGGAACGGAAAGGCTTTCAAGGCATTGTAGTTGATCACAATCGCCGCAGGAGGCATCCATGGGACGTGGCATTTTGCTCTGGCTTCTCGGAGTCCCGATTCCGATCATTATTCTGATCATGCTGTTTGCAAGGTAGGGGGCTTCGATGCCGTCCACCCTAACGACTGCCGACGTTTCCGCACCGACGGAATCCGCTTCCCCCGCTGTCAGCTGGGGGCCAATCGTCGCCGGCGCCTTTGCTGCGTCGACGCTTACCTTCATCTTGATGCTGCTCGGCTCCGGGCTTGGGCTGAGCATGGTGTCGCCATGGTCCGGCTCGGGTGCGTCAGTCACCACTTTCGCAGTTTCCACTGCCGTCTGGCTGATCGTCGTGCAGTGGTTGTCGTCGGCGCTGGGCGGCTACCTCGCCGGACGCCTGCGCACCAAATGGGTCGGCATCCACACCGATGAAGTCTTCTTCCGCGATACCGCTCACGGTTTCCTGGCCTGGGCGCTGGCGACGTTGCTCGTCGCCGGCGTGCTCGGCACGGCGCTTTCGGCCGCAATAGGCAGCGGTGTCCAGGCTGCTTCGACTGTGGCATCGGGCGCGGCAATGGGCGCTTCGGCAGGTGCTGCCGCAAACGCTGGTGGCGCCTCGACTAACGACGCCACGTCGTATTTCGTCGATACGCTGTTTCGCCCGGCCGATCCGGCAAGGCTCGCTGCCGCCAATCCGGAGAGCGACGCCGCGGCATCGGCGCAGGCATCGCGCATTCTGATCGCGAGTGCCGCAGCAGGCGAAATATCGGCCGACGACAAGACCTATCTGTCGCGGCTGGTGGCCGCCCGCACAGGCCTGTCCGAAGCGGATGCCACCGCTCGCGTCGATGCAGTAATCGCCAGAGCGCAGGAGGCCAAGGTCAAGGCGCAGCAGGCGGCCGACACCGCCAGAAAGGCAGGCGCCACCTTCTCGCTGATTGGCGCGCTGTCGCTGGTCATCGGCGCCTTCATTGCCAGTGCGGCCGCAGCACTTGGCGGCAGGCAGCGCGACGACGAGGAAGCAATTTTCCTGACCAATCGTTGATCGGTGACTAGGCGAACTCGGTCCGCTTCGGGAAGATTACGCCCGAAGCGGACCCTTGCCTTGAAGTGCCGCCGCGGCATTGTCGTGCTCACCGCCTACAGCTCAGCTTCCAGTTTGCGGCCGAGATCGACCGCATCGCGCAGCACGGCAAGGTGCGAGCGCGGCCGTGCGCCGACCGGCGCATTGACTTCGACGCCGCTCGCCGTCAGCGACCAATAGAGCCTGTGCGTGAAGACGCGGCCAAGCGAGCCGCGCAGCTCGACCTGGATGTTTTCCACGCCGGGACCGAAGTTTTCCGTCATCCGCCCTGAGATCGGGTCGCCGGTCAGCCAGCCATTGCCCCTGTCGAAAATATTGGTCCAGCGCGTTGCGGCAAACACCGCGCCATGATGCACCGCCCGCTGCGGCTTGCCGGAATGGCTGCGCCCTTCCTGGTAGAGCATGGTCCCGCCCGCCGCCCTGTCGGCGATCGGCGGGCATGCCGAAAACAGGCGCTCGGCGATGCCGCGCCTGAATTCGGCGAGGTTGTAGGTCACCAGGAACTCGCTGTGGGTCAGCGGACTGCCGAGCGTGACGAAATCGCTGATCTTCCACGGCAGCGGATGATCGGCGTCGCCGACGCGAAGCTGCCGGTAGAGCTCCCATTGGTGGCGCCGGAATGCGGGGAGATCATTGAGGCTGTCGGGCCAGGCGGAGGCATCGGCGGCCAGCGTCGCCTTGTCGACGGCGTGGATCGCCTTCAGCCGCGCTTTGTCGCGAATGGCTTCCAGCTTTCTAGGCCTGAAATCAGCCCACAAGATCTGCAACAGATCATAGGCGATGATCGACCCGAGGCTGTGCGAGACCAGCACGATGCGATCATAGGCATCGTCCATCATGAGACGCTTCAGCAGCTTGAGGCCACGCTCGCGGACCAGCGCCCGTTTCTCGACCGTTGCCGCTTCGGCCCGCACATAGGCGGCGACGTCGCCGAAATAAGGCAAGCCAAACTGGTCCACCGACCAGATGACGAACGACGCCAGAACCGTGACAAGCACACCGGTCGTCCAGGAGATGTAGCCTTGCCAGGTCGACGTTGCGAGCGCCAGCGCCGCGCCGAGGACGACGATGGTGGCCAAAAGCGTGACGACGTAGAGTTTGCGCACATCGCGCGGAATATCGACGGGCTTGCGCCAGAGCAGGGTCGTCACCCAGGCAGCAAGGCGGCTTCGGGTCGTGCCCTGGGTGATGTCGGCCCAGTAAAGCTCGTAGAAATCGGTGCGGCGGCCATCGACATCATAGGGCGTGGTGATCCGGCGGAGTTCGTGCGAATTGGTCCGGCTGTCGGGCGTGATCCAGCTCTGGTTGATCTTCGCACCCATCGGGTCGGCCGGATCGGCGACATGGGCATAGAACGGTGCACGGGCCGGATCGTGGCTCCATACGGCCTGGACAAACTCCCTCAACGTGTCCATGGGCCGCTGCTCGCCCATGCCGTGCACGACCACTACCGCCTGGCTGCGCTTGCGTGGCGCCTTCTCTGCTGCGGTCAGATCGGCGGCCGGCGATGCAGCAGAACCAGGGTCGGGCACCAGCACCTCCACGATGACGCCGTTTGCAAGACGACGGGTCGGCATCGTAGCTTCAGAACCGGTAACAGCCAAGAAAAAGCCCGGCGCGGAGCCGAGCTGTATTCGACGATCGGCAGTGAATTGGCAACGAGGCCTTTTCAGTGATCCATGGCCTTGACGATCTCCTCGGTCATCTTCTTGGCGTCGCCGAGCAGCATCATGGTGCCGTCCTTGTAGAACAGCGTGTTGTCGATGCCGGCATAGCCGGAGCCAAGCGAGCGCTTGACGAACAGGCAAGTGCGCGCCTTGTCGACGTCGAGGATCGGCATGCCGTAGATCGGTGAGGACTTGTCGTCACGAGCCGAGGGATTGGTGACGTCGTTGGCGCCGATGACATAGGCGACGTCGGCCTGCGCGAACTCAGAGTTGATGTCCTCCAACTCGAACACTTCGTCATAAGGCACGTTGGCTTCGGCCAAGAGCACGTTCATGTGGCCGGGCATGCGGCCGGCGACGGGGTGGATGGCGTATTTGACGTCGACGCCGTTGGCCTTGAGCTTGTCGGCCATCTCGCGCAGCGCGTGCTGCGCCTGGGCGACGGCCATGCCGTAGCCCGGCACGATGATGACCTTTTGCGCATTCATCATCAGATAGGCGGCATCCTCGGCCGAGCCCTGCTTGACCGTGCGCTCGATGCCGTCGTTGGCAATGGCTGATGTCTCGCCGCCGAAGCCACCGAGGATGACCGAGATGAAGCTCCGGTTCATGCCTTTGCACATGATGTAGGACAGGATGGCGCCCGATGAACCGACCAGAGCGCCGGTGATGATCAGCGCCAGATTGCCGAGCGTGAAACCGAGTGCGGCGGCGGCCCAGCCGGAATAGGAATTCAGCATCGACACCACCACCGGCATATCGGCGCCGCCGATCGGGATGATGAGAAGGACGCCCAGCACCAGCGAGCCGGCAACGATCAGCCAGAACACCAGCTTGGACTCGGTGGTGACGAGCAGCACGATCAGCACGATCAGCGCAATGCCCAGGGCCGCGTTGATGAAGTGGCGGCCACCGATCATGATCGGCTTGCCCGACATGCGGCCGTCGAGCTTCAAGAAAGCGATGACCGAGCCGGTGAAAGTGATGGCGCCGATGGCAACGCCGAGGCTCATCTCGATCAGCGCCTGGGCATGAATATCGGCGACGGTGCCGATGCCGAAGCTTTCCGGTGCATAGATGGCGGCGGCCGCCACCATGACCGCAGCAAGACCGACCAGCGAGTGAAAGGCGGCGACCAGCTGCGGCATCGAGGTCATGGCGATGCGCCGTGCCGTGATCGCACCGACCGAGCCGCCGATCAGCAGCCCGAGCACGATCAGCGCGAAGCGGCCGGCGGAAGGGGTGGCCAGAGCCAGCGTCGTGGCGATGGCAATGCCCATACCGATCATGCCGTACATGTTGCCCTGGCGGCTGGTGGTCGGATGCGACAGGCCGCGCAATGCCAGGATGAACAGGATGCCGGAGACCAGATAGAGGAAGGAAGCGAAGTTGGCGTTCATAGCGGCCTACTTTTCCTTCTTCTTGTACATAGCCAGCATGCGCTGGGTGACGAGGAAGCCGCCGAAGATGTTGACCGATACCAGCATCAGCGCAACGAAGCCGAAGCCGGTGGCGATGCCCGAGGCCGAGATGCCGACGGCCAGCAACGCGCCGACTACGATGACGGAGGAAATGGCGTTGGTGACGGCCATCAATGGCGTGTGCAGCGCCGGCGTCACCGACCAGACGACGTAGTAGCCGACGAAGATCGCCAGCACGAAGATGGCGAAGCGGAAGACGAAGGGATCGATGGCACCGCCGGACAGCGCGTGAGCGGCGTCACCCGCCGCTTCGGTGCCGGGCGCGGCGGCTAGGTTCTGAACCGCGAGCCGCACGGCAGCTGTCGCCTGGTCGAGCTGGTCGAGGGCTTTCTGCAGAGTCTGATCCATCACGCGATCCCTCCGGTGGTCTTGGGCTTCCTCGAAGCGGCTGGTCTCTTCGCAGCCGGCTTCGCCGAAGCCTCGGCAACCATCGTCCTCGCCGGAATGGCCGGTGGTTCGACATGTTGGCCCTTTGGTGGCTCCTGTTCAGCCCTGACGAACGCGGGATGCACGACCTTGCCGGCATCGGTCAGCATGGTTGCCTTGACCAGCTCGTCGTCGCGGTTGATGGCAAGCGTCTTCGTCGCCTTATCGACCAGCGTCTCAAGGAAGGCATAGAGGTTCCTGGCATAGAGAAGCGAGGCCGAGGCGGCGACGCGACCGGGAACGTTGAGATGGCCGACGATCTTTACCCCGTTGGCGGTGGTCACCACCTTCCCGGGCACGGCGCCCTCGACATTGCCGCCGCGCTCGACCGCGAGGTCGACGATCACGGAGCCGGGTTTCATCGACGCGACCATCGCCGCCGAAACCAGCTTCGGCGCTGGCCGGCCGGGGATCAGCGCCGTGGTGATGACGATGTCCTGCTTGGCGATGTGCTCGGCGGTCAGCGCCGCCTGCTTGGCCTGGTACTCCTTCGACATTTCCTTGGCGTAGCCGCCAGCCGTCTCGGCCGCCTTGAACTCCTCGTCCTCGACGGCCAGGAATTTTGCGCCGAGCGAGGCGACCTGCTCCTTGGCGGCCGGGCGCACGTCGGTGGCGGTGACCACGGCGCCGAGGCGGCGCGCGGTGGCGATGGCCTGCAGACCGGCGACGCCGACGCCCATGACGAACGCCTTCGCAGCCGGCACCGTGCCAGCCGCCGTCATCATCATCGGCAACGCCCGGTCATATTCGGCAGCCGCATCGATCACCGCCTGGTAGCCGGCGAGGTTGGCCTGGCTGGATAGAACGTCCATCGATTGCGCCCGGGTGATGCGCGGCATGAACTCCATGGAGAAGGCAGTAACACCGGCCCTGGCAAGGGCTGCGACGGCAGCATCGTTGCCATAGGGATCCATGATGGCGATGACGGCGGCGCCGGACTTGTAGCCCTTCAGCTCGACGTCCATGGGGCGGCGCACCTTTAGCACCACGTCGGCCTTGGCAGCATCGCCGGCTTTGCCGATCGCGGCGCCCGCCTTGGCAAACTCCTCGTCGGGAATGCGCGACGCCGTGCCGGCGCCGGTTTCCACGGTTACGTCGAAACCCAGCGCTGCCAGCCGCTTCACCGTATCGGGCGAGGCCGCGACGCGAGGCTCGTTTGCGTCGAGCTCACGAGGGATGAAAACCGTCTGTCCCACCGCACGATCCTTTCGGCCGGAACCCTGTTACCGCAAGACACCGACCGTCCGCGGCGGCGCCTTCGACAAAGGTTGGAGGAGTTATCGGAGAATAAAGGCGCCGATGGCCAGGATCAGCACGAACAGGATAGTCGCCGAGAAGAAGCCGCCCACAAAGAAGCCGAACGCCATGGCAAGAAGCACGGCGGCGCAAAATAGCGACCCATATTTGGCCAGCATCACAAAGCCGGCATAGGTGCGGTCGTGCTCGGCATAGTCCATCTTCGCGCCCAGTTCGACAGGACCGGTCGGCGTATGTTCAGCCATTGGAATACCCCTTCGAAGACATCTTTCAGGCACATAGCGAAAAGCCGCGTTAAGGGCAATGGCGCTATTGCCGCATCGCCGCAGCCAACAATCTCAAGCAAAACTTGAAATCGCTGCGCGGAGCGCGGCGATACCAATCCTAATGGATGGCAGGTCCGCTATTGCCGATGTCGTTAGCCGGCGAGATGCGGGAACAGACCGAGCAGGCCGACAACGATCAGATAAAGGGCGACGATATAATTGAGTAGCCGCGGGATCACCAGGATCAGCACGCCTGCAATCAGCGAGATAAGCGGGGTAAGGGCGAGCGTGGAAATGGTCATATCGGTTCCTTTGATCGGATCGCTATCGAAGCGGTGCGTGATGGATGTCGGCCATGCCGACCTACCAACACCCTTGCCCAGAACGCCGAAGCGATCGGAAGGCTCCATGGGCTCGTTCAGGCGGCTTCGCGAAAATACTTGGCGGTGGGCAGGATGGTCAGCGGCGCGAGTTCGCCGGCGCCGGGCTTATCGAACAACATGCGCTGCTCCATCGGCGTCGAACGGAAGAACGGAAAGCGAGCGTAGGTTTCATTCTTGATCGCCAGGACATCGGCCTGATAAAGCAGCGCAAAACAGTTGATCACGCCGGCATAGGGCCGCGCATCACCGATCGGTCGCGCCCGATAGATGCGCTTGTAGAAAGCCGCATGGTCCTCACGGATCATGGATATGCAATAAGGCGCGCCGAAATGGAAGCACGCCATGCCGGCAAGGCGCAGCGTCACATACGGGATCTGAGGGTAAAGCCGTGACCATTCGGCGTCCACGGCAAAACGGCTCGGGTCGATAAAGACTTCGCCGGCCGCCAGACGCGGCATCAACAAGTCCTTGTATACGCTGAGCGCTGGTGATGTGGCGTTATCAGCAGACACGTCATGCAGGCGCATCGTGCTGACCAGCCGCCCCTCGATGTAGATTCCAAACGTATGGCAATTGGGCAGTTCGTCAAACTCGTCATGGACCTGACGGGACGCATTCTCGGGCACCAGATCGTTCATCCGATAGGAATTGTAGCGCAGCCTGTAAATGCTTTCGAAGTCCTCGCCGCTTTCACAGCGTCGGTACTCCGTCCGGTCAAGCAGCGCATAGACATGTTGCGCGAAGCTGGACATGGTCTCGGACGCATCTTTCCCACCAGCGCCCGCCG
This sequence comes from Mesorhizobium sp. M0208, assembly GCF_040322015.1. NCBI lineage: Bacteria > Pseudomonadati > Pseudomonadota > Alphaproteobacteria > Hyphomicrobiales > Phyllobacteriaceae > Mesorhizobium > Mesorhizobium sp. M0208. The sequence continues at coordinate 393,899 of NZ_JAMYSP010000001.1, read as the reverse complement.
CATGGCCGAGCGAACTCAACTGGGCACACATGAACTCTATTCCCCGCGATTGCCGCCACCAGCCGACACTACGGACGGGTCATGAGATGTAAAGATGAAAATAAGTAGGAGGTCGTTTACCGCCCGTTAAGGTTAATAATTAATAAAATTATACTAAAATACGCGGTTTTCAGCGCGAAGTCAGCGCCGCGGCGCCTTCCTTGCCGTCTGGATGTCCTTGGCGAAAGGCCAGACGGTGCTCGACATGGTCTCGATGCCGGACGCGCTGAGCGCAGATCCGAACAGAAAGCCCTGGACCAGGTCCGGCTTGACCTGCAATGCCAGGATCTTGAGCTGTTCGAAGGTCTCGACACCTTCGACAGTGACTGAAAGTCCCAGCGGTCGCGACAGGTTGACGATGCCCTTCAGCAATTCGAGCGACCGGCTGTTCTGGGTGACGTCGATCAGGAACGAGCGATCGATCTTGATCTTGTCGAGCGGCAGCTTGTGGAGATAGCTCAGGCTCGAATAGCCGGTACCGAAATCGTCGAGCGCAATGCGCACGCCGAGCCGCTTCAACTCCTCGATATATTGGCGTGTCAGCGACTTGTCGTCGAGCAGCGCCGTCTCGGTGACCTCGATCTCCAGACGTCCGGCGGAAAGACCGGATTCAGCTAGCGCGTCGCGAACCTTCTGGATGACATCACGGTTGCGGAAATCCTTGGCCGAGAGATTGACCGACACGCTGGTCTGGGCCGGCCATTTCGCGCATTCCGTGCAGGCCGCATGCAGGACGAAGGTGCTGATGTCGGAAATAATCCCCATTTCCTCCGCCAGCGGAATAAAGATACCGGGGGAAATCGGCCCGAGATCGGGATGATCCCAGCGGCACAGCGCTTCGCAACTGGCGATACGCATCGTGCTCATCGCCACGATCGGCTGATAGACCACCCGCAATTCGTTGTTTTCCACGGCGCTGCGCAGGTCCGCCTTCATCAGCTGACGGCTGCGGAAGGCAGCATCCATGGAGGCCTCGAACAGCCGCCAACCGTTCTTGCCAAGCTCCTTGGCCTTGTAGAGTGCAAGGTCGGCTTTGACGATCATGGCGTCGACGTCGGTATCCTTGACCCGCGACAGCACCGCGCCGCCGCTGGCCTGGATGCGTAATCCGTGGCCGGCGACATCGACCTCGCCCTGTAGATTGACAAAGATCTCATCAACCTGGCCGATCAGGTGGCTTTCATCCTCGATGCGCTCGAAGAAGATCATGAACTCGTCGCCGCCGAAGCGGCTGACGGTGATGCCTGGCCCAGCGACCGCGGCCAGCCGCTCAGCAACGGCGTAGATCAATCCGTCGCCGACCGGATGGCCGAGCGTGTCATTGACGCTCTTAAAATCGTCGAGGTCGAGCACCACCAGCCCGCAGAGACGCGCGGGATCCCCTGAGGCCATGGCTTCCACCACCAACTCGTGGAAGTAGCCGCGGTTGGGCAGGCCGGTGAGACTGTCGTAGCGCGCCATGAAGCGGATCTTGTCTTCCGCCTCGACCCGGGCGGTCACATCCTCGAAAGTGACGACGCCCAGTTCCTGGCTGCCTTCGCGCGCCGAAAATTCATAGTGCTGGCCGTTGGTGAGCGAGACCAGGACCTTGCGGTCGCGGCCCTCGCGCAACGCACGCGTCAGTTGGGCTTCGATGTAACGGCAATCTTTCGGCGCCAGCATGCCGCCTGCAGCGCCGCGCATCAGCAGACCGTGGATCGAGCGGCCGAGCAGCGCATCGGCCGATTTGAGCGACATCAGGTGCGCGGCTTCGGCATTGGCCACCGCAACCCGGCCGTCGGGACCAAGCATGACAAGGCCATGCGACATGGTATTGAGCGCGCGGTTGAAACGCTGCGCGATGCGGTTCGCCTTCTTTTCCTCCGACAGGGCGGTAAACAGGACTTCGCGGACGATGTCGGCGAATCGCTTGATTGCAAACAGAAAAGGGGCCGACATCAGACCGAGGATAATGTGGTAGATATCGCCGCGCAGGATAAAGCCAAGCGATATGGGCCATGTGGTGGTAATGATAAAAATCATGACCATGCGCGGCGACCCATAATTGCGGCCGGCAATCGACGTGACCGATGCAAGAGTGACGCAGACAGAGGCTATTTCGGCATAGTTGTCGTGGCTGTCATTTGCCAGATAGATACTAACGAAACAGAACGCGCCAAGCATAAAACCATGCATCGAACCGAAAATTATGTAATCATTTTCGCGATCATGGGCTTCTTCCCACGTCGTCGGGGAAGGAAGTCGCCCGTATTTCCGGATGTTGCGAAGGCGCAGAGTACCGACGATGATGAGCCCAGCAGCAACCAAAAGATACGCCAGGTCCATGGTCTTCCAATAGACCAGAATGACGAGAAGTGTCTGCGCAACAAGGCCGATCGACAGCGTGAACCCGTCGCGAAACAGTGTTTCCACGAACGGAATGTAAACGTCGACCGGAATCTCGTTTTTTCGTCTCAGATGCACGCCTGGATCCCAACCCTGGGGAACCCAGCAGTGTCACATTGGCCTTAAGAAAGGTTTAGAGCGGCGTTTCGAGCCCTGCCGTCATCCATTGGTGACGCTGCGGAAGCAGGGAAACTACAGTTCAGGTAAACAAGGGGTATCAGAGCGCGGAATCATTCGGCGGCTTGAAGTTGCGGCCGCAGCGGCGCCCTCGAGAGGCGGTCGAGTAGACGCTGGCGTTCGCCGGCGGCTTTTTCGGCACTGGCCTGCTTGACGCGGCCAAAGCCGCGGATGAGCGCCGGTACCGAAACAAGCGCGGCAGCGGCCTCGATCTTGCCCGGCGTCAGCGCGCCGGCGACAAGCTCCAGGTCGGCTTCATAGAGGGCAAGAAGCTGCCGCTCCATACGCCTCTCGGCGCTGTAGCCGAACAGGTCGAAAGCGGTGCCGCGCAGGCCCTTCATCGCCGCCAGCAGGCGGAACCCGTTCATCATCCACGGGCCAAAGCTCGATTTCTTCGGCTTCCCGTCACTGCCGCGCCTGCCCATGATCGGCGGTGCGAGATGGAATTCGAGCTTGCCGTAGCTCTGGAACTGCTTTGCGAGCTCCGCGGCAAAGGAGCCGTCCGTATAAAGCCGCGCCACCTCGTATTCGTCCTTGATCGCCATCAGCTTGAACAGGTTCTTTGCGGCAGCCTCGGTCACCACGGTCGACCCGGGCACAGCATCGGTTTCGGCCTTGCGCAGCGCCGCCAGTCTGTCGGCATAGCGTTTGCCATAGGCGGCGTTCTGATAGGCGGTCAGGAAGGTGACGCGGCGGGCAATGATGTCGTCCAGCGTCTCGGCAATGGCGGCAGGCTGCGTGGCCTTGCCCGGCTGGGCGAGAAGGCCACGCACGAAATCCGGCTGGTGGGCGGCGCGGCGGCCCCAGCGAAATGCCGCGACATTCATCGCCACCGCCTCGCCGTTGAGTTCGATCGCCTTCTCGACCGCCTCCGCCGACAGCGGCAGGCCGCCATGCTGGAAGGCGAAGCCGAGCATGAACATGTTGGCGCCAAGCGAGCTGCCGAACAGCGCGGTGGCGGTGCGGGTGGCGTCGAAGAAATGCGCCTTGTCGTCGCCTGCGGCCGTTCTTATCGCTTTCTTCAGCCGCTCGACGGGCAGCGAGAAATCGGCCGAACGGGCGAACTCGCCCGGCATGATCTCGGCGGTGTTGGCGAGGAAGATGGTATGGCCTTCGCGCACCGCGGCCAGCACCTTCTTGGCACCCGAAACGACGAGATCGCAGCCAAGCACGAGGTCGGCCTTGCCGGCCGATACCCGAATGGCGTGGATGTCGTCCGGCGTGCGGGCGATGCGGACATGGGTGAACACGGAGCCGCCCTTCTGGGCGAGGCCGGCCATGTCGATCATGCCGCAGCCCTTGCCTTCCAGGTGCGCGGCCATGCCTAGCACCGCGCCTATGGTGACGACGCCGGTGCCGCCGACACCGTCGATGATCGCCGCCCAGCCTTGTTCACCGAGCGTAAATTGCGCCGGCGCCGGCACCCCCGCGAGCGGGTCGGCCGCGCCGGCTATGCCTTCGGCTTTCCTGATTTTGGCGCCGTGGACGGTGACGAAGGACGGGCAGAAACCGTTGACGCAAGAGAAGTCCTTGTTGCAGCTCGACTGGTCGATCTTGCGCTTGCGGCCGAATTCGGTCTCGACCGGCTGGATCGAGACGCAATTCGACTGCACGCCGCAATCGCCGCAGCCTTCGCAGACCAGCTCGTTGATGAAGATACGCTTGTCGGGATCGGGGAAGGTGCCGCGCTTGCGCCGACGACGCTTCTCGGCAGCGCAAGTCTGGTCGTAGAGCAGCACCGAGACGCCTTTGACCGAGCGCAACTCGCGCTGGATGAGATCGAGGTCGTCGCGGTGATGGATAGTGGCGCCGGCGGGAAATTCCACCTTGCCGGTATATTTGTCCGGCTCGTCGGTGACGATGGCGATGCGCTGGACGCCCTCGGCGCGCACCTGCCTGGCGATCATGTCCACCGTCAGGCCGCCTTCGTGCGGCTGCCCGCCGGTCATCGCGACGGCGTCATTGTAGAGGATCTTGTAGGTGATGTTGGCGTCGGTCGACAGCGCGAAGCGGATCGCCAGCACGCCCGAATGGTTGTAGGTGCCATCGCCCAGGTTCTGGAAGATGTGCTCGCGCTTCGAGAACGGCGCCTGGCCGACCCACTGCGCGCCCTCGCCGCCCATGGCGGTGAAGCCTACGGTATTGCGGTCCATCCATAACGCCATGAAATGACAGCCGATTCCGGCGGCGGCGAGCGAGCCGTCCGGCACCTTGGTCGAGGAATTGTGTGGGCAGCCGGAGCAGAAGAACGGCGTGCGCGAGGCGATGTCTGACGTGTCGGCCAGCATCGCCTGGAACTGTCGCAACTTCGCCACCCGCGCGGCGATTTCCTCCGACGGGCCGATCGTTCGCAAAATCCTCTCGCCGAGCGCGATGGCAATATCGTTGGGGTCGAGCGCGCCCTTGGCCGGGAACAGCCAGTCGCCGCGCTCGTCCTTCTTGCCGATGATGACCGGCTGCGTCGCGGTGCCGTAAAGGTTCTCGCGCAGTTGCACCTCGATCAGCGAGCGTTTCTCCTCGACGACGACGATGGTATCGAGGCCGCGAGCAAAGTCGGCGACGTGCTGCAGGTCGAGCGGCCACGGGCAGCCGACCTTGAACAGCCTGATGCCGATACGATTGGCGGCCGCTTCGTCGATGCCGATATCCTCCAGCGCCTGGCGAACGTCGAGATAACTCTTGCCGATGGTGACGATGCCAAGCCTGGCGCTGCTGCCGCCCGAATAGACGATCCGGTTCAGCCCATTGGCGTGGATGAAGGCGGAAGCTGCGGCGCGCTTGTATTCATGCAACCGCTCCTCCTGGCCGAGCATGTCGATCTCGTTACGGATGTTGAGGCCGCCGGGCGGCATGTCGAAGTCCGGGACGACGATATCTAGCCGGTCGAGCGCGGCATCGACCGAGGCCGTCGATTCGATGTTGTCCTTGACGCATTTGATCGCCGCCCAGGTGCCGGCAAAACGCGACATGGCAAAGCCGTAGAGGCCGTAGTCGATGATCTCCTGGACGCCGGCAGGATTGAGGATCGGCACCATGGTGTCGACGAACAGGAACTCGGTGGCATGCGCGTTGGTCGAGGATTCGGCCATGTGGTCGTCACCCATCAGGGCTAACACGCCGCCATGTTTCGACGACCCGGCGAGATTGGCGTGGCGGAACACGTCGCCGGAGCGGTCGACGCCCGGACCCTTGCCGTACCAGACCGAAAAAACGCCGTCATGGGTACCCTCGCCCAGCAATTCCGCCTGCTGCGAGCCCCAGCACGCGGTGGCGGCGAGCTCCTCGTTGAGACCGGGCTGGAAGACGATGTCCGACTGCGCGAGCTGGTTTCTGGCCTTCCACAGCTGCATGTCGAGGCCGCCGAGCGGCGAGCCACGATAGCCGGAGACGAAACCGGCGGTGTTCAGGCCAGCCCGGCGGTCGCGCTCGCGCTGCATCAGAAGCATGCGGATGACTGCCTGGGCGCCCGACAGGAAGATGCGCTCCCTTGCCAGGTCGAACTTGTCGTCGAGCGCGACGTTGTGCAGCGTCATCAGGCGTTTCCTGTGCGGAGACCGTGCCAGGAGATGCACGGCCAACGTCGGAGTCGAGTGCCTACAGTCTTTCTTCCCTTGCCGGGGAGGTCAAACAAAATCGAAGGTGCCAGGCGGTCCGCAACAAACGATCGGTGCGCGGCCGTGTGGCGCCACGAAACGCCTGTCGGGGAGGATGGCCGAGCACGAAAACTCCGGCGGCGGTCGGTGCCGCTGGTGACGCATCATGCAGCCTTTGGGCAACTGGGCTTCGGTTCACCGGGCAGCTTGCCGTCGACGTGGCCGGCCAAGTCCTTGTTGAGCTCGTAGACTGGCCCGACCACCAGGGGCCGGTCGGGCAGGACCGACTGGTCGAGCGAGGACGTCAGAGTGGTCTCGAAACTCTGCAGCAATTTGCCGCTGGAATCCTCGATGCGGATCGACACCGCATAGGGCTTGTCCTTGACAACGCAGGTGAGCGGCGGGCTGGTGAGCGTCACATGCGGCAGCTTCGGCCATATTTTCTGGGTGACGATGATCGGATCACCACCGGCCGGGTTCTGGAAGGACACCACGGCGACCTGCCCCTCACCCACCGGCCGCAGCGGATTGAGGGTGATGACGTAGGTGGCGATACCCAGCCGGTAGTTGAACTCGAACAGCTTCCCGGAAATGGCGAACAGCTGGTCCTTGCCGGAATCCCGGCAGGCGCCGAGCGCGGCCGCCGCGAACAACGCCGCGACGACAATCATCGCGCGCGAATATTTCTTAGGCATTGGTGACCTCCCTGGCCGCGGTCCGGCGGCGATAGTATCGGTTTGCCTTCTGGCGGTTGCCGCACACCGCCATGTCGCACCAGAGGCGGCTGGAATTGCGGCTTTTGTCGACAAACAGCCAGCTGCAGTTCGGACATATCCTCAGCCTGGCGATGGTGTCGCTGCGCAGCAGCGACAGCGCCGAGACCGCAAGCGCCGCCTCGAAGGCGATCGGCGTTGCCGGATCGCCGAACGGTTTTCCGGGCGTGCCGATTTCGGTGCGGCCATCGGCGAGGCCATCGGCGCAGGCTTCCAGGAATTCAGGCATGTCGGCGGTGTCGATCGCACCGTTCGATACCGCGCCACGAAACAGCCGATCGGTCGTCTCGCGAATCGACAGCACCACCGGTGCGATCTTTTCAGGCGCCGGCGCTACGAGCCGCCTGCCGCCGAGCTCGGCGGCGCGAAAGCCACTCGCGGCTTCGGCAAAGCGGGCGATCTCGGCCGGATCGTCGAAACGGTCGAAAGTTTCCTCCGGATCGTTCCGCAAAACGACGGTATTCGCCGTGTCGAGCGCCAGCATGCCACCGGTGAAGCGGTGCGGAGTCCAGGATACTGTCATATCGCGAATCTAACCGATAAATCGCGTTTGACAAGTTAGATTCCGGGTGCAACGCTCGTCAGTGAGGCGATCGCCGTATCGAGAATGTCGTTCGTCCCAAGCCCCGCCCCGATGTGGGGCATGCATCGAGGGTCTTGCATGCTCTATTTCTTCCAGCAGGTTCTGAACGGGCTGCATTCGGGCGCGCTCTACGCATTGCTTGCCTTCGGCTACGTGCTGACCAACGGCATCCTGCACCGCACCAATCTTGCCTATGGCGCGCTGTTCGCCTTTTGCGGCCATACGATGATCCTCAGCGCGGCGTTCGGCTATCAGGCGCTGTGGCTGACGCTGTTTGCATCGGTCTCGCTCGGCGTAGCGGCGGCATTCCTCTATGCGGCGCTGCTCAGCCATGTCCTGTCGCGAAGCATCTTCGAACCGCTGGCCGCCCGCTCGCCCAACGCCATCGTGGTGACGACGCTCGGCATATTGCTGGTCTTGTCGGAAGCCAGCCGCATCGCCGCCGACACCCATGACCTATGGTTGCCGCCAATGCTGGCCCAGACCATCGTCTTCGCGCAGAATGCCAGCTTCAAGGCGACGTTGACACTGATTCAGTTGCTCGATTGCGCCGCCGTGCTGGCGGCTATTTCGCTGGCTGCGTGGGGGTTCACACATTCCAGCTTCGGCCGAAGCTGGCGTGCCGTATCCGACGATCCAAAGGCCGCTGCGATGTGCGGCGTCGATGTCCGCGCGGTGTTTCGGCGTGCGGTGCTTTTCGGCGGCCTTTGCGCGGCAATGGCTGGCGTGCTCGCCGCCTTCTACTACGGCAACATCAGCTTCGGCACAGGGTTGGTCTACGGGTTGAAAATCCTGTTCGTGACCGCAGTGGGCGGCTATCTCTCGCCTTTGCGGGCGGCACTGGGCGCCGCCGCTTTCGGCATGGCCGAATCGCTATGGGCCGGCTATTTCCCGCTCGAATGGCGGGACGGCTGGATGTACCTGTTCCTCGTCGCCATGCTTGTGCTGATCGGCTCCGGCCGCGACCAACAGAAGATCGCCTGAGCCGCATCCGACTTTGGTTGGATGACATGTCCCCTGGACATGCAAAGGACGCGGCAGCATTTTGCCGGCGGCCACCTCACAACTGTGTTTATGCGGGCTGTCCGATGTTGACCCGCCGAACCACGCACTGCATACCGTTGGTCCACAGCGACGCGACGGACAGGGAACCGGCGCGCTCCGACACAAGGGAGGAATGCATGGCAGGGCTTCTCGCTCTTTCCAGAGCCATTGACCGTTTGAACGAATTCATCGGCAAATGGGTTTCGTGGCTGATCCTGCTGGCGATCCTGGTAAGCGCCGCCAACGCCGTGATCCGCAAGGTGTTCGACATGTCCTCGAACGCCTGGCTGGAATTGCAGTGGTATCTGTTCGGCGCCGCCTTCATGCTGGCCGCCGCCTACACTCTGAAGCAGAACGACCATATTCGCATCGATATCGTCTACGGCATGTTCTCGCGCCGCGTGCAGCACTGGATCGACCTTTTCGGTCACGTCTTCTTCCTGATGCCGTTCGTGACGTCGATGGTCGTCTATTTCGTTCCCTATGTGTCGCTGTCGTATCGCAGCGGCGAGATGTCGAACAATTCCGGCGGGCTGATCATCTGGCCGGCGAAGGCGATTCTGCTGGCCGGCTTTTTTCTGCTCGCGCTGCAGGGCATTTCCGAGATCATCAAGAAGATCGCCATCATGCGCGGTCAGATGGACGATCCCACTCCGTTCATATCGGTGCATGAGCAGGCCGAGCTAGAAGCCAAGGCGCTCGTGGAAGAGGTGCGCTCGTGATCGAGTTCATCGCCCAGAACATGGCGCCGATCATGTTCGCCTCGCTGGTCGTCTTCCTGCTGATCGGCTACCCCGTCGCCTTCTCGCTTGCCGCCAACGGCCTGATGTTCTTCTTCATCGGCGTGCTGCTGTCGCCCTATTCGGGCGGCTCCATCAATCTCGCCTGGCCGTTGCTGCACGCGTTGCCGGATAATTTCTATGGCAGCCGGGTGATGTCGAACGATACGCTGCTGGCGATCCCGTTCTTCACCTTCATGGGCATCGTGCTCGAACGATCCGGCATGGCCGAAGACCTGCTCGACACCATCGGCCAGCTGTTCGGACCGGTCCGTGGTGGCCTTGCCTATGCGGTGATTTTCGTCGGCGCGCTGCTTGCCGCGACGACCGGCGTGGTGGCGGCCTCTGTCATTGCCATGGGTCTGATTTCGCTGCCGATCATGCTGCGCTACGGCTACGACCGGCGGCTGGCATCCGGCGTCATTGCCGCGTCCGGGACGCTCGCCCAGATCATCCCGCCGTCGCTGGTGCTGATCGTCCTGGCCGACCAGCTCGGCCGCTCGGTCGGCGATATGTATAAGGGAGCGCTGATCCCCGGGCTCATTTTGACCGGCATCTACATGCTCTACATCCTGCTCATGTCGATCTTCCGGCCGAAGTCGATGCCGGCCCTGCCGCTGGAGGCCCGCACGCTCGGCCACGGCGTGCTGTCGCTGCTGGCGGCGGTGCTGGCGGCGGTGGTGGTTTCCTATGCGGCGTATCGCTACCTTGCGCCGAACCATGGCGGCGACGCCGATATCCTCGGCGCCACTATTGGCGTCATCTTCATCTATGTCGTGGCGATCGTCGACCAGCGCCTGAAGATCAACCTGATGTCGAGGCTGGCGCAGCAGGTGATCATCGTCCTGATCCCGCCGCTGGCGCTGATCTTCCTGGTGCTGGGCACCATCTTCCTCGGCATCGCCACGCCGACGGAAGGCGGCGCCATGGGCGCCGTCGGCGCGCTGGCAATGGCCGCGATGAAGGGGCGGCTGTCGCTCGACGTGGTCAAGCAGGCGCTGGCCTCGACGACCAGGCTGTCGTCCTTCGTTCTGTTCATCCTGATCGGCGCGCGGGTGTTCTCGCTGACCTTTTACGGGGTCAATGGCCACATCTGGGTCGAGCACCTGTTGACCTCGCTGCCGGGCGGTGAAGTCGGTTTCCTGATTGGCGTCAACATCCTCGTCTTCGTGCTCGCCTTCTTCCTCGACTTTTTCGAGCTTGCCTTCATCATCGTTCCGCTTTTGGCACCGGCGGCCGACAAGCTCGGCATCGACCTGATCTGGTTCGGCGTGCTTTTAGGCGTCAACATGCAGACCTCCTTCATGCATCCGCCCTTCGGCTTCGCGCTGTTTTATCTGCGCTCGGTCGCCGCGCGCGTGCCCTATCTCGACCGGCTCACCGGCAAGCAGATCGCGCCGGTCACCACAGGGCAGATCTATTGGGGCGCAGTGCCCTTCGTCTGTATCCAGGTGATCATGATCGGCCTGACCATCGCCTTCCCGCAGATGGTGATGCACTACAAAGGCACCGTCGTCGATCCGGGCACCATCAACTACCAGGTGCCGGAAACGCCTGGCATCGGCTTGTCGCCGCTTGGCACGCCGCCGGCCAACGGCGGCACTGCCCCGGCCTCACCTTCCACACCGGATTTGTCGCAGCCGCCGAGCTTCGACGAAAAGCCGCCCGCGAAGCCGGCGGCACCGGCAATCGATCTGTCGCAACCCCCGAGTTTCAACTGAGGCGAGTTTCAACTGAGGAAGGCCCGGCAGCCATGAAGGCGGTTCGGTTGGAGCGAGTGGGCGGCCTCGCCGTGTGCGAGGTCGAGAAACCGACTGCCGGGCCAGACGAGCTGCTGGTACGGATCGAGGCGTGCGGCGTCTGCGGCACCGACAGACATCTTTTCCATGGTGAATTCCCGTGCACGCCGCCGGTGACGCTCGGGCATGAATTCTCCGGCATCGTCGAGGCGATCGGACCTGCCGTATCCGGCTTTTCGGTCGGCGACCGCGTCAGCGGCGATCCCAATATTGCCTGCGGGCGCTGCGCGCATTGTCAGGCGGGCCGAGTCAATCTCTGCAGCAATCTGCGTGCCATCGGCATCCATCGCGACGGCGGCTTTGCTGAATATCTTGCCTTGCCGCAGAAACAGGCCTTCGTCTTGCCAGGCGATCTGAAGCCTACGCATGGTGCTTTCTGCGAGCCGCTCGGTTGCTGCCTGCATGGCGTGGACCTTGCCGCGATCAAACCAGGCTCGTCGGTCGCGGTGCTCGGCGGCGGCGTGATCGGCCTGCTCACCGTTCAGCTGGCAAAGCTCGCCGGTGCGACGACCATCATCCTGTCGACGCGTCAGGCCTCGCGGCGGGCTCTTGCCGAGCAACTTGGCGCAACGGCGACGCTCGATCCCGGCGCCTTCGATGTCACCGATGCGATCGTAGGCCGGTCGGGTTTGATGCCGGGCGGCGTCGACGTGGTGTTCGAATGCGCAGGCGCGAAAGACACTGTTGAGCAGGCGATGCGGCTGGCCAAAGCGGGCGGCACAATTGTCGTCGTCGGCGTTATGCCGCAAGGCATGAAAGCGGCGTTCGAACCGTTCGACCTGCTGTTCCGCGAGTTGAAGGTCCTGGGCTCCTTCCTCAATCCCTTTACCCATCGCCGGGCCGCCGATCTTATCGCTTCGGGGGCTATCGAGGTAGACCGGCTGATATCGCGGCAGGTCACGCTTGAAGAGTCAGCTGCAGTGATCGCCAATCCGCCTGCGCCAGGCGAGGTCAAGGTTCTGGTGGTGCCCGGCTGATCGCAAACGGATTGCGCTGCGGCGCCAGCGTCCCGAAGGAACGCCGGCGCCGCAGAGCAGCAAGGTTCAGAGCCTGCTGTTGCGCTGCTGGACCATCATGAAGGTGTCGTAGTTGTACTCGGCCACCTGCGCCCAGAGATAATGCTCCTTGCGGAACGCCTTGATCGAGTCCCAGATCTTCTTGAACGGCGCGTTCGAGGCTTCCATCTCGGCATAGACCTCGTTGGCCTTTTCGAAGCAGGCGGCCATGATCTCCTGGCTGAACGGACTCAACTTGGCGCCGCCGGCAACCAGCCGCTTCACCGCCGCCGGGTTGAGGTAGTCGTATTTCTGCAGCATGTTGGCATCGGCCGCTTGGGCGGCAGTGTGCACCAGCGACTTGTAAGCCGGCGAAAGTTCGTCGTATTTCGCCTTGTTGAACATCAGATGGACGGTCGGTCCACCTTCCCACCAGCCGGGATAGTAGTAATAGGGCGCAACCTTGTAGAAGCCGAGCTTCTCGTCATCATAAGGGCCAACCCATTCGGCGGCATCGATCGTGCCCTTTTCCAGCGCCGGATAAATGTCGCCACCGGCGATCTGCTGCGGAACCACGCCGAGCCTTTGCACCACTTTGCCGGCAAAACCGCCGATGCGCATCTTGAGGCCGGAAAGGTCGGCAACCGTTTTGATCTCCTTGCGAAACCAGCCGCCCATCTGCACGCCGGTATTGCCGCCCGGCAGCCCGAACAGACCCTGCGTCGCCAGGAACTCGTTGAACAGATCGATGCCCCCGCCATGATAGTGCCAGGCGTTGATGCCGCGCGCGTTGAGCGAAAACGGAACCGCCGCTCCCAGCGCCCAGGTCGGGTCCTTGCCCCAGTAATAGTATGCCACAGTATGGCAGGCCTCGACCGTGCCGGCTGTGGTGGCATCGGCGGCCTGCAGGCCGGGAACGAGTTCGCCGGAGGCGAAGACCTGGACCTGGAAGTTGCCGTCGGTCGCCTCCGAAAGCATCTTGGAAAACACTTCGGCACCGCCGTAGATCGTATCGAGCGACTTCGGGAAGGACGACGCCAGCCGCCAGGTTACTTTCGGATTGGACTGGGCGATGGCCGGCGCAGCAAGTGTCGCGGCAGCGGCCGCAGCGCCGAAACCGGTGGTGCCGGCCTTGCGGATGAACGAACGACGATCCATGAAGTTCCTCCCGTTTGGATCAACTGACCGACGTTCGGGACGCTTCGGCGCCCGCATCGGCTTCGAGCCGACAATACACAGGCAAGGAGTCGAGTCCAGCGCGGCAGCCCGGTTTGAGTGGCGCATTTCGGAGAAATTCACGGCGTTGGGCCAGATCTTGCAACTATAGTCTAACGTCGATTAACTGGCCTACGCGACACGCCGAAACTTGCCATGGAAATGCGCCTTCGGATCGCCTATTTTGCAGGCAGATAATTCGTTGCACCCGATGGGATCCGGACCAAATGCACCAGCCGCTCGTCGCCATATCGACCGACGTCCGCCAGTTCGACAATTACACCTGGCATGCCGCGCCGCAGCAATATCTTGAAGCGGCGCTTTCAGGGGCAGGCGTGTTCCCGCTGCTGGTACCGTCCTTCGGCGACCGGCTCGACTTCGATGAACTGCTTTCCGCCGTCGACGGCGTCATGGTCACCGGTTCGAAGTCCAACGTTCATCCCTCGCTCTACGGCGGTGACGCCAGTGAAGCCAATGGTCCCTACGACCCCGCCCGCGACGCCACCACGCTGCCGCTGATCCGCAGGGCGGTGGAGCGCGGAGTACCGCTGCTCGCGATCTGCCGCGGCATCCAGGAGATGAATGTGGCGCTGGGTGGCACGCTGGCCACTGAAATCCAGGAACGCGCCGGTTCGCTCGATCATCGTGCGCCTGCAAGCGACAATCAGGACGAACGCTTCGCCATCCGCCAGAGCGTGTCGATAAAACCCGGCAGCTGCCTGGCCGGGGTCTTCGGCGCCGGCGACATCATGGTCAATTCGGTGCATCGCCAGGCTGTCGACCGGCTTGGCCCAAAGCTGCAGGTCGAAGCGGTCGCCGCCGACGGCACTGTCGAGGCGGTCTCGGTGCGCGATGCACGCGCTTTCGCCGTCGGCGTCCAGTGGCATCCCGAATACTGGGTCAAATCGGACAGCATCTCGGTAAAGATATTTCGCGCTTTCGGTGACGCCGTGCGGCTGCATCAGGCGGCGAAATCGGGTGCGCGCGCCGCGGCGGAATAGGGCTCGTCAGTTGCCGGCCGACGCCAGGGTCAGCAGCGGCAGCACCGGCGCGTAGGATTCGTAACCGTCGCCATCGGCGACCGAGAACATGACGATCGGATCGTTGCCGTTGGCGCTGAATGTGACCGTGCCGTCATCCTGCTCTCGCCAGAACTTCGCCTGCTCGACACCGGGCAACACCCGGCGGCAATTCGCGGCGACCGTCAACAGCGACAGGCCTTGCGAAATCTCGGCGCCACGGGTGACCGCACAAGACGCCTCGTCACCATGGGCTACCAGCCTGTAGGTGCTGGACGAAGGTGCTGGCTCACTGGCTGCGCGGCTTTGACCGCTACCGGCGTAAAACAGCTGGACGCTGCCTAACAGCGCAGCAATCGCCATCAATGCGGGAAGCGTTTTCATCCTGTTTCTCCGCGCATTTCAAGCGCGCCGTGTTCGATGTCATCAGGAGGAGGCGCGCTTCATCTTGCTGCCATGTGCTGTCAAGGGGACATACACTAGCCAAGGAGGCAGAATGATTCCGAAGGGTTAAGCTGAAGTTAACAATAGGGCGGTCACGGCCTCGCCTTGACGTTTGCCGTCTCCGGCACCGGCGTCAGCGCCTTGCGCTGCGAAAACCACGAGACCAGATTGTCGACGCACAGGTCCGCCATGGCGCGGCGGGTGTGCTGCGAGGCCGAGCCGACATGAGGCAAAAGCGAGGTGTTGGGCGCGGCAAGCAACGCCGCAGGCACGTTCGGCTCGTCGGCAAAAACGTCTAGCCCGGCAGCGGCGATGCTGCCGCTGGCAAGTGCGGCGGCAAGAGTTGGTTCGTCGACCGTGCTGCCCCTGCCGATATTGACGAAGACGCCGTTCGGCCCCAGAGCCGAGAGGATTTCGGCATTGACGGCCTTGTCCGTCGAGGCCCCGCCGGGCGCCACCGAGATCAGCGTGTCGACCGCCTCGGCGAGACCTTTCAGCGTCGGGTGATAGTCATAGGGCAGGCCTTCGACGCGGCGCCGGTTGTGATAGGCGATGGGCAGTCCGAAAGCATCGAGCCGGCGGGCAATGGCGAGTCCGATGCGGCCCATGCCGAAGATGCCGACACGGCGACCGCGCAAAGTCAGCCGGCTCAGTGGATAGTTGCCGTTGCGCAGCCAACTTCCGTCGCGCAGCCACGCCTCGGCGCGCGGCAGTTCGCGGATGGTATTGATCAACAGGCCGAGCGCCGTATCGGCGACCTCTTCGGTCAGCACATCCGGTGTGTTGGTGACCATGATGCCGCGCCGTGCGGCGTGGTGGACATCGACCGAATCATAGCCGACGCCGAAATTGGCGATAATCTCGAGCTTTGGCAGCGCGTCCATCAACGCGGCGCTTATGCCGCCAAAGGCGGCTATGCCGCGCACCGTAAGGCGCATCTCGTCGGTGACCAGCGACGGATCGGCGCGTTCGATCCGGACGCGGCTGAACGCCCCGTCGATGCGGCCGACCGCATGGTCGTTGAACTGGCCCGGCACCAGAATGGTAACAGCTTGCTGGTCGGTTTTTGTCATGCACGTTCCACCGGTTTGCCGGTCGACTGGCGCACATGCAGTTCCGGCTTGATCAGTTCCTGCGACGGCCGCACCGTCTGTCCGTTGAGTTTGTCGAGCAGCGCGCTGGCAGCGCGGCGGCCAACCTCACGCTGGCCGTTCCAGACCGTGGTTAGCGCCGGCGTCGCGATCGCCGCCTCCTCGAGGTCGTCATAGCCAGTGACCGAAATGTCGATGCCCGGCACCAGACCAGCGCGGGCAATGCCGTTCATCAGGCCGATGGCGACGAGGTCGTTCCAGCAGCAGGCCGCGGTCGGCCTGTCCTTTAGCGCCAGGAACTGCCCGGCAGCCTCGAAGCCGGCCTGCTTGGTGCGCGGGCCGGCGATGCGCCAGGACGGCCTGACCTCAAGCCCCGCCGCCTCCATGGCGTTGACATATCCCTGATAGCGGTCGCGGCCGGTCGACGTCTGATCGGTACCGCCGATCATTGCGATGCGCTTGTGGCCAAGCGAGATCAGATGGTTGGTGGCAAGCCCGGTGCCATAGGCATCGTCGCCGCGAAACACCGGCACGTCGGCACCTTCGACGGTGCGTGCAATCAGCACTGCCGGGAGACCGTTCTCCTCGGCCATGATTATGTCTTCGGGCGGCGTGCCGATGGCCGGCGACATGATGACCCCGTCAGCGCCGAGCTGCAGAAGCGTGTCGATGAAAGTGCGTTGTTTCTCGAGCTGGTCGTAGTGGTTCGACAGGATGAAGGTTTGCCGGCTGCGGTCGAGCTCGCTCTCTATCGAACGCAATATCTCGGCAAAGAACGGGTTCATGATGTCGTGGACGACAACGCCGACTATGCCCGAGCGCGAGGTGCGCAGGCTGGCGGCGCGGCGGTTGTAGATATAGCCGATGGCGCGGGCATGTTCCTTGATGCGGTCGCGGGTGCCGCCGGCGACCAGCGGGCTGTCGCGCAAGGCCAGCGAGACCGTGGCCGTGGACACGCCGAGCGCATCCGCGATGGTCGAAAGCTTGATCTTCTGTGCCAGCGCCCTGCGCTCCCGAAGCAATTTAAACTGTTTAAAGGCCGGCTCTTATGCCATCGATTCCGAGCAAATCAAAGTTTTTTTGCCAGCGCTTCCGCCTCCGCGTCCAGCGTCGCGCGGTTACGCAAACGAAGCCGGTGCTCACGGTGAACGATGTAGAGGCCGCTGGCGACGATGACTGTGGCACCGACCAGCGTCCAGCCATCGGGAAACTGGTTGAAGACGATCAGGCCGGAGATGATCATCCAGATCATCTGCGAATAGGGATAGGGAGCCAGGGCCGTGGTGGTGGCAAGGCGATAGGCCTGCACAAGAAGCCAATGACCGATGGCGCCGAAGACGCCAAGCATCAGCAATATGAACCAGTGCCAGCCATCCTGCGGCAGCGAAGGCGAAAACGGCAGTGTCGGCAAAAGCAGCACGGCCGGCGCCAGCGCCGAAAACAGGATGAGGCTTTCGGAGGTTTCCGTAGCCGACATGCGGCGCGTCATGATGACGTAGAAACTGTTCGACAGCATCGAGCCGAGCGCAAAGAGATGGCCGACGCCAAAAAGGCCGACGCCCGGCCGGGTGATGACGAGGACGCCGATAAAGCCGCTCATGATCGCCAGCCAGCGCCGCCAGCCGGCCCATTCGCCGAGCAACGGACCGGCAAGCGCGGTGATCACCATCGGGCCGAAGAAGTAGATCGAGGTGGTTTCCGCCAGTTGCAGCGTCCGCAGCGCTAGAATGTTGAACATCGTCGATCCGAACAGGAGCAGACCGCGCGTGATGTGCGCCGGCAGGTTGGCGGGACGAAAGCGCAGCGGCTCACGCCATCCGCGCAGAAAAACGCCGACGATCAGCACATGGACCGCGAAGCGGGTCCACGCGACGATCAGCGCCGAGACGCCGGCCAGGACAAGGTACTTGCTGCTGGTGTCGAGGAAGGTGAAAAACACATAGACGGAAAGCATGCACAGGATCGCCGCCGGCGATGTCGCGCTTTCGTCATGTCTTGGGGAAGCATTCAATTTCAGGCCGGACGGGAAGCAAGGCAGTCCTTCACCCATGCGGGAATTGTCGCCTGCGGGCAAGCCAAAAGAGGCTGGCACAACGACAGGCTAAGGTTTTGTTGCTGGTGGCCGACGAGTCAAGCGTGCATGCGGGCACCCTTGGTGATCCTGTCGACGAGTTTCTTTTCGGCGCGAAGCGCGATGCCGACCACCTTGGCGTCCTCCGGCGCAAACTCGGCAAAGACGGCACGGTTGGCCAGATCATAACCAGTCGAAAACATTTCCTCGACATAGAGCGATACCGTCACACCACGCTCCAGCGCCCGCCGCTGGATCGCGCCGAGCGTCTGGCCGTCCGCCGAAAGCACGATGACCGGCTGGATCGACAGCGGGTTGTAGATGTTGCCGGCGCGATCACGGTAGGGGTCGCCGATAATGTCGGGAAATTGCGCGACGATGCCGCTGGTCAGAAAGGCGGTGACATTGAGCTTTTGCCAGACGGGAAGATCATCCTTGAGCACGATTGCAAATTTCGTATCGAACATGCGACAGTTTCCAATCCGAAAGGGGCCAATCCGAGGCTGCGAGAAAAGCGATGCCGCACGGTCTAGACGGGGAAGCCTTTCAGGGTCTTGGACGTTTGTGCGTGGATGCAGCCGAAAACTGCATCGTACCGGCACCCCGTGCTGCCGGCATGGAACGCATCGAGGCCCGGTTCCACGGCAACGCCTTCGATCTCCATCGCCACGACACCTATGCGATCGGGGTGACGCTTTATGGCGTGCAGCGCTTCCGCTATCGCGGCCAAATGCATCAGAGCTTGCCTGGCCAGATCATTATCCTTCATCCCGACGAACTGCACGATGGCGGTGCCGGTACCGAAGACGGCTTGCGATACAGAATGCTCTATTTGGAGCCGTCTCTGATGCTCGATTGTCTCGGCGGCGGATCACTGCCGTTCGTCAGGAATGCCGTTGTGACAGACCGCGATCTCCGCGCGACGCTGCTTTCGGCGCTCGGGCCGCTGGATCAGCAACTGGACGAGCTGTTTGTCGTCGATTTCATGACGCAGCTTATGCAAAGCCTGGCCCGGCACGCCGGTCAGCCGGCGAAACCGGTAGCGAAAACGGCGTGGCGCGCCGCCAGCCTGGCGCGCGACTATCTGGAGGAAAATCTCGCGCGGATTGTACGTTCAGACGAATTGGAGGCGATAACCGGATTGGATCGTTATGCCCTGTCGCGGCATTTTCGCGCGACCTTCTCGACCAGCCCGCACCGGTTCCTGTTGATGCGCCGGCTTCAGCGAGCCCGTCGGATGATCGAAGCCGACGAGCCGCTGGCGCAAATCGCCATCGCCGCCGGCTTCAGTGATCAAAGCCATTTCAATCGGCATTTCAAGAAGGCGTTCGGCGTCACACCGGGACGTTGGTCGGCACTGACGCGGCGGCCGTCAGCGGCGAACGCGTGAGCTATTCAAGCATCTTTTCTTCTATATCCAGGTCGTCATCCGGGAGCACCATTTCGCCGTTCGACAGGTTCGCCTCGACGCGGGCAAGCAGCTTGAACAGCGCTTTCTGATCCTTCTTGTCGAGACCCTTCAATGCCTGCTTTTCGGTCTTCTTCACCGATTTCTCGATGGCGTGGATGATTTCGCGGCCGGTGTCGGTGAGGAAAATATGCGCCTGGCGGGCATCGGCGGAGGAGGCGCGCTTTTCCAGAAAACCCTGTGCCTGCAGCCGGTTGATGGTCTTGGTGATGGTCGGCGGACGCACGCCGAGGCGGCCGGCAAGGTTGCCGGGCGTCTGCCCGTCCTCGCGGTCGAGCGCCAGCATGATCTGGTCCTGGCCGGCATAGAAACCATGCGCCAGAAGCCGGGCGGCGAGCGCCGTGCGCGCCAGCCGCGCCGCCGAATGCAGCCGGCTCATTGTTGCAGTCTTGTCCGCCTTGGCCATGCTCATCCCTCCTCGGCCGAACCGGAGCGGACAGCATAGAAGCAGGCCGCCGGTTGGCAATGACCATCGAAAACATTCCGGCTCGGAAAATAGCTTTGCCGGCAAGCATCGCGGTGTTCGCCGTGGCTAATGCCAGATGTTTATTTCAGTTAGATGACAAACGACTTTCTGGAAGGGCTGGATGGGACATGACGAGGCGTTCTCAACCGGCCTTCACCGCGACCACCATCAAGGCCTGAAAGGCGTCCGCCATTTCCCGCAGCGCTGCCTGCGACAGCAGCCCGGCCTGCCGCGCAATGCCGTCCCGCGCGTTCGATGTATCGCGTTTGCCCGGGCGATCTTTATAGGGCGCGACGGTGGCGAATATCTGCTCGCTGAGGCTGTCGGGGAAGAACATCTGGCCGGTCATTACCGAGCGGTCGTCAGGGAAAATCTTGAAATGGATGTGGGTGGTGCGGCCGCGATACCAGCCGGGATAGATGGTGGCGAAAGAAGCGATGCCGCTTTCATCGGTTCTCTGCCAGCCCCGCAGAAAACTCTGGCCGGACGTGTCGATATCCTGCCCGTCGCCCTGTCCGGGATAACCGGAATAGGCGCCCTGGGCGTCGCAATGCCAGATGTCGACGCGTGCGCCGGGAAGCGGCCGGCAGGCGGCGTCGACGATTTGCAGCCGCACATTGAGGGCGATGCCCTTCTTGCCCTCGGTGATATCGGCGCGTTCGAGCTTCGGGTCGAAATAGAACGGCCCTTCGGCGACCTCGGGCGTGATGGCGCAGACGCCGGCACCGGCTTCGAACAAAGCAAGCCCGGCATAGGGCGAAACCTTCCCGGCCCTTGCACCGGCGGGCAGGAATATGCCGCCAGCGGTAACCGCAACGAGACGGAGCGCCTGCCGACGGCTTAGTGGCAAGGACTTGTCGGACATCTGGCGTCTCTTCAATGCGAACAGCCCTCGTGAATGACCCTTTGCCTGTCTAAGCCCACCGCCAACCCGCGCCAATGAAAGTTCGGCAATGTGAGGAAAGTTCGGCAATACCAGCCTCTCTTTGGTCCACCGGTTTGGCTCGTGCAAAAGCCGAGCACACATCCTATATGGAGCCGACAATCCCTATTCGAGGCACAATATGAGCGACGCACAGACGCAGATCCCCGTAACCGTCCTCACCGGCTATCTTGGCGCCGGCAAGACGACACTGCTCAACCGCATCCTTTCGGAAAACCATGGCAAGCGCTACGCGGTCATCGTCAATGAATTCGGCGAGATCGGCATCGACAACGAGCTGATCGTGGAATCCGACGAGGAAATCTACGAGATGAACAATGGCTGCGTCTGCTGCACCGTGCGCGGCGACCTGATCCGCGTCGTCGAAGGCCTGATGCGCCGGCCCGGCCGCTTCGACGCCATCGTCGTCGAGACCACAGGCCTCGCCGATCCCGTGCCGGTAGCACAAACCTTCTTCATGGACGACGACGTGCGTTCCAAGACCAGGCTCGATGCGGTGGTGGCGCTGGTCGACGCCAAGCACTTGCCGCTGCGCCTCAAGGATTCCCGCGAGGCCGAGGACCAGATCGCCTTTGCCGACGTCGTCGTGCTCAACAAGACCGATCTCGTCACCCCCGAAGAGCTGAGCAAGGTTGAGGCAACGATCCGCGCCATCAACCCGGCGGCACGCATCCATCGCACCACGCGCGCCAGCGTGGCGCTGTCCGAGGTGCTGGATCGCGGTGCGTTCGACCTGTCCCGAGCGCTGGAGAACGATCCGCACTTCCTCGAGGCGCATGACGATCACGACCATCATGATCATGATCATGACCACCACCACCATGATCACGACGGCCATGATCACCACGATCATGACGGCCATCATCATGCGCACCCTTCCGACATCCATGACGTGACCGTGCAGTCGGTGTCGCTGCGCGGTGGCGAGATGGACCCGAAAAAGTTCTTCCCGTGGATCGAGAAGGTCACCCAGATGGAAGGCCCGAACATCCTGCGGCTGAAAGGGATCATCGCGCTGAAAGGCGATGACGAGCGCTATGTCATCCAGGGCGTGCACATGATCATCGAGGGCGACCACCAGCGCGCCTGGAAGGACGGCGAGAAACACGAGAGCCGGCTGGTGTTCATCGGACGCGAACTCGATGCCGAGCGGCTGAAGACAAGCTTCGAGGCCTGCCAGGCCGCTTGATTTAGCTACCTTCTTCCTTTTCCCCCTTGTGGGAGGAGGGGCAGCCGCAACGCTGGCGCTCTCTACTCACGACGATCCGAAGCACGGGTTGAGACGGGCAGCTCAACCCCTTAAGGGTGAGGCAGCAGAAACCTCGGACGGAATTATCTCTCATGCCCACAGTCGCCCCGCTCGATCTCGAAGGCCACTGCCTCGCCGCCGTGTTCCTCGGCGACGTGCCGCACTTTGCGCTGGCTGACGGCACAATCCATCGGCTTGACCACGGCCACAAGACGGTGCAGGCCAATGACGGGATGCTCGCCGCCTTCCATGATGCGGCGAACGACCGGCTGATCACCGGTGGTGAGGACGGCAGGATCTTTGGCGTGACCGCTGGCGGCAATACCGCGGAATTGGCGACCGCAGGCAAAAAATGGATCACCAGCGTCGCCGCCGGGCCGCAAGGCGCTGTTGCCTATGCTTCGGGCAAGATTGCCTATGTGCGCTTTGCCGACGGCAAAACCAGGGAATTCTCGCATCCGCGCTCGGTCGAGGGGCTGGCCTTCTCGCCCAAGGGCATGCGCTTCGGCGTTGCCCGCTACAATGGCGCGACGCTGCATTTCCCGGCCGCCGACGGCAAGCCGGTCGAACTCGAATGGGCCGGTGCACACACCGGCATCACCTTCTCGCCGGACGGCGGCTTCGTCGTCACCACCATGCAGGAAAACGCGCTGCATGGCTGGAAGCTCGCCGACGGCAAGCACATGCGGATGTCCGGCTACCCCGGCAAGGTCAAAAGCCTGTCGTGGAGCGCCAAGGGCAAATGGCTGGCGAGTTCCGGCGCGCCGGCGGCGATCGTCTGGCCGTTTTCGGGCAAGGACGGGCCGATGGGCAAGGCGCCGCTGGAACTCGGCACGCGCGGCAATGCGATGGTCACCTCCGTCGCCTGTCACCCGAGCCAGGACGTCGTTGCTGTCGGCTATGATGACGGCATGGTGATGGCGGTGCGTTTCGCCGACGCCAGGGAAGTGCTTTTGCGCCGGCCGGGCAAGGGCGCCGTCACCTCGATGATGTGGGACAGGCAAGAGCGCCGCGTCGTCTTCGGCAGTGCTGCCGGCGACTGCGGCGTCATCGATATTGCGGCGTAGCCTGTTACTTACTCGGCTCCGCAAGATACTTTGCCGGTCAATTCATCCGGTTTGCCGTCCTTTTCGGCATCAGCCGTAACATCATAGATTGAGAGCAAATAGCGGCCGTCATAGACGCCTTCGTCGCTGGCCTTGGTCAGGATCGCCAGTTCGACATAGCCGTAGGCATTTTCGACCTGCCGTTCGTGGTAGACGAGCAGCCGCAATTCCTTGTTGTCGAGCCAATATTGCGTGAGGTTCTGATCCCCGAACACCGTCTTGCGCAGACTGTCGGCAGCCGGCCTGCCCAGAATTTCGAGCTCGCCGCTAAAATTGAAGGTCGGCCCGCCCATGCCTCTGGTGACCCCGGCACCGACCTGAAATTTGACGGCTGCATCCTCGGCGGAACACCAGATGCCGCCCGACGCCAGAGCCGCACCAACCGACGACAGCAGCGTTGCTGCGCAGACGATCGCCCGCACCATCTTGTCCCCTCCGGCCGAAGCAGCATTGGCGCCCGAAGGCGACTCGCGGTCAAGCGCCTGTTTCCATTTAAATACCGCTGACCCAACACAGGGCAGCCGCCCGGCCAATTGCGGTGGCGGATGCCGATTGTCTAAACTGCGACTGAGAGGGGCCGCCATGAACGTCATCGACCATGCAAAGACTTCCATCGGCGGCATCGGCCTGGCCCGGATCGCCGAGTTGTACGAGACCGAGGCAGAAGTCTTCCGCCGGGCGCGGCCGAAATCGATGGCCATAATCGGCAATGGCTTGCCCGGCTTCTTCGGCGGCGTGCCGATGCACTGGATGAACGACTGGCCGACGCCTTTCCCGATTCTGGTCGACAGCGCCAGGGGCGCCACGATCACCGACATCGACGGCAACCGACTGGACGATTTCTGTCTTGGCGACACCGGCTCGATGTTCGGCCATTCGCCGCCGCCGGTCGCCCGCGCCATCCGCCGGCAGGCCGGACGCGGCCTGACCTATATGCTGCCCAGCGAAGACGCACTGGCCATCGGGCCGCTGCTGAAACAGCGGTTCGGCCTGCCTTTCTGGCAGATCGCAACGACGGCGACCGACGCCAACCGCTTTGCGTTACGCGTTGCCCGCGCCGTCACCAGCCGCGAGAAGATTCTGGTCTTCAACGGCTGCTATCACGGCTCGGTCGACGAGACTATGGTGCGGCTGATCGACGGCAGACCGGTCAACCGGCCGGGATTGGCCGGCGAGTTCCGCGACCTGACACGGGCAACTGATGTCGTCGAGTTCAACGATCTGCCGGCGCTCGACGCGGCACTCCGGGGCAACGATGTCGCCTGCGTCATCACCGAGCCGGTGCTGACCAACTCCTGCATGGTGCTGCCCGAAGCCGGCTTTCATGATGGCTTGCGGCGTCTTACTCGTGCGACCGGCACGCTGCTGCTAATCGACGAGACGCATACCATCTCGACCGGTCCCGGCGGCTATACGAGAAAATTCGGGCTGGAGCCTGATCTGTTCGTGCTCGGCAAGCCGATCGCCGGCGGCGTGCCGGCCAGTGTGTGGGGGATGAGCGAGGACGTCGCGACCCGCTATGCCGCCTATAACAGGGTGAAGGAACCGGGCTATTCAGGCATGGGGACGACACTGTCGGGCAATCCGCTGCAATTCGCGGCGATGCGCGCCGCATTGGAAGAGGTGATGACCGACGAGGCCTACGGCCATATGGATCATCTGGCGCGGCGGCTCGACGCCGGACTGACCGCCGTCATCGACCGCTACCGGCTGCCCTGGCATGTCTCACGTGTCGGCGCCCGCGTCGAGTTCATCTGCGCGCCCGGCCCGCTGAGGAATGGCGGCCAAGCGGAAGCAGCCCATGCGCCCGAACTCGAAGCGGCGATGCATGTCGCGCTGGCCAATCGCGGCGTGTTGATCGCGCCCTTCCACAACATGATGCTGATCTCCCCGGCCACGAGTGCGGCCCAGGTGAACCGGCTGATGACCGCCTTCGCGGCGGTTGCGGCCAGGCTCACGGCGTGAGACAAGCTTGCGACATGAGAGAAGCACGCAAGCCAGATTTGAGTTCCATAGTGACGTCACCTTCGGGTTCCACGCCGGCAGAGGCGCGAGCCTTTCTCGAGGCCCATCCCGAGATCGAAGCCTTCGATATCGTGCTGACCGACGCCAACGGTGTCGGGCGCGGCAAGATCGTGCGCCGGCACGAACTGACGAGCATCTTCGAGAACGGCCGGCACATGCCAATCTCGATCCTCGGCCTCGATATCACCGGCGAGGACGTGCACGAGACCGGGCTGATCTGGAGGACTGGCGACGGCGATCTCCGGGCATGGCCGATCCCTGGCACGCTGGTGCCGCTGTTCGGCACGCAGCCGCCGCGCGGCCAGGTGCTGATGGCGATGTACCATCTCGACGGTCAGCCGATGTCGTCCGACCCGCGGCTGGCGCTCGCCCGCCAGGTGGATATCCTTGCGGCCAAGGGCCTGCATCCGGCCGGCGCCTTCGAGCTCGAATTCTTCCTGCTCGCCAACGAGCGCGATGCCGAAGGCAAGGTGCAGCCGGCGCACGCGGTGCTCGACGGACGCCGCTCGGCCAAGACGGAGGTCTATTCCGTCGACCATCTGCACGGCATGGAGCCACTGTTTTCCGACATCTATGCTGCAGCCAAGGTGCAAGGCATCCCGGCCGAGACGGTCATTTCCGAATATGCGCCGGGCCAGTACGAATTGACGCTCAACTACCGCAAGGATGTGATGCGGGCGGCTGACGATCTCGTCATGCTCAAGCGTCTGGTGCGGGCGCAGGCGCGCCGTCATGGTGTCACCGCTTGCTTCATGGCCAAGCCGATCGAGAAATATGCCGGCTCGGGCATGCATTTTCATGTCTCGCTGCTGGACGATGCCGGCAAGAATGTCTTTGCCGAAACCGGCGGTGAAAGCTGGTCGCTGCCGCTGCTGCGCGGCCTCGGCGGACTGATCCAGACGATGGCGGAATCGATGCTGGTCTTTGCGCCGCACGCCAACTCGTGGCGGCGCTTCGTCTCGCAATCCTATGCGCCGGTGGCGCCGACCTGGGGCGTCAACAACCGTTCGGTGGCACTGC
Source organism: Mesorhizobium sp. M0208 (assembly GCF_040322015.1). Taxonomy (NCBI): domain Bacteria; kingdom Pseudomonadati; phylum Pseudomonadota; class Alphaproteobacteria; order Hyphomicrobiales; family Phyllobacteriaceae; genus Mesorhizobium; species Mesorhizobium sp. M0208. The sequence goes on along the minus strand of NZ_JAMYSP010000001.1, from coordinate 367,615 downwards.
GTGTGCCGGCCGGCGACGCAAAAAATCGGCGCATCGAGCACCGGCCGTCGGGCGTCGACGCGAATCCTTACCTTGTGGCAGCAACGGTGCTGGCAGGCATCGTCAAAGGCCTTGACGAAGGCCTCGATCCCGGTCCCGAAACCACCGGCAATGGCTACGAATCGGCCGTCACGCGCACGACGATGCCGGTCGACTGGCGTGCCGCGATCGAGGCGGCAAGGGCGTCGAGTTTCCTCAAGGGCGCATTGGGCGAAGACCTGCACCGGACGTTCGTGGCGATCAAGCAATCGGAATATCTGCGCGTGGCGCGCACGGTCAGCGAACTGGATTATCACCTCTATCTGCACGAGGTGTAGGGCATCACATCGTCGGCCATCCGCCGTCGAAGGCCCATGCGGAATAATTTCAGCGGAACCTTCGGCGGGCTTTGCTCATTGCGTGTCTGATTGCAGGAGCGAACAAGGCCGCCTTAGTCATGATCGCCAGGATGCAGCCAACCCCGACGCCGCACGATGCCAAGGTGCAGGCAAGAAGCTTGCCTCCAAGCAAGTCTCCGGAAACGACAGAAATCGACGCCAGAACGATTCCTGAACTGCGCGAAACGGCCAAGATCTGCCGCCGCTGTCCGCTATGGCACGACGCCACGCAGACGGTGTTCGGTGAAGGCCCTGATATAGCCAAGGTGATCTTCGTCGGCGAACAGCCGGGCGACCAGGAGGATCTGGCGGGCAAGCCTTTCGTCGGTCCGGCCGGCAAGGTGTTCGACGCGATCCTGGACGATGCGGGCGTCGATCGGCTGAAAGTCTACGTCACCAACGCGGTCAAGCATTTCAAGTTCGAGCCGCGCGGCAAGCGGCGCATCCACTCGAAGCCCAATGCCGGCGAGGTGCAGGCTTGCCGCTGGTGGCTCGACAAGGAGATCGATCTGATCAAGCCCAATCTGGCGGTAGCGCTCGGCGCGACGGCGGCGCAGGCGCTGCTCGGCAAGGTGGTGCCGATCATGAAGATGCGCGGGGCGGTGGTGGAGCGCGACGATGGCTTGCGTGTCTTCGTCACCATCCACCCGTCCTTCATCCTGCGCATTCGCGAGCCGGCGGATAAGCAGGCAGAACGCGACCGGTTCCTGCAGGATATGAGAGCGGTGAAAAAGCTGATGGCCGCCTGAGCTATTTGATCAATATCGCCCGGAAATCGTTGACGTTTGTGCCGGTCGGACCGGATACGAAAAGGTCGTCTACGGCATTGAATGCCGTCCAGGCGTTGTTGCCGGCAAGCATGGCCTTGGCATCGACGCCCGCCTTACGCATCCGCGACACCGTCGAGCCGTCGGCGAAGGCGCCGGCATTGTCTTCCGAACCGTCTATGCCGTCGGTGTCGGCGGCCAGTGCGTGCACGCCGACCATGCCGCTGATGCCAATGGCGAAGGCGAGCAGGAATTCCGAGTTGCGGCCGCCTTTGCCTTTCGCGCGCAAGGTCACCGTTGTCTCGCCGCCGGACAGGATCAGAACCGGCTTTGCAAACGGCCGGTTGCGCGTCGCCACTTCGCGCGCGATCGCGGCGTGGACGCCGCCGACCTCACGCGCTTCGCCCTCGATGGAATCGGAGAGAATGATCGCCTGAATGCCTTGGCGCTTCGCTTCGGCCGCTGCGGCTTCCAGCGAGACGCCGGCGGAAGCGATCAGATGCACCTCGTTGCGGATAAAACGCGGGTCGTCCGGTCGTGGCGCATCGGCCGCCGGCGAATTGATATGCGCCATGACCGAAGCCGGCAGGTTCATGCCATAGGCAGCGATCGACGCCAATGCGTCCTTACGACTGCCTATATCCGGTACGGTCGGACCAGAAGCGACCAGAGCCGGATCGTCGCCCGGAATGTCAGAAACAACCAGCGAGACCACCTTGGCCGGATATGCGGCGGCCGCCAGCCTGCCGCCCTTGATCGTGGAAAGATGTTTGCGGATGGTGTTCATCGCGGCGATCGGCGCGCCGGAGGCGAGCAGCGCCTCGCTGACGGCGATCTCGTCGGCCAGCGTCAGGCCTTCGGCAGGTGACGGCAGCAGCGCCGAGCCGCCGCCCGAAATGAGCGCCACGACGAGGTCGTCCGCAGTCAGTCCCTGGACTTTTTCGAGCAGCCGCCGGGAAGCTGCGAGCCCCGCGGCATCCGGCACCGGATGCGCCGCCTCGATGATCTCGATGCGCCGGCAGGCCGCGCCATAGCCGTAGCGGGTGACGACCAGCCCTTCGATCGGCCCGTCCCACACCTTCTCGAAAGCCGCCGCCATCTGCGCCGAGCCTTTTCCTGCACCGATGACGATCGTGCGGCCCTTGGGCCTTGCCGGCAGATGATCCTTGATCGTCCTCTGGGGATCGGCGGCGGCAACGGCGGCGTTGAAGATCGAAATGAGAAAGGATTTGGGGTCTACCTCTGTCATTTTGCTTCCGCCGGCAATGCCAGCTCGCGCGCGTCGATGCGGAGATGCTCACACAGCGCATCGACGACCACGCCATGGTCCTCACGCTCCGGCAGGCCGGAGACGGCGATCACGCCAATGACGCCGGCGCCCTTGACAGAGATGGGAAAGCCGCCGCCGGCCAGCACGTAGTCGGCAGTATCCAATCCCTCGCCTGGCTTGAAGCTGCGGTCGGGGCGCTGCTGCTCCAGCACCATGCGGTAGGTGCTTTTCAGGAACCGCCGCACCACGTTGATCTTGCGCCGCGCCCAATCCGGATTGGAAGCGTTCGAGCCGGGCATTGCCGCATAGAACAGCGGCCGGTCGAAGGTTCTGATATCGACGATGATCGGCAGGTTTTCCTTGAGAGCCCGGTCGCGGATCGCCGAGCCGATCTCGAAAGCTACGGCTTCATCGAAGGCCGAAAAGACAAGCGTGGCTTCCTGTTTCGTGATCAGAGCGATGTCGTCCGCAACGGCCATGTCGTTCCCCTGTCAACTTCGCCGCACGCTTTGCAGGATGGCTGCCGCACGGTCAAGCCGGTCGCATGCGACAGCTAAACCGCCATGTCCGTCTTGGCCGCGCGGCCGGCGACATAGACCTCGCGCACGGCGCGGTCGTCGCCGAGCGTCTGCAGCAGAAACAATTCCTCGGCGAGCGTGTCCGCCGTCTCCACCCGCAGCCGCATCGCCGGCGTGGCGCGGGCGTCGAGCACGACGATATCTGCGTCGCTGCCTTCCTCCAGGGTGCCGATCTTTTCCGCAAGCGACAGCGCCTCGGCATTGCCGCGGGTCAATTGCCAGAACGACTGGAACGGATTGAGCTTCTCGCCGTTCAGCGCGATCACCTTGTAGCCCTCGTCCATGGTGCGCAGCATCGAATAGTTGGTGCCACCGCCGACATCGGTGGCGGCGGCGATGCGAAGCGGCTTCTCGCGGCGGCGAAAGCGCTGATAATCGAAAAGGCCCGAGCCGAGAAACAGGTTGGAGGTCGGGCAGAACACCGCCACCGAGCCGCTATCGGAAAGCGCGTCCGCCTCGCGTTCCGAGAGATGGATGCAATGGCCGAACATGCTTCTGCGGCCGAGCAGCCCGTAATGCTCATAGACATCGGTATAGTCGCGCGCCTGCGGATGAAGCTGCTGCGTGAAGGCGATCTCGGCATGGTTTTCCGACAAATGCGTCTGCATGTGCAGATCAGGATATTCGCGGCAGAGCGCGCCCGCCATCTCCAATTGCTCGGGCGACGAGGTGATGGCGAAGCGCGGGGTGATGGCATAGTGCTGGCGCCCCTTGCCGTGCCATTCCTCGATCAACGCCTTGCTGTCGTCATAACCCGATTGCGGCGTGTCGAGCACGCCTTCCGGCGCGTTGCGGTCCATCATCACCTTGCCGGCGATGTTGAGCATGTTGCGGTCATGCGACTCGGCAAAGAACGCTTCGGCAGATACCTTGTGCACCGAGCAATAGGCTGCGACAGTCGTCGTGCCGTGGCGCAACACTTCATCCAGGAACAGCCTGGCGATACGGCGGCCATGCTGGGCGTTCTGGAATTTGGCCTCTTCCGGAAAGGTGTAGGTGTTCAGCCAGTCGAGCAGCTCGGCGCCGAAGGAAGCGATGACCTGCATCTGCGGAAAATGTGCATGCGCATCGATGAACCCGGGCAGCAGCAGATGTGGCCTATGGTCGATCTTTTTTGTTCCCTCGCCCGCCTTTTTCTCGACTTCGGCATAGGCGCCAGCGGCAACGATCCTTCCGTCGCGCATCAGCAGGCCGCCATCTTGCTCGTAGCGCCAGGCGGAATGGTCGTCGATAGTTTCTGGCCAGCGCAAAAACGACAGCGTGCGGCCGCGCAGGAGCGTGCTGGTCATGCTATTTCCCCGCGCCTTCGAACCAGGCTACCAGCAGTGCCCGTTCCTTGTCGGTGATCTGGGTGACGTTGGCGGGCGGCATGGCGTGGCTGCGTCCGGCCTGCAGGTAGATCTCGCCGGCGTGCTCGGCGATGCCGGCATCGGTATCGAGCATCACGCCCTTAGGCGCGTGGTAAATGCCCTCGTAGGACGGCTCCGCCGCATGGCACATCGAACAGCGGCCAAGCACCGTATCACGCACGGCGGGAAAATGCGCCGAGGCGACGTAGACCTGTGCCGCCGAGGACGTTTTGACCTCGCCGGTCAGCAGCTTCGGTGCCGTCGACAGCCAGATGATGACGACGAACAGGACGGCGGCGGCCAGCCAGGTCCAGGTCGGATTGCCTTTGCGCGCATGCCTGGTGTTGAAATAGTGCCGGATCAGCACGCCGATGATGAACACCAGCGAGGCAATGACCCAGTTGAACTCTGTGCCGAACGCCAGCGGATAATGGTTCGACAGCATCAGGAACAAAACCGGCAGCGTCAGGTAGTTGTTGTGCAGCGAGCGCTGTTTGGCGATCTTGCCGTATTTCGGATCGGGCTTACGGCCGGCGATCAGGTCGGCGACGACGATCTTCTGGTTGGGGATGATGACCATGAAAACGTTGGCCGACATGATCGTCGCGGTGATGGCGCCGAGATGCAGGAAAGCGGCGCGGCCGGTGAACAGGTGGGTCAGGCCCCAGGCGATGAACACCAGCACGCCGTAGAGCACCAGCATCAGGCCGGTGTCGCTGTTGCCAAGCGGCGAACGGCACAAGAGATCGTAAACCACCCAGCCGACGCCGATCGTCGCCAGCGACAGCAAGATGCCTGCAGGCACCGACATGGCAAGCACATTCGGATCGATCAGGAACAGGTCCGCCCCGGCATAGTAGACGATGCACAGCATGGCGAAGCCCGACAGCCAGGTGGCGTAGGATTCCCATTTGAACCAGGTCAGGTGCTCGGGCATTTCGGCCGGCGCCACCAGGTATTTCTGCACGTGGTAGAAGCCGCCGCCATGCACCTGCCATTCCTCGCCGAAGGCTCCGGCAGGCATGCCCGGACGCTGGCGCAGCCCGAGGTCGAGCGCGACGAAATAAAAGGACGATCCAATCCAGGCGATACCGGTGACGACGTGCAGCCAGCGCACGGCGAAACTCAGCCAATCCCAGAATATCGCGAAATCCATCATGAAAAATCGTCCCTGCCGATCGGCTGACTTTACGGGTTGGAGCGCAAACGGAAAGGGCCGAGACGCACGATGACTTTCAAAAAAAATTGGAAAATACTAGGCTGATCATACGCAGCTACATGAGAGCCACGAAAGCCGCATGGCCTATCTCGATAACATCGCCGTTTTCGTCCGTGTCGTCGAGCTCGGCAATTTGTCGGCGGCTGGGCGCGACATGCGCATTTCGCCGGCGGTCGCTTCCAACCGGATCAAGGAGCTCGAGAAGCATCTTGGGGTCAGGCTGTTCAACCGCACAACGCGGCAATTGATGCCGACCGAGCACGGCACGGTGTTCTACTCCGGCGCCAAGCAGGTACTGGATGCGGTCACCGAGGCGGAAGCGGCAGTCAGCGCGTTATCCGGCCAGCCGCGCGGCACGATAAAGGTGACAGCTCCGCTCGGCCTCGGGCGGCGGCTGGTGGCATCGGGCATTCCGGATTTCCACGACAGGTACCCCGATATCGAGGTGCGGCTCCGGCTTTCCGACCACAATGTCGACATCATGAAAGAAGGCATCGACGTTGCGTTCCGGCTGGGCATCATCGAGGATTCCAGCCTGAGAATGCGCGGCATTATGGAATGCGAGCGCGTGCTGGTGGCGGCCCCACAATATCTGGAGGCGCGCGGCGAACCGAGAGAGCCGCAGGAACTGATCGGCAAGAAGCACGATTGCCTGATGCTGCGCTATTCCGGCGCGCGCGAATATGTCTGGACGCTGCAGACGCCGAACGGGCCGCAAAAGTTCGAGGTGCACGGCCCCTACGATACCGATGATGGCGACGTGCTGACCGGCTGGGCGCTGTCCGGCCGCGGCATCATCAACAAACCGCGCTTCGAGGTCGAGCCGTTTATCCGCGACCAGCGGCTGAAGGTGATCCTGAGCAACACGCCGCCGACGCCGGTGCAGTTTGCCGCCGTCTATCCACACAAAAAGCTGCAGGATCCGAAGGTGCGGCTGCTGCTCGATTTCATGGCCGAGCGCTGCCAGCGGCTGATCCGGGATATTCTGGCCGGCAAATGATCGCCGGCTGGCCGGTTGCTTTCCGTCCGGCCGACGAGATAATTCCCAAGGAATCTCGCTCAACAGGGAAAAGCGATGGCCGACGGCGCCACAATGTGTCTCGCCGTTTCACTGTCTCCGGAAGCCGCCCCTTCCCATCCGCCCGGCGCCGGCCCGGACTTCAGTCTGCTGGCGCGGTTCGTGCAAGAAGCCGAAGCGGCCGGCCTGGACATGGTGTTGCGCGGCGATTCCGCGCCGGTTGCAAGTGGGCCGAACCGGCAAATGCGCTTCGAAGCGACGACCTTGCTGGCAGCGCTGGCTACGGTGACAAGCAGGATCGGCCTCGTCGCGGCAGCGTCGACGGTCGCCCACCAGCCCTACAATCTCGCGCGTCGTTTCGCCTCGCTCGATATTATCAGCCATGGTCGCGCCGGCTGGAACGCGAGCATGACGCCCGACCCGCGCGAGGCGGCCAATTTCAGCCGGCCGGAAGGGTTTTTCGGCGACGATCTCCGCCTGCGCGCAGAGGAATTCATCGGCATCGTGCAAGGTTTATGGAAAGGCTGGGACGCAGACGCGCTGCTGTTCGACAAAGTTGGCGGCCGCTTCTTCGATCCCGAGAAGATGCACCTTCTCGACCACAAGGGCGAATATTTTTCCGTGCGCGGGCCGCTCAACGTGGCGCGGTCGCCGCAGGACACGCCGGTGCTGGTCATGTCCGGCCTGTCCGAACCCGCCATGGATATCGCCGCCCGCACCGCCGATGTCGTCCTGCTGGATGAGCCATCGATCGAGCCGGCCAAGTCGGGCGATCTGAAGCGCCGTGCGCTTACTTTCGGGCGCAGGCCGGAGGCGCTGAAAGTGCTGATGAACGTTACCGGCAGCGCCGAAATAACCGCCGCGCCGGACCGGTTTGCGGACAGGCTCGAAGAGTGCTTTCGCTCGAAAGCCTGCGACGGTTTCAACGTCGCCATGCCGTTCACATCGGCGCTCGACGATTTCGTCGGTCTCGTGCTGCCGGAGCTTCGCCGCCGCGGCCTTGTCCGGTCCGGCTACAGCACGACGACACTGCGCGCCCATCTCGGGCTTGCAGGGGAGGATCGGCAATGAGCGCCCCTCGGGGCCAGATGAAGCTCGGCGCCTTCCTGTGGGCGACAGGCCACCACATCGCCGCCTGGCGCCATCCGCAAGCGCATGTCACGGCCGGTATCGACATCCATCATTACATCCAGCTGGCGCGGACGGCGGAAGCGGCAAAGTTCGACATGATCTTCTGCGAGGACGCCGCCGGCGTGCGCGAAGCCAATGTCAACATCGCCAGCCAAACGTCGCGCTCGATCGGCTTCGAGCCGATCAGCCTGCTTGCGGCGCTCGCGGTGCAGACGGAGCGCATCGGCCTCGTCTCAACGGCGTCGACGAGCTATAACGAGCCTTACGGGCTTGCGCGAACCTTCCTGTCGCTCGACCATCTGAGCGGCGGCCGAGCCGGCTGGAACCTTGTCACTTCGGCCAGCCAGATCGAGGCCGCCAATTTCGGCTCGACCGGACTGCGCCCACATGCGGACCGCTACGAACGCGCGCGCGAATTCGCTGCCGTGGTTGCTGGCCTTTGGCAAGGCCAGGGTGGACACGAAGGCAGAAGTTTTTCGGCGCGTGACCCGCTCGATCTGCCGCGCTCGCCACAAGGTGCACCGGTTATGGTCCAGGCGGGAGCGTCGGATGAGGGCCGCGATCTCGCCGCCCGGACCGCCGATGTGGTGTTCACTGCGGCGCAAACATTCGAGGAGGCAAAGGCCTTCTACGACGACCTCAAGGGACGGCTGGCTGCCCATGGGCGCGAGCCGGAGGACGTCAAGATCATGCCCGGCGTCGCGCCGGTCGTCGCGGCAAGCGAAGCGGAAGCCCGGGCAAAACATGATGAGCTGCAGGAGCTGATACCGGACGATGTCGGTGTCGCGCTGCTTTCCAGCTATCTCAGCATATCCGATCTCGCGCGCTATCCCATCGACGGACCGCTGCCCGAACTGCCGGCCAGCGAAGGCATGCAGAGCCGGCAGGCGCTCGTCATCGAGCAATCACGCCGCGACAAGCTGTCCATTCGCCAGCTTGCCCGTCATTTCGCCGGCGCGCGCGGCCATTGGCGCGTCGTCGGAACGCCCGCCCAGATCGCCGACGAGCTCGAGGCACGCTTCGAGGGCGGCGCGGCAGACGGTTTCAACGTCATGCCATCCTATTTTCCCGGCCAACTCGATGCCTTTGCCACACTAGTCGTGCCGGAGCTGCAGCGGCGCGGGCTGTTCCGTACGGATTATGAAGGCAGCACGCTGCGCGACCATCTGGGCTTGAAAAGGCCGGCGTAAACGACGAGCGGAACGAAAGTCGGAGATCGCCGTTTTGGCATGCTGTGCCGCGCGGCGATGAGGGCGTCTGCGCGCATGTTCGATTGACCTTCCACAAACTTCGCCCTTTTTCAAACCAAGCGGACGCAACCGCCACAGGAGCCGATCATGGATGCCATCGCCACCCGCAACGACCTGCAATCCAATGCCAAGAAAGAGTGTATCGATCTTCTCAATGCCCGCCTTGCCGACGCCATCGATCTGGCCTTGATCACCAAGCAGGCGCACTGGAACGTCAAGGGACCGCAATTCATCGCCATCCACGAGATGCTCGACACGTTCCGCGAGGAGATCGACGGCCATGTCGACACCATTGCCGAGCGCGCCGTACAACTCGGCGGGACGGCGCTCGGCACATCGCAAGAGGTGTCGAAGGCGACTATGCTCGAGGCCTATCCGACCGACATCCACAAGACCCGGGATCATCTGGCGGCGCTGATCGACCGCTATGCCGCAACCGCCAAGCGGGCACGCGCGGCGATCGACGAGGCGGCTGGCGCGGGCGATGCCGACACCGCCGACATCTTCACCGCCTATTCACGCTCGCTCGACAAATTGCTGTGGTTCCTTGAGGCGCACACGCAGGAGAAGGAATAGCCAAAACGTCAGCCGGCCATCGCCTTGCGGTGAGGGGCTTTGGATTGAGCGGACGGTGCCGCCGCATGGCCGGCCAACGCCGTCATAATCTCGGCTACGGCGAGTGCGGCGATCACCTGCGGGCGCTTGTCCTTAACGGCATCGCCGCCGATCGGCGAGACGAGGCGGGCAAATTCCGCCTCGCTTCCTTCCGCCGATTTCAGGAACCAGTTCCGGAGCGTCGCCTTCTTGGTTCTGGAGCCGATCATGCCGACATAGGCGGCATCCCGGCGTTTCAGAGCCTCGGCGACGATCAGGAAGTCCAGCGCGTGGTCATGGGTGAGGACGACGAAGGCCGATCCAGCCGGGGCTTCGCGCACCATCGCCTCAGGCATCGGCGTCAGCTTGGTTTCGACTGCTTCCGGCATGCCTTTGAGCGCCTCGGCTCGTGTCTCGACAACGACGATATGCACCGGCAGCAAGGCCATCGCCGAGGCCAGCGCTTGGCCGACATGGCCGCCGCCGAGGATGTAGACATGCGGTAGCTGCGCTTCCTCGGCTTCCGCCGCCGCAACCAGCTTGGCTTCAAGCGCGGGGTCGACCAGCTGGATCAGCAGCTCGACCCTGCCGCCGCAGCACTGCCCGATCTCCGGGCCGAGCGCGATGTCGAGGGTATCCCTCCCCCTTGAGGGGAGGGTGGCGGCGAAGCCGCCGGGTGGGGTCGCTGCGGCAGTGCTCGACGCACCGGCGGTGCCTTCTGAGACGACCCCCTCTGGCCGCTCCGCGGCCATCTCCCCCTCAAGGGGGGAGAAAAGCATCTGCCGCGCTTTGTCGATCGCCATGTATTCGAGCTGGCCGCCGCCGATCGTGCCGAAAGTGGCCGATCCTGAGACGAGCATGAAGGCACCCGTCTCGCGCGGCGTCGAACCTTTTGTCCCGGCCACCTCAACTAAGGCGACCCGGCGGGCGCCGGCAAGAAAGGCTTTCAGGCTCTGCACTTTCGCGTTCATAATTTCGTGTTCCCTATCGGGAAATATAGAGTTTTTCGGCCTGAATTGCACGTTTCCGGGATTCAAGTGCCGGTCCTGGCTTCCCGCTTCAGCCGTTCGATCGCCATCAGCACACGCTCCGGCGTGGCCGGCGGGTCGAGGCGTGGGCAGATCTTGTGGCCGGCAACGCTCGCCACTGCGTCCGACAGCGCATGCAGCACCGACATTGCGAGCGGAAAGGGCGGCTCGCCGACCGCCTTGGAGCGGTACACCGTCGGCTCGCCTGCTTGCGCCCAGTCGGCCAAAGTCACATTAAAGATCTTCGGCCGGTCCGACGCGAGCGGGATCTTGTAGGTCGATGGCGCATGGGTGCGCAGCCGCCCCTTGTCGTCCCACCACAGTTCCTCCGTTGTAAGCCAGCCCATGCCCTGGACGAAGCCGCCCTCGATCTGGCCGAGGTCGATGGCGCGGTTCAGCGAGCGGCCGGTTTCGTGCAGAATGTCGGTGCGCTCGACGATATATTCGCCGGTCAGCGTGTCGACAGAGACTTCCGAGCACGCGGCGCCATAGGCGAAATAGTAGAAGGGACGGCCCTCGCCCTTGTCGCGGTCCCAATGGATTTTCGGCGTCTTGTAGAAACCCGCCGCCGAAAGCTGGATGCGCGCCATATAGGCCTGCCTGACGAGATCGGCGAAGGCGATCTCCTGGTTGCCGATGCGCACGCGGTTGGGCAGGAACAGCACCTGGTCGCGCGGCACCTGGTATCTCTCGACGGCAAAATTGGTCAACCGGTCCTTGATCTGGCGGGCGGCATTCTGCGCCGCCATGCCGTTGAGATCGGAGCCGGAAGACGCGGCGGTGGCCGAGGTATTCGGCACCTTGCCGGTCGTCGTCGCGGTGATCTTGACCTGATCGAGGTCGATCTGGAACTCTTCCGCCACAACCTGCGCCACCTTGACATAGAGGCCCTGCCCCATCTCGGTGCCGCCGTGGTTCAGATGCACCGAACCATCGGTATAGACATGCACCAGCGCGCCGGCCTGGTTGTAATGGGTGGCGGTGAACGAGATGCCGAACTTGACCGGCGTCAGCGCCAGTCCGCGCTTGATGAAGCGGCTGTTGGCATTGAAAGCATCGATAGTGCGGCGGCGCCTCGCATAGTTGGAACTCGCCTCCAGCTCGGCGACTATGCGGTGGATGATGTTGTCCTCGACCGTCTGGTGGTAGGGCGTGATGTTGCGGTCTGAGGTGCCGTAGAAATTCTTCTTGCGGATTTCGAGCGGGTCCTTGCCGACGGCAAACGCGACTTCGTCGATGACGCGCTCGGCGCCGACCATGCCTTGCGGGCCGCCGAAGCCGCGAAAGGCGGTGTTGGATACCGTATTGGTGTAGAGCGGCGCCGACTGCGCGTGCACCGCCGGCCAGAAATACGTGTTGTCGCAATGGAACAGCGCGCGGTCGGTGACCGGGCCGGAGAGGTCGGCCGAGAAGCCGCAGCGCGCCGCGAACACGAAATCTACGCCCAGAATATTGCCCTCATCGTCGAAGCCGACCTCGTAGTCGACGAGGAAATCGTGGCGTTTGCCGGTGGCGATCATGTCGTCGTCGCGGTCGGGCCGGATTTTTACGGCCCGATGATGTTTCTTCGCGGCGATAGCGGCCAATGCCGCAAACTGATTGCCTTGCGTTTCCTTACCGCCGAAAGCGCCGCCCATCCGGCGGATTTCCACCGTCACCGCGTGGCTCGGAACACCGAGCGCATGGCTGACCATGTGCTGGATTTCGCTCGGGTGCTGGGTCGAGGAATAGATGGTGACGTCGTGGTCCTCGCCAGGGATGGCCAAGGCGATATGGCCTTCGAGATAGAAATGCTCCTGGCCGCCAATGCGCATTTTTCCCTTCAGCCGGCGCGGCGCCGCATTGATCGCAGCCGCTGCGTCACCGCGCTTCAGCGTCAGCGGCGGCGTGACCAGCTTGTCTTTCCCGGGATTGAGCTCGCCGATATCGGCGACGAACGGCAATTCCTCGTATTCGACCTTGGCCAGCCTTGTCGCGCGGCGCGCCTGCTCGCGGGTTTCAGCGATGACACAGAAGATCGGCTGACCGAAAAATTGCACCTTGCCGTCGGCCAGCACCGGCTCGTCGTGACGGCCGGTCGGCGAAATGTCGTTCTCGCCTGGCACGTCGCTCGCGGTCAGCACATCGACGACGCCGGGTGCGGCGCGTACCGCCGAAAGATCCATGCTGGTGATGGTGGCATGCGTCGCCGTCGAAAGCCCAAGGCAGCCGTGCAGCGTGCCGGCCGGTTCCGGCATGTCGTCGATGTAAACGGCCGTGCCACTGACATGCTTGTGCGCGGAATCATGGCGCTGGTCAGTGGCGACGCCGCCGGCGATTTTTTGCGCCTTCAGGTTTGGCGTGGCGTGCTTGTTCATCATGCCGCCTCGTGCCGTGATACCTGGATCGGCGCCCGGGTGCCGGTGGTTTCGGCAAAGAAGCGCAGCAGCAGGTTGCGTGCCGCCAGCGCCCGGTATTCGGCGCTTGCCCGCATGTCGGTCAGCGGGGTGAAATCGCCGGCGTACGCGGCCATCGCCGCCTCGACCGTCGCTTCCGTCCAGGGCCTGCCCAGCAATGCCTTTTCGACGCCAAAGGCGCGCTTCGGCGTTGCCGCCATGCCGCCATAGGCGATGCGCACATCCGCCACCGTGCCATCCTCGGCGAGCTTCAGGAAAAACGCGCCCAGCGCTGCTGTGATGTCTTCGTCGCGGCGCTTGGTGATCTTGTAGACTGCAAATTTCGTCTCGCCGGCCGGCACCGGGACATGCACGGCCTCGACGAATTCGCCGGGCTGCCGGTCCTGTCGGCCATAAGCGATGAAGAAATCCTCCAGCGGGATCGTCCGCCGCTTGTCGCCGCGGCGCAGCGTCAGGCGGGCACCGAGTGCGATCAGCGGCGGCGGCGTGTCGCCGATCGGCGAACCGTTGGCGATATTGCCGCCGATGGTGCCCATGTTGCGCACCTGATCGCCGCCGATGCGATCGAACAGCGGGCCCAGCGCCGGGATGCGTTTCGCCAGCGTCGAGAAGGCCTCGCTATAGGTGACACCGGCGCCGATCGAGATGACGCCCTTGTCCTCGGAAATCCCGCACAGACCATCGAGATTGCCGATGAAAATCGCCGGCGCAATATCGCGCATGTGCTTGGTCACCCAAAGGCCGACATCGGTCGAACCCGCGACGATGGTGGCGCCCGGCTCCTTGATCAGCACGCTGGCCAGATCGTCGGCATCGGCCGGCACGATCAGCCGCTTGTTGCCGGAGCCGATCTCGATGCGCGAACCGTCCTTCATCGCTTCGAGCTTGGCCGTGACTGCCTTGCGCTCCACCGCCAACGGATCCTTTGCCGCCGTGCCGTAGCTGGAGATGGCACGTGCGGCGCGCATGATCGCCTCGTAGCCGGTGCAGCGGCAGAGATTGCCTTGCAGCGCCTTTTCTATTGGCGCGTCCGACGGCTCCGGCGACCGCATCCACAGCGCATAAAGCGACATGATGAAACCCGGCGTGCAGAAGCCGCATTGCGAGCCGTGAAAATCGACCATCGCCTGCTGCACGGGGTGCAGCTTTCCTGCGCCGCCGCGCAGATGCTCGACGGTCACGACATGCGTGCCGTCCAGCGAGCCAAGGAAGCGGATGCAGGCATTGACGCTTTCATAGACCAGTCTGCCGGCCGAGAGCCTGCCGACCAGCACCGTGCAGGCGCCGCAGTCGCCCTCGGCGCAGCCTTCCTTGGTGCCGCGCAGCGAGCGGTCGAGCCGCAGCCAGTCGAGCAGGGTCTGGTCGGGTGCAACCGTGCCGAGCGCGACGTCCTCGCCATTGAGGATGAAGCGGATTTCGTTGCGTGTCTTGATCCCGGCCATCTCAGCTTCCCCGGTAGGTCGAATAGCCGTACGGCGACAGAAGCAGCGGCACATGATAGTGCATCGGCTCGGCCATACCGAAGCGGATCGGCACATGGTCGAGGAAGGCCGGTTCCGCCAGTTTTGTCCCTTGCCCGCGCAGATAATCGCCGGCCGCAAAGACCAGCTCGTATTGGCCGGTGCGGAATTCCGCGCCGGCAAGCAGTGGAGCATCGCAGCGGCCGTCATCATTGGTGACAACCGTTTTCAGATGCGTCCGGGCCTGCCCGTCAAGATGATAGAGCTCGATCGACAGACCGGCCGCCGGTTTGCCGGCCGCTGTGTCGAGGACATGGGTCGTCAAGCGCCCGCCTTCGGCTTTCGACGTTTCCGCCACTGGCTGCTCCATTCCCTGAACGGTCGAACACTATTCATGAATTGTGCGCCAATTAAAGGCGATGCATAAGTCCCGGTCGAGCGGAGCGCGACAAAAACACTTTCAAAAATTTCGGGGGAATGCGCAGGCACTCCTTTCGACTATCCTGATCACAATTTCCGGCAGGAGCGAGAATGCGTTACGAACGAGACATGCGCGGCTACGGAGCCAATCCGCCGGATCCGAAATGGCCCGGCGGGGCGCATGTCGCGGTGCAGTTCGTCGTCAATTACGAAGAGGGCGGCGAGAATTGCGTCCTGCACGGCGACAAGGCTTCGGAGGCTTTCCTGTCGGAGATCGTCGGCGCCGCGCCCTGGCCCGGCCAGCGCCACTGGAATATGGAATCGATCTACGAATACGGCGCCCGAGCCGGCTTCTGGCGATTGCTGCGCCTGTTCAGCGAGGCACAGGTGCCGATCACCTGCTATGGCGTGGCCACGGCCCTGGCGCGTTCGCCCGACCAGGTTGCGGCGATGCAGGAGGCCGGGTGGGAGATCGCTTCGCACGGGCTGAAATGGATCGACTACCGCGACCATACCCCGGAAGACGAGCGTCGCGACATGGAGGCGGCGATCCGGCTGCATTATGAGGTCACAGGGGCGCGGCCGACCGGCTGGTACACCGGCCGCACCTCGATCAACACGGTGCGGCTGGCGGCGGAAGAGGGCGGCTTCGACTATGTGTCGGACACATATGACGACGAACTGCCCTACTGGTTCGAGCATGTGACACCGGACGGGTCGGCGAAGCCGCAGCTGATCATCCCCTACACGCTCGACGCCAACGACATGCGCTTTGCCACGCCGCAGGGCTTCAATTCGGGCGACCAGTTCTTTGCCTATCTCAGGGATAGTTTCGATACGCTCTATGCCGAGGGCAAGGCAGGGCGGCGGCGCATGATGAATATCGGCCTGCACTGCCGCCTGGTTGGGCGGCCGGGCCGGGTCGCGGCACTGAAGCGCTTCATCGACTACGTCAAATCGCACGACAAGGTCTGGCTGGCACGGCGCATCGACATTGCAAAACATTGGCAGGAGACGCATCCGTTCCGGTTGCCGGCGCTGCGCCCGTCGAAAATGGAATTCGAGGCCTTCGTCCACACATTCGGCGGCGTGTTCGAGCATTCGCCGTGGGTTGCCGAGCGCGCTTATGGGCTGGAGCTCGGCCCGGCCCATGACAGTGCCGGCGGCCTGCACAATGCGCTCTGCCGCGTGTTTCGCGCAGCAAGCGAGGCCGAGCGGCTTTCCGTGCTCAATGCCCACCCCGATCTTGCCGGAAAACTGGCGCAGGCCAGAAGGTTGACGGACGAATCGGCCAAGGAGCAAGCTTCGGCAGGGCTCGACGCGCTGACCGAGAAGGAGCGCGAGCTGTTCGCAAAACTCAATGCCGCCTACGTCACCAGTTTCGGTTTCCCCTTCATCATCGCGGTGAAAGGCAGGACCAAGGCGGAGATCCTGGCCGAGTTCGAAGCGCGTATCGGCAACAGCCACGACGTCGAATTCGAAACCGCCTGCAGACAGGTCGAGCGCATCGCGCTGCTTCGTCTCAAGGACATGCTTCCGCAATAGGCCTTGGCTGCCGCGATAGGCCCTGGCTTCCGCAACAGGCTTGAATTTATGGATATGATGAAAATGGCCGAGCGAACCTATTATGCGCCGCAAGGCGGACATCCCGGCCAGAGTGAATTGCTGACCGGCCGCGCTGTGTTCACACAGGCCTATGCCGTGATCCCCAAAGGCGTGATGCAGGACATCGTCACCAGCGCTTTGCCGTTCTGGGATGGGACACGGATCTGGGTGCTGTCTCGGCCGCTGTCGGGTTTTGCCGAGACGTTTTCGCAATACATCGTCGAGCTCGCGCCCGGCGGCGGCAGCGACCGCCCTGAGCTTGACGCCGCCGCCGAAGGTGCGCTGTTCGTGGTCGAAGGCGAGCTATGCGTTTCGCTTGCCGGCAAGAAACATAGCTTAAGGCCGGGCGGCTTTGCCTTCCTGCCGCCGGCGAGCGGATGGACGGTGCGCAATGAAAGCGGTGCCGCCGTCCGCTTCCACTGGATCCGCAAGACTTATGACGCAGTCGACGGCATCGACCAGCCGCAAGCGTTCTTCGCCAACGAACAGGACATCGCGCCGACGCCGATGCCGGGTACCGAAGGCCGATGGGCGACGACGCGCTTCGTCGATCCGGCCGACATGCGCCACGACATGCATGTCACCATCGTCACGCTCGAGCCTGGTGCGGTCATTCCCTTCGCCGAGACTCATGTGATGGAGCACGGGCTCTACGTGCTGGAAGGCAAGGCGGTCTACCGCCTCAACCAGGACTGGGTCGAGGTCGAGGCCGGCGACTATATGTGGCTGCGCGCCTTCTGCCCGCAGGCCTGCTATGCCGGCGGCCCCGGAAAATTCCGCTACCTGCTTTACAAGGACGTCAACCGGCATGCCAAGCTTGGCGGCGCCGGCGTCGCGAGGCGCGCGCCATGACCCGAATCGTCGCCCGGCCGCTGACCCGCGAGACCTTCGCCGAATTCGGCGACGTCATCGATATGGGCAGCGACAACCATTATCCGATCAATGGCGGCAAGGCCGAGCGCTACCACGACCTCGCCACCGCGGAAGCACGAGGGCCGAATGCGCGCGTGCTGATCTCCATGGTGCGTGGCACGCCCTATGAACTGCCGTTGAAGCTGACAATGGTGGAGCGCCATCCGTTCGGCAGCCAGGCCTTCATCCCGCTGTCACCACGGCCGTTCCTGGTCGTCGTCTGCCATGATGGCGAGGAAGGACCTGGCGAGCCGCACGCCTTCATCACCGCGCCCGGGCAAGGCGTCAACTACCCGCGCAATCTGTGGCACGGCGTGCTGACGCCGATCGGCGACGTCCAGGATTTTGTGGTCGTCGACCGCGGCGGCGACGGCTCCAATCTCGAAGAGTGTCATTTCTCGCATCCTTACAAAATCCATCTTCCCGACGGGAGCCGGTGATGACCGACAGTTCGCTGATCGATCGCCTGCTCGATGTCATCGAGCACGACATCGTGCCGAAGACCGTCGAAGGCGTCGCGCACGGCAACAAACTGTTCGGCGCGGCGATCCTGCGCAAGGACGACCGTTCGCTGGTGCTTGCCGAAACCAACAACGAGATCGAAAATCCGCTCTGGCACGGCGAGATGCACTGCCTGAAGCGCTTCTACGAAATGCCTAAGGCCGAACGCGTCGATACCAAGAACGCGATCTTTCTTGCCACGCACGAACCCTGCTCGCTCTGCCTGTCGGCGATCACCTGGACCGGCTTCGACAATTTCTACTATCTTTTCAGCCATGAGGATTCGCGCGACAGCTTCGACATCCCGCACGATCTGAAGATCCTGAAGGAGGTCTTCACCCTCGATCCCGGCGGCTACAATGCCGAGAATGCCTACTGGAGGAGCTTTTCGATCCGCAAATTGGTGCGATCGCTGCCTGAGACCGAACGCCTGCGACTGGAGACGCGGATCGGCAAAATCTCCGCACGCTACGACGAACTGTCCGGCGCCTACCAGGCTAGCAAGGCCGACAACGACATTCCGCTGAGTTGACGCGGATTGACCAGCCGAATTCGTTGGCTGGCCCACGACGCATCGGCAGCGGCTCCATCATGTGGCCGCATGAAAACCGTCACTGAATTCCCGCGCAAGGTCGTTGAATTTCCCGACATGGGGATCATCATGCCGGACGGCTGCCGGCTGTCGGCGCGGGTGTGGATGCCGGCCGATGCCGCCGACGATCCGGTGCCGGCAATCCTCGAACACCTGCCCTATCGCAAGCGCGACGGCACGATCTATCGTGATCAGCTGACGCATCCCTATTTTGCCGGCCATGGCTACGCCTCGATCCGCGTCGACATGCGCGGCAATGGCGATTCCGAAGGGCTGATGGACGACGAATATTCCGAGCAGGAATTGCAGGACGCTTGCGACGTCATCGCCTGGGCGGCGGACCAGCCCTGGTGCAACGGCAATGTCGGCATGATGGGCATTTCGTGGGGCGGCTTCAACTGCCTGCAGGTGGCGTCTAAGCAGCCGCCAGCGCTGAAGGCGGTCATCAGTCTCTGTTCGACGGTCGACCGCTATGCCGACGACATCCACTACAAGGGCGGCTGCCTGCTGATCGAGAATTTCGGCTGGGCCTCGACCATGCTGTCCTATTCGTCAAGGCCGCCGGATCCGTTGCTGGCCGGCGACAACAGATGGCGCGACCTGTGGCTGACCAGGCTGGAGAACCAGCCCTTTCTGGCACCGCTGTGGCTGAAGCACCAATATCGCGATGCCTATTGGAAGCGCGGCTCGATCTGCGAGGACTATTCCGCCATCCATGCCGCGGTGCTGTCGATCGGCGGCTGGCATGACGGCTATCGCAATACGATTTCCCATCTCGCCGCCAATATCGAGGCACCGGTCAAGGGCATCGTCGGCCCGTGGATCCACAAATACCCGCATTACGCCGCGCCCGAACCGCGCATCGGCTTCCTGCAGGAGGCCTTGCGCTGGTGGGACCGCTGGCTCAAGGACATCGACACCGGCGTCGAGGCCGACCCCGCCTACCGCGCCTATCTCATGGACAGCGTGCGTCCGGCGCGCTGGCATCCCGCGCGGCCGGGCCGCTGGGTCGCTGAATCGGAATGGCCGTCACCCAACATCCGGACGCAAGAGGTTGAGCTTATCGCTGAAGGCAATCACGCTATCGTCGCGTCGCCGCAAAACTGCGGCCTTGCCGGCGGCGAATATTTCCCCTTCACCTTCGGCCCGGAACTGCCGGGTGACCAGCGCCCCGACGACGCGCTGTCGGTGTGTTTCGACCAGCCGGTGCTGACCGAAGCGATCGACATTGTCGGTGCTCCCGAAGTTTTGGTCAGAGTCTCGTCGGACCGGCGCCAGGCGAACATCGCGGTTCGGCTGTGCGACGTCCACCCGGACGGAGCGTCGGAGCTGATCTCGTACGGCGTGCTTAACCTTACGCATCGCAACTCGCACGAATTTCCCGAAGCGCTGGTGCCCGGCGAAACCGTCAGCGCCCGGGTGGTGCTCGACCAATGCGCCTATCGGGCGCCGGCCGGCCACCGCTTGCGCGTTGCCATCTCCAACAGCTATTGGCCGATGATCTGGCCGTCGCCGGAGCCGGTCCGGCTCGAATTGTCGGCCGCGACATTGATGCTGCCGCTGCGCCCGCCGGCGACGGGCGATGAGGTCACCTTCCCCGCCCCCGAAGGCGCGACGCCCTGGGCAACGGAGACACTTCGGCCCGCCAATTCCGAACGTCATGTCGATCGCGACGAAAAGACCGGACTGATCACGCTTTCCATCGTCGACGATTTCGGCGAAGTGCGCGACCTGGAGCATGGCCTCACCCACGGGAGCATCGCCAGAGAGACATGGGCGATCCATCCCGACAATCCGCTGTCAGCGTCGGGCAAGACGCATTGGACCCAGACGCTGTCGCGAAATGAATGGTCGATGCGCACCGAAACGTTCGCCGAAATGCGCTCCGACGCGCAAAGCTTCATGGTTAGCGCCAGAATTGAAGCCTATGAAGGCGAGAA
This sequence comes from Mesorhizobium sp. M0208, assembly GCF_040322015.1. Classification (NCBI taxonomy): domain Bacteria; kingdom Pseudomonadati; phylum Pseudomonadota; class Alphaproteobacteria; order Hyphomicrobiales; family Phyllobacteriaceae; genus Mesorhizobium; species Mesorhizobium sp. M0208. Next base: position 347,169 of record NZ_JAMYSP010000001.1, on the reverse strand, counting down.
ACTGGTCTTCGAGCGCAACTTCAAGGAGAAAATCCCGCGCGTACTGCTTTGAGCGCTTATAGCGATTGGTCCAATTGCGACGCACGATTTACGCCACGGCATGTCGCATTCGGTCTTGCTTACCGCTTTCCCTTACGGTCATTATTCTCCCGATCGAAATGAGAAAAAACGACCATAAGGTCGGACCAACAGAGTGAGGAACTTAACATGTCGAACGAACTGGAATATCTGAGCCGGCGCGTTGCGTCCGGCAAGCTGAGCCGTCGCGATTTTCTCGGCCGGGCAGCTGCGCTTGGCGTCACCGCAACCTTCGCCAATTCGCTGCTATCCAGCGCTTCCCGCGCGGCGGGTCCGGTCAAGGGCGGCACGCTGAAGGCCGGCCTGGTCGGTGGCGAGTCCACCAACAGTCTCGATCCGGCGCTGTTCATGACGCAGGTGCCGTTCGCCTTCGGCAAGATGTGGGGCGAACTGATCGTCGAACTGTCTCCTGAAGGCAAGCTCGAGAACCGCATTGCCGAGGAGATCGGCTCGTCGGACGACGCCAAGACCTGGACGCTGAAGATCCGCGATGGCGTCGAGTTCCACAACGGCAAGAAGGTGACCGCAGAGGACGTGGCCGCCACCCTCGAACGCCATTCGGACGAGAAGTCGAAGTCCGGCGCGCTCGGTTATATGAAAGGCATCGAGAGCATAAAGGCCAGCGGCAAGGAAGTGGTGCTGACGCTGAAGGAGCCGAATGCCGATCTTCCCTATCTGCTTAGCGACTATCACCTGATCATCCAGCCGAACGGCGGCAAGGATAAGGCCGATGCCGGTATCTCGGCGGGTCCTTACAAGGTCACCACCAACGAGCCCGGCGTGCGCCATGGCGGCGAGCGCTTCGCCAATTACTGGCAGGGCGACAAGATGGGCCATGCCGACCAGATCGAGATCATCGTCATCAACGACGCCACGGCGCGTACGGCGGCGCTGCAGGGCGGCCAGGTCCACATGATCAACCGCGTCGAGCCGAAGATCGTCGATCTGATCAAGCGTGTGCCCGGCGTCACCATCCGCAACCATTCGGGACCGGGCCACTACGTTTTCATCATGCACTGCGACACCGCGCCGTTCGACAACAACGACTTGCGCATGGCGTTGAAGCTGGCGATCGACCGCGAGGAAATGCTGAACAAGGTGCTGCGTGGCTATGGCTCGCTCGGCAACGACTTCCCGATCAATGCATCGTACCCGCTATTCACCGAGATCGAGCAGCGCAAATACGATCCCGACAAGGCCAAGTTCCACTACAAGAAGTCGGGCCATGACGGTGCCGTCCTGCTCCGGACGTCGGATGTCGCCTTCCCCGGTGCCGTCGATGCCGCACAGCTGTTCCAGCAAAGCGCGGCCAAGGCCGGCATCAAGCTGGAGATCAAGCGCGAACCGGGCGACGGCTACTGGTCGGAAGTCTGGAACAAGCAGCCGTTCTGCGCCTCCTACTGGGGTGGCCGGTCGACGCAGGACCAGATGTACTCTACCGCCTATCTGTCGACGGCCGACTGGAACGACACACGGTTCAAGCGTCCGGATTTCGACAAGATGGTGCTGGCGGCTCGCGCCGAGCTTGACGAGGCCAAGCGCAAGGCAATGTACCACGACATGGCTGTGATGGTGCGCGACGAGGGCGGCCTGATTCTGCCGATGTTCAATCAGTTCATCGACGCGACGGGCGCCAAGGTTGCCGGCTGGGTGGATGATCCGCATCAGGAGTTGATGAACGGATATGCTCTGGCGAAGTGCTGGCTCGAAGCCTGAGCCCGGCCTTGCGGATATGTCCTCACCCATCGTGAAACTGGTGGCCCAGCGCATTGCGCTGGGCATCATCCTTCTATTGGCCGTTTCGGTCCTGATCTTCGCCGGCACCCAGATCCTGCCCGGCGACGTCGCGCAAGCCATTCTCGGGCAGTCGGCAACACCGGAGTCGCTCGCCAATCTGCGCGAGCAGCTCGGCCTCAATGATCCCGCCTACATCCGTTATTTTCGCTGGCTCGGCGGCATCCTGACCGGTGATCTCGGCACGGCTATGTCGAGCGGTCAGGATATCGCAACCTCGATCAAGGGAAGGCTGTGGAACACGCTGTTCCTCGCCTTCTGGGCGGCGATCGTCGCGGTGCCGCTGGCGATCATCCTCGGGCTGATCGCGGTGCGTTACCGCAATGGCTGGGTCGACAAGCTGATCTCGGGACTGGCGCTGGCCTCGACGTCCTTCCCGGAATTCTTCGTCGGCTATGTGCTCGTCTTTTTCTTCGCAGTGCAACATCAATGGTTTCCCGCCATTTCCACCGTCTATGAGGGGATGCCGTTCGGCGAACGCATCCAGGCCATAGCACTGCCGGCGGCGGCGCTGACCCTGGTGGTGCTCGCCCATATGATGCGCATGACGCGCGCTGCGATCCTCAACGTCATGCAGTCGGCCTATGTCGAGACGGCGGAGCTCAAGGGGCTTTCGGCCTTCGCGGTTATCCGCAGGCATGCCTTCCCCAATGCGATTGCGCCGATCATCAACGTCGTCATGCTCAACCTTGCCTATCTGATCGTCGGCGTCGTCGTCGTCGAAGTGATCTTCGTCTATCCGGGTATGGGGCAATACTTGGTCGACCACGTCACCAAGCGTGACGTGCCTGTGGTGCAGGCGGTCGGGCTGATCTTCGCCGCCGTCTACATCAGCCTGAACATCATCGCGGACATTGCGGCAATCGTCGCCAATCCGCGCCTCAGACATCCGAAATGAGGGGGTCGGGTATGCTCGTCATCAAACGCATTCCCATCCCGGCGCTGGTCGGACTGGTGTTGACGGCGCTGTTTGTGTTGGCGGCGATCTTTGCGCCGTGGATCGCGCCGCACGGCAATGCCGAGATCGTCAGCGACGTCCCTTGGGAGCCAATGTCGGCGGCGCATTGGCTGGGCACCGACAATCTCGGCCGCGATCTGTTGTCGCGCATGATCTATGGCGCCCGCATCACTCTGTTCATCGCGGTGCTGGCGACGGCGCTGTCGTTCTCGCTCGGCGCCATCCTCGGCTTCTCGGCAGCGGTTTTCGGTGGCTGGTTCGACACGCTGCTGTCGCGTCTCGTCGATCTCCTAATGTCGATCCCGACGCTGATCATGGCCCTTGTCGTGCTGTCGGTGCTGCCATCCAATCTGGTGACGCTGATCCTGGTCATGGGCGTTCTCGACTCGACCCGCGTCTACCGCCTGTCGAGGGCGGTCGCCGTTGACATCAACGTCATGGATTACGTCGAGGCGGCCAAATTGCGCGGCGAAGGCAGCGGCTGGATCATCTTTCGCGAAATCCTGCCCAACGCGCTGTCGCCGCTGGTTTCGGAACTCGGCCTGCGCTTCATCTATGCCGTGCTGTTCCTGTCGACGCTGTCCTTCCTCGGTCTTGGCGTGCAGCCGCCGGACGCCGATTGGGGCGGCATGGTCAAGGAAAACAAGGATGGCATCGTCTTCGGCATAGGCGCCGCCCTCATTCCGGCGGCGGCGATCGCAGCGCTGGCAATTTCCGTCAATCTCGTCGCCGACTGGGTGCTCAACCGCACGACAAGCCTGAAGGGAGGACGCGGGTAATGGCCGACAAGCAACCGAAGCCCGGGCAACCGAAGCCCGGGCAACCGAAGTCCGGCGTGCTGCTCGACATCCGCAATCTGCGCATCGAGGCCACGGTATATCCGCCGGGCGAGGCGCCGAAGAACATCGTGCTGGTGCACGATGTCTCGCTGACGCTCGAAAAGGGCAAGGTGCTCGGATTGATCGGCGAGTCCGGCGCCGGCAAATCGACCATCGGCCTGTCGTCGATGGGTTACGGCCGCGGCGGCGTGCGCATCACCGGCGGCGAGGTCATCCTCAATGGCCGCGACATCCTGAAGGGCGGCAACGAAGGGTTCCGCAAATTGCGCGGCCGCGAGGTCTGCTATGTCGCGCAATCGGCGGCAGCGGCCTTCAATCCGGCGCACAGGCTGATGGACCAGGTGGTCGAGGCAGCACTCCTGCACGGTACGGCGACGCGGGCCGAAGCCGAAAAGCGCGCCGTGGCGCTGTTCAAGAAGCTCAGCCTGCCGAACCCCGAAAGCATCGGCGAGCGCTTCCCCCACCAGGTGTCGGGCGGTCAGCTGCAGCGCGTGATGACGGCAATGGCGCTGTGCTCGGAACCCGACCTGATCGTCTTCGACGAGCCGACCACGGCGCTCGACGTGACGACGCAGATCGACGTGTTAGCGGCGATCAAGGATGCCATCCGCGACACGCATGTGGCGGCACTCTACATCACCCATGACCTTGCCGTCGTCGCCCAGGTCTCGGACGAGATCATGGTGCTGCGCCACGGCCGGCTGGTCGAATGGGGCGGCACGCGCCAGATCATCAAGGAGCCGCGCCAGGAATACACCAACGCGCTGGTTTCGGTGCATGAGATCGAACATCAGGAGCAGAAGCCCGGCCCGAGCCCGTTCCTGTCGGTCAAGAACATCACCGCCGCCTATGGCCGCAGCCACATCAAGGTGCTGAAGAACGTCTCGGTCGATATTTTCCCGGGCCAGACGCTGGCGGTGGTCGGCGAGTCCGGCTCCGGCAAATCGACGCTGGCGCGCGCCATCACCGGCCTCCTGCCGCCCGAACAAGGCACCGTCACCTTCGACGGACGGCCGCTCGCCAACCGGCTTGCCGACCGGCCGAAGGAGGATCTGCGCCAGTTGCAGATGATCTATCAGATGGCCGATGTCGCGATGAATCCGCGCCAGACGGTCGGCACCATCATCGGCCGGCCGCTGGAATTCTATTTTGGGATGCGCGGGCGCGAGCGCGACAAACGGGTCGCCGAACTGCTCGACAAGATCGAAATGGGTAAAGGCTATGTCGACCGCTATCCGGCCGAGCTTTCGGGCGGCCAGAAGCAGCGCGTCTGCATCGCTCGTTCGCTCGCCGCCAAGCCGAAGCTCATCATCTGCGACGAGGGGACATCGGCGCTCGACCCGTTGGTGGCCCACGGCATACTGGAGCTGTTGCTCGAGCTGCAGAAAGAGGAAAACGTCGCTTATCTGTTCATCACTCATGATCTCGCAACAGTGAAGTCGATCGCCGATTCGATCGCGGTGATGTATCGCGGCGAGGTGGTGCGCTACGGCCCCAAGAGCAAGGTTCTGACGCCGCCGTTCGACGCCTACACAGACCTTTTGCTGTCGTCGGTGCCCGAAATGGAGATTGGCTGGTTAGAGAAAGCGATCAAGGGACGGCGCATGGCCAGCGCGGGGAACTAGCCGGCTGCCCCTTGTGCCCGACGATCCTGTCCGGGCGTGGATTGAACGGCAGGCCCGCCCTGACTTTTCCGATCAAGCCGCATGGAGGCGCCCTTGGCGCTCAACACAAAACTTCTGCTCATCATCCTAGACGGCGTGCCTTACCGGAACTGGCGACGGCTGATGGGCAATCTCGAAGGCTGGGTGCAATCCGGCGACGCGCGCGTGTGGAAGATGCGCTCCGTGCTGCCGTCGACCTCGGCATCCTGCTATGCCTCGATCCACACCGGCGTGCCGCCTCAAGTGCACGGCATCCTGTCCAACGAGAACCGGTTTCGCGTCGAACAGCCGGACATTTTTTCCGAAGTCAGTAGGGCCGGCGGCAAGACGGGTGCGGTCACCCATTCCTACTGGTCCGAATTCTTCCGAGCCTATCCGTTCGACCTGGTTGAGGACATAGAGTTCGACCAGCCGGGCAGGCCGATCAGCCATGGCCGGTTCCACACCATGACCGGCTACAACGCCAGCAACCAGATGACGCCGAGCGACGTCGACCTGTTCGCGACGTTGACCCTGCTGACCAGGCGCTACGGCATCGACTACGGCATCCTGCACAGCTGCACGCTGGACTCGATGGGCCACCGGTTCGGCCATGACTGCCGCGAGATGGATCATGCCGTCTATGCAATAGACGCCATGCTCGCCGGCTTCCTGCCGCGCTGGCGGGAGGCCGGCTACGAGGTGATCGTCACAGCCGATCATGGCCAGACCGATCGCGGCCATCACGGTGGCCACGACGAAGAGATGCAGGATTTCGCACTTTATTACTTCGGATCGGGCGAGGGCCCGGAGGCCAATACGCTGCTCGATCAGCTGCAGCTCGCGCCGACAGTGCTTGCGCGCCTCGGCGTGCCGGTGCCGGTCACCATGAAGGCAAAGCCGTTCCTGAGTTGAGCGCGCGCCCTCTTCTCCCTCTGGCGACGCTCCCGCTCTTCAGTTAGCCTCCGCAAATATACCGGCGGATGCGGTGAACCTTTTTGGGCCGATCAGCGACAGAGCAGGCAGGAGCCAGGCGGCTCGACCGGCGATGACTGCCGCGGAGACCGATCGCGCGCTCGTCGAGCGCGTCGCGAAGGGCGACCGTGCCGCCGTGCGGCTCCTGTTCATGCGCCACCACGCGCGCGTCTACCGCTTCGCCGCACGCCAGACGGGATCGGAACTGATGGCCGACGATATCGCCGACGGTGCCGACACGCCGGAAATCGTGACGATGAAAGAAGACAAGGCCGCTGCCTTGCGACGCTTCATCGATGCCATACCGGAAGAGCACCGTACGGTGATCGACCTTGCCTATTATCACGGGCAATCGGTGAGCGAGATCGGCGAGGTACTCGGCATCCCGGTCGCCAGGTCAAGACCAGGATGTTCTTCGCCCGCAAGAAACTCGGCGAAGCCCTCAAGGCCGCCGGTTACGACAGGGGGTGGCCATGAGCGCCGCTGAAAAGATGTCGCGCCGCGACGAAATGGAAATGCTGCTGCCGTTTTATCTGAACGGCTCGCTGGAGGGCACCGAGCTCGAAGCCATCGAGGAATGGCTGGCAAGCGATCCGGCGGCGATGGCCGCACTAGGCGAGGCCGAGGCCGAATTCTCCGGCACCGCTGCCGCAAACGAGGCAATCCGCCCGCCTGCCGATGCGCTCAGCCGCTTTGCCAAGGCGCTCGATGCCGAGGCCGGCCCCGCCCGCGGGCCGGCGGCATCGTCCTGGCTGGCGCAGGCCTGGAGCCGCTTCATGGCGGCGCCCGCCGGCATTGCCTGGGCCGCGGCCGCGGTGCTGCTGGCCCTGGTCGTCACGCAATCCTTTGTGCAGACCGGCAACAGAGATGGCGATTTCGAGATTGCCGGATCGGACGACGATCTGGCCAAAATGCCGTTTGCCCTTGTGAAGTTCAAACCGGATGCGAAGCTGTCCGACATCGTCGCTTTTCTCGACAAGAACCAGTTGACGATCGCCGGCGGGCCCACCGCCGACGGCGTTTTCCGGCTCGGCGTTCCGGCCAAAACCGCCGCCGACTATCAGAAACTGCTTGGCCTTATTGCCGCCCAGCCTTTCACCGAAGCTGCCCTGGAGGGAAGGAAACCGGCTGATGGCGGCTAAGGCGGTCGTTCGATTGACGGCGACGATTACAATCTTCGCCACGTCTGCCGTCGCACAAACCAACGATCCTAACCTCACCCAGGCGGAGATCGACTGCCTGAACCGGGGACGTGCTGCCGACGCCGACTGCGCCAAGGCGGCTGCTCGGCAACACGCTGGTGCGCTTCGGCATTCCGGATGGCCGCCCGGTCGGCGTCATGCCGTTCTCCCGAAGCCGCTGCATAATGTTGGGCATCAGATATTGGGGGCAAAACTCAATCGGCCGGTTACCTCAAATGACCGATATGGGCTCGAACTCGGTCGCTCAGGGTAATTGAGTTTTGATCCCTAGGCCGGTGCGCCGGCGACCGATCCCCTGACCACCAGGTCGACCGGCCAGACCTCGCCGCGAGCGCCCTCCTCCAAGCCGGAAATCCGCGCCGCCAGCCGTTCGGCGATGCGTGCGCCGGCCAGGCGGATCGATGAACGCGTCGTCGACAGCGGCACCGAAAAATTTTCCGGCTTCAGCCAGGGAAAGACGTCGTCATGGGCGATCAGCGACAGGTCGCCCGGAATGGTCAGGCCGAGATCGCGCACCGCGCGCACCACGCCGAGCGCCATGATCAGGCTGGAGCAGGCGATCGCCGTCGGCGCGTCGCTTTGTTCCAGCAGACGCCTGGCGGCGCGATAACCGTTCTCCTCGGTCATTGTCAGGGAACAGACATGCTGATCACGAAGCACCAGGCCGCTTGCCGCAAGCGCGCGCCGCACGCCGCGCTCGCGATGTATGGCGAAGGTCTCGCGATCGTCGCCATTGATAAGCGCCAGACGCCTGTGACCGAGCTGGACGAGAAGCCGCGCCGCCTCGTGGAAGGCGCCTTCATTGTCGATGTCGGTGAAGGGATAGTCGAAATCGAAGCCTTCGCTGCGGCCGTGGACGATGAAGGGAATGCCGAGCGTATTGACCAGCGCCACCCGGCGGTCGGCCGGCCTCGGCGAGGAGATATAGACCGCGTCGACCTGCCGGTTGGCAACAATGCGGCGGTAGGTCGTCTCCTGGTCGTCGGCATCGGCCGGTGACAGCACCAGGTCGAGCTCGTGCGAACGCGCATAGTCGCCGAGGCCGGACAGGAACTCGACGAAATGCGGGTCGATATCAACGGTCGTTCCCGTCGGCAGCACATAGCCGATCATGCCGGTCTTGCCGGTCGCCAGCCGGCGGGCGCTCGGATTGGGGCGATAGCCATGACGCTTGGCGGCATCGACCACCCGCCGGCGCGTTTCCTCGTTGACTTCCGGGTAGCCGTTCAATGCGCGGCTCACCGTGGTCTGCGAAAGCGCTAGCATGTGGGAGAGCTGCTTGAGGTTCACCGGAGGCCTCCAAACCTCAAAGCGCTTTTAATCTGAAACGATCTGGCCGTGTTGCCGAGCGCAGTGACCATACGCACGGTTCGGACCGGTTTGAAGCCGAATTTGCTGCTGCACCGCCAGAAAACTGTGCTGCAGCGCACTTTTGCCGGCACCCGGCCGGAGAAATTAAATCGATTAGCCTGGCTTCCTCTTGACTCGCGATCAATTCAGTGGCGAGATCAAAAATGACCAAAGCGCTTTGGAAGACTCCACGAAAGGTTGCAGTTCCTTTCCGACTGAGTCACAGTCCTGCGGCGCCGGCGGACGGAATGGAGGTTTCGTTCGGTGTTTGTCACCACTGGGAGGGAATACCGATGAAAAAAATGCTTCTGCTGGGCGCTGCGTTTGCCACGCTCGCCCTGGCCATGCCCGCGCAAGCCGAACTGAAGTTCAAGCCGGGCGAAGATCCCCGTTTCAACTGGGCCAACTACGAAGAGCTCAAGAAGGTCGACCTCAAGGGCGAGACACTGACGATCTTCGGGCCGTGGCGCGGCGAGGACGAAGGGCTTATCCGCACCGTTCTCGATTACTTCTCCGAAGCCACCGGCGCCGAGATCAAGTATTCCTCGTCGGAGAATTACGAGCAGCAGATCGTCATCGACACGCAGGCTGGCAGCCCGCCCAACATCGCCGTGCTGCCGCAGCCGGGCCTGATCCAGGATCTGGCATCGAAAGGCCTATTGACGCCGCTCGGCGACGACACGGCCAACTGGGTCAAGGACAATTACGGCGCGGGCCAATCCTGGGTCGACCTCGGCACCTTCAAGGACAAGGACGGCAAGCCCGGCTTCTTCGCCTTTCCTTATAAGGCCGACGTGAAATCGCTGGTCTGGTACTCGCCGGACAATTTCGAGGAAGCCGGCTACAAGGTGCCGAAGACGCAGGAAGAGCTTGCCGAGCTCGAAAAGAAGATCATCGCCGACGGCGGCACGCCATGGTGCATCGGGCTTGGTTCGGGCGGCGCCACCGGCTGGCCGGCGACCGACTGGGTCGAAGACATCATGCTGCGCACCCAGACGCCCGAGATCTACGACAAATGGGTAAAGAACGAAATTCCGTTCAACGATCCGGCCGTGGTCAACGCCATCGACATTTTCGGCAAGATCGCGACCGACGACAAGATGGTCGAGGGCGGCGCCAAGGCGGTTGCGGCGACCGATTTCCGCGACAGCCCGAAGGGCCTCTTCTCGGTGCCGCCGAAATGCTATCTGCACCACCAGGCATCGTTCATCCCGACCTTCTTCCCGCAAGGCACCAAGATCGGCGAGGATGCCGACTTCTTCTATTACCCGCCCTACGCCTCCAAGCCCGAGCTCGGCACTCCGGTGCTCGGCGCCGGCACGCTGGCCATGATCACCAAAGATAGCAAGAGTGCCCGCGCGTTCATCGAATTCCTGAAGCTGCCGCTCGCTCATGAGATCTGGATGGCACAGGGCGGCTTCGTGACGCCGTTCAAGTCGGTCAACAAGGACGCCTATGCCAGCGACGCGCTGAAGAAGCAGGGCGAGATCCTGGCCAACGCCTCGACCTTCCGCTTCGATGGGTCCGACCTGATGCCGGGCAAGATCGGCGCCGGCGCGTTCTGGACCGGCATGATCGACCTGGTCGGTGGCAAGTCCGCCCAGGACGTCGCCACCGACATCCAGAAAAGCTGGGACGCGATCAAGTAAGCGGCCGGCTCGAGTCCCATGTGATGCGGTCCGGGCCTCAAACGGCCCGGACCTTCTTCGGTGCCTGGCGTCGCGTCGATTGTCGTGAGCACGACGCATTCCGGCATGACGCGCGCCCAGTGACCTGCTTTTCGGCTGGTCGCGCTCCAGACAACTGAATCGGCGCATGATCCCGTCGCCAAAGCCATTCTCGACTGGCGGATCCGTGCGCAGGGGGAGGGACCCATGGCGGCTCAGATTTTTTCGGCGATATTCGTCATCATCATCGGCGTGGGCGGCTGCGTCGCCTATTTCTGGGGTGCCAACAAGGCACTCGACACGATCTTTCCGGCACGCGGCGTTTCCGGCAAGGCGGCGATCAACAATCTGCGCCGGCAGGGGGTGATCCGGCCCTGGCTGTTCGTCGGCCCGGCGATGATCATCCTCACCATCTACCTGATCTACCCGGTGGTGGAGACGCTGAGGCTGTCGTTCCTCGATCGCGGCGGCGCCCATTTCGTCGGCTTGGCCAACTATCAATGGGCGTTCGGCGACCGCGAGTTCCGCAATTCGATCCTCAACAACATCATGTGGCTGGCGGTGGTGCCAGCCGCCTGCACCTTCCTCGGGCTGATCATCGCCGTGCTCACCGACAAGATCTGGTGGGGCACCATCGCCAAGAGCCTGATCTTCCTGCCGCTCGCCATCTCCTTCGTCGGCGCCAGCGTCATCTGGAAATTCATCTACGAATATCGCGGCGAGGGCCAGACACAGATCGGCCTGCTCAACGCCATCATCCAGTATTTCGGCGGCCAGCCGCAGGTCTGGATATCGCTGCCGTTCTGGAACAACTTCTTCCTGATGGTCATCCTGATCTGGATCCAGACCGGCTTTGCCATGGTCATCCTGTCGTCGGCCTTGCGCGGCATTCCGGAAGAGACGCTGGAAGCCGCCGTCATCGACGGCGCCAACCCTTTCCAGATCTTCTGGAAGATCATGGTGCCGCAGATCTGGGGTACCATCGCCGTCGTCTGGACCACCATCACCATCCTGGTGCTGAAGGTTTTCGACATCGTGCTGACCATGACCAACGGCCAGTGGAACAGCCAGGTGCTGGCCAATCTGATGTTCGACTGGATGTTCCGCGGCGGCGGCGATTTCGGCCGCGGCGCCACCATCGCCATCATCATCATGATAGCGGTCATTCCGATCATGGTCTGGAACATCCGCCAGGCGAACAAAGAGACGGAAGGACATTGAGATGACTGTCTCGACCGGAAAGTCCTTTGTCAGCCGTTTCGGCGTGCATATCGCCGTTTTCATCTTCGTTGCGATCTGGACGATCCCGACGCTCGGCATTCTGGTCTCGTCGCTGCGCGACAAGGACCAGATCATCGCTTCGGGCTGGTGGAACTCGTTCACCAGTTCCAGCCAGACGGAAGCCGGACGGCTGCCGCCCGCGTCGGCGCAGGTCGAGAAGGACGGCAAGTTCGTCCTGCAAGGCAACATCTTCGGCGACGGCCGTGCCCGCAACATCAGCGCCTTCGGCGTCAAGTCGGCAGCGCCGACGCAATATCCCGCCGGCACGACAGCCGATCTCGGCGACGGCGTGACCCTGCAGCTCAATGCCGACGGCAGTTTCGTCATGACCTCGCCGAAGGCTTTTGAAAGCGAACGCGGCCAGCGCGTCTATTACGCCTCCTCGGCGCCGCCGAAATTCACCACCGACAATTACGACACGGTACTGTTTTCGGAAGGCATCGGCCGCTCCTTCATGAACTCGCTGACCGTCACCATTCCGGCGACTGTCATTCCAATCCTGATCGCCGCGTTCGCCGCTTACGCTTTGGCCTGGATGCGCTTTCCTGGCCGGGCTCTGCTCATCGCCGTCATCATCGGCCTCCTGGTCGTGCCGCTGCAGATGTCGCTGATCCCGCTGTTGAAGCTCTATAATGGCGTCGGCAGCTTCTTCGGCGTGCCGTCGAAGACCTATCTCGGCATCTGGCTGGCGCATACCGGCTTCGGTCTGCCTTTCGCCATCTATCTGTTGAGGAGCTATATCGCCGGCCTGCCACGCGAGATCATGGAGTCGGCGCGCATCGACGGCGCTAGCGATTTCGAGATCTTCGTCAAGATCGTGCTGCCCTTGTCGTTCCCGGTGCTGGCCTCGTTCGCCATCTTCCAGTTTCTCTGGGTGTGGAACGATCTGCTGGTGGCGATGGTTTTCCTTGGTACCGAGGGCGACCAGATCGTGCTGACCGCCAAGCTCAATGCGTTGCTCGGCTCACGCGGCGGCGACTGGGAGATCCTGACGACATCGGCCTTCGTTACCATCATCGTGCCGCTGATCGTGTTCTTCTCGCTGCAGCGCTATTTCGTCCGCGGGCTGCTTGCCGGCTCGGTGAAAGGAGGTTGAGATCATGCAATCCGCTTTGAAGGCCACCCCGAAGCCCGATCTCGCTATCGATCGCGACTGGTGGCGAGGCGCCGTGATCTACCAGATTTACCCGCGCAGCTACCAGGATTCGAACGGCGACGGCATCGGCGACCTCAGGGGCATTATCGGCCGGCTGCCCTATATCGCCTCGCTCGGCGTCGACGCCATCTGGATCTCGCCGTTCTTCAAATCGCCGATGAAGGACTTTGGCTACGACGTGTCGGATTATTGCGATGTCGATCCGATGTTCGGCACGCTGGCGGACTTCGACGCGCTGACCGCCGAGGCGCACCGGCTTGGCCTCAAGGTGATGATCGACGAGGTGCTCTCGCATACTGCCGACGTCCATCCCTGGTTCAAGGAGAGCCGCTCGAGCCGCAGCAATCCAAAAGCCGACTGGTATGTCTGGGCGGACGCCAAGCCGGACGGCACGCCGCCCAACAACTGGCTGTCGATCTTCGGCGGCTCGGCCTGGCAGTGGGACACCAGCCGCCAGCAATATTACCTGCATAATTTCCTGGCCGAGCAGCCCGACCTCAATTTCCACAGCCGCGCGGTCCAGGACGCGCTGCTCGATGTCACCCGCTTCTGGCTGGAGCGCGGCGTCGATGGTTTCCGCCTCGATACCATCAATTTCTACTTCCACAGCCAAGGCCTGGAAGACAATCCGCCGCTGCCGCCCGAGCAGCGCAACGACCAGACGGCGCCGGCCGTCAACCCCTACAACTACCAGGACCATCTCTACGACAAGAGCCGGCCTGAAAACCTGGGCTTCCTCGAACGCTTCCGCGCCTTGCTCGACGAATATCCGGCGACGGCCGCGGTTGGCGAAGTCGGCGATTCGCAGCGTGGACTGGAAGTCGTGGCGGCCTATACGGCCGGCGGCAGGCGCGTCCATATGTGTTACTCCTTCGACTTCCTGGCGCCGGAGAAGATGAGCGCGGCAAAGGTGCGCTCGGTGCTGGAAACCTTCGGCAAGGTGGCCAGCGACGGCTGGTCGTGCTGGGCCTTCTCCAACCATGACGTGATGCGCCCTGCCTCGCGCTGGGCAGCCGGCGAGCCGGACCCGACCGCGTACCTCAAGGTCATCTCGGCGCTGCTGATGTCGTTGCGCGGCTCGGTCTGCATCTATCAGGGCGAGGAGCTCGGGCTCAGCGAGGCCGAACTCAGCTTCGAGGATCTGCAGGACCCATACGGCATCCGCTTCTGGCCGGAATTCAAGGGCCGCGACGGCTGCCGCACGCCAATGGTTTGGGACGGCGCTGCCCGCAATGGCGGCTTCTCGACGGCAAAGCCCTGGCTGCCGGTGCCGGCCAAGCATCTTACGCAAGCGGTCAATGTGCAGCAGGGCGACGACGGCTCGCTGCTCGAGCACTACCGGCGCTTCCTGGCTTTCCGCCGTGCTCATCCGGCACTGGCCAAGGGCGATATCGAGTTCATCGAAAGCGAGGGCGACACCGTCGCCTTCACACGCCGCGAAGGCAACGAGCAGATCGTCTGCGCCTTCAATCTCGGCGCAAAGCCGGCCGAGGTCGATCTTGACGGCCGCTCACTGCAGCCCTTGCCGGGACACGGGTTTTCGGGACAGACTGGCGCCGGCACTATCCGCCTCGGCGGCTACGGCGCCTGGTTCGGGCGTATCGACTGAATTCAAGGAAGAACTGGAGAGTACCATGGCCGATGTCACGCTAAGGCAAGTGAGGAAATCATATGGCAATCTCAACATTCTGCACGGCGTCGACCTCGACATAAAGTCGGGCGAATTCATCGTCTTCGTCGGTCCGTCTGGTTGCGGCAAGTCCACCTTGCTGCGCTGCATCGCCGGGCTGGAGGAGATCACCTCGGGCGAGCTCAAGATCGACGGCGAGATTGTCAACGACGTGCCGCCGTCAAAGCGCGGCATCGCGATGGTGTTCCAGTCCTATGCGCTCTATCCGCACATGACCGTCTACGACAACATGGCGTTCTCGATGAAGATCGGCAAGGAAAGCAAGGCCGAGATCGACAAGCGGGTGCGCCAGGCGGCCGAGATCCTGCAGCTGACCAAATATCTCGACCGCCTGCCCAAGGCGATGTCGGGCGGCCAGCGCCAGCGTGTCGCCATCGGCCGCGCCATCGTGCGCAATCCCAAGGTCTTCTTGTTCGACGAGCCGCTATCCAACCTCGATGCGGCGCTGCGCGTCGCCACTCGCATCGAGATCGCCAAGCTCAAGGAATCGATGCCGGCCACAACGATGATCTATGTCACCCACGACCAGGTCGAGGCCATGACGCTGGCCGACCGCATCGTGGTGCTGAAGGAAGGCCATATCGAACAGGTCGGCACGCCGATGGAGCTCTACAAGCGGCCCGGCAACCTGTTCGTCGCCCAGTTCATCGGCTCGCCGGCGATGAACATCCTGCCGGCGACGATCGACAGGACCGGCAACCCGACGGTCGTCAGCCATGTCGGCGGCCGCAAGGCAACGGTGCCGATCGCAACGCCTGCCTCGGCGAAAGGCGCTGCGGTGAGCTTCGGGGTGCGGCCGGAGGATCTGATGATCGCAGCCGGCGCCGACTATTTGTTCGAAGGGACGGTCGACTATGTCGAGCAACTCGGCGAGGTCCAACTCGTCTATGTCGACATCGGCCGCGCCGACCTGCCGCTGGTGACCAAGCTGCCGGGCAATGTCGAGGTCAAGCGCGGGGCGTCGATGCGGCTGACGGCGGATGCCGGCGACCTGCATATTTTCGACGCGGACGGACACTCCTTCGCGCTCCATGAAGCAGAAGCAAAGGCGGCTTGAGGCAGGCGTTTTTCCGCCACGCAAAAGACAACAGCGGCGGGCTGGGCCCGCCGCTCTTATCTGGAATTCCGGTTCGGCTGTTAGTTGTTGCCGAAGAGGTTGCGGTCGGCGCCCTGAGGCGCGGACTTGGGCACATCGCCAGACGAATTCAGCAACTTGTAGATCGGCGAGTTGCTGTCACGCACCGAATACGTCTGCGTCTTGTCGACATTGACGGTCGACTGCTTATTGATGTCGCTCCCGCCAACATTGTCGTTTTGGGCATAGGCGCCGCCGGCGGCAATCAAGAGAGCGGCGGCAGTAAGAACAATCTTTTTCATTTGGATACTCCTGGATTTCGGATCAAAGCGGCGGGCATGCCCGCCCGCCTTGATGGTGGGATCGGCTGTTAGTTGTTGCCGAAGAGGTTGCGATCGGCGCCCTGGCCGACCGGCTGCTTTTCAGCCTGATCCGACTTCTTGAGGGAGGCCGTGTACGAGCTGTCGACCGCGACAGCCGGCTGGTTGGCTCCGTTGGAACCATAATTGTCGCTGCCGGCGAAAGCGCTGCCGGTGATGGCCAAAACGGCGACGGCGGCAAGAAAGATCTTTTTCATTTCAATACTCCTGAATTTTTTCAGATCCCGGGCGGCGGATATGCCCGCCGCCCTGATGCTGGGATCGGCTGTTAGTTGTTGCCGAAGAGGTTCCGGTCGGCGCCCTGGACAGGCTGCTTGTCAGCATCAGCCGGCTTCTGAATGGAAGCCGTGTACGAGCTGTCGCCCGAGGCGGCAGGCTGGTTCGCACCATTGGAACCATAATTGTCGCTGCCGGCGAAGGCGCTGCCGGTGATGGCCAAAACGGCGACGGCGGCAAGAGCGATCTTTTTCATTTTTAGTACTCCAGTATCTTAGTCTCAGTCCGTCTAGCGGCGTGTCTTGGGAGGAGTTCGCGTCGTTCGGACCGCCCCGATGTGGGAAAGCCAATGGCCAGTTTCCAATCACGAAGTTGTTTGGTGTGGACCAAGAATCTACACCTTGAAATTGTGCCACGGACTCCCTCCGCCACATTTTTACCGTTTAATGTCAACAAGATAGCCCATCGCCTCGGTCTGACTGCAAGGGGAGTTGGAAGGCAGCGTTCACAGCGTCCTGCACGCATTGTCAACAGAAACGAACCGTTCGGTTCGATTTTTTAAACCGATAAAAGTCGCAGCCGGGGTTGTTTGTCGAATCGTTAACCATTTCAGCCAAGCGCGGCCTCGCCGTTCTGCCGGTTTTCGGCCCGTTTAGGCCGGCCGGCAAAGGCAGCAACCGGGCAAGCAGAACCGGGTCAGACCCCGTAGCGTTCGGTGCGGATGAGAGCCGCAGGCACCCCGGCATCGATCAGTGCCTCGGCGGCGGCCGTCACGAATGCGTTCGAGCCGCAGACAAAGGCCAGCTTCGGCGGCGCGGGCAACCTGGTCATGGCTTGCACCATCATCGCGGCGTCGACCCGCCCGCGCATAATCCGCCGGACGGCGGGCCGGCTCGCGCGTCAGCGTCAGCACCAGGTCGAAGCCATCCCGGCGCTCGGCGAGGTCGATCAGCTCATCGCGAAAGATCACCTCGTCCCAGACCCGCGCCGAAACCACCAGGGCGGCGGCAACCAGCGACCCCCGCATCGCCCGGTGACGGACCATCGACATCAACGGCACCACGCCCGACCCACCGCCGACGAGCAGGAGCGGTCCGCCATCGCCGTCGGACCAGACGAAATGGCCGCCGAGCGGCCCGCGCAATTCGAACTCGTCGCCCACCGCCGCGATCTCGTGAAAGAACGGCGAGACCTCCCCGTCCTCGAGTTTTTCAATCGCCAGCTCGATGGTCTCGCCGGTCTCCGGTGCCGAGGCGATGGAGTAGGAGCGCCGCGCCTGATAACCGTCAGGCGCCGTCAGCCTGACATCTACATGCTGTCCGGCACGGTAGGCGAAGGGCCGCGACGGCTGCAGGAAAAAGCTGGTGACGCGCGGCGTGCGCTTTTGGATGCGGGTGATGGTCACTATCTGCCAGGGCGACTGCGCCGCCGGTGCGTCGCTCATGGATCGTTCGTGTAGCGCTGCTCGCGCCACGGGTCGCCATAGATATGATAGCCTCGCAACTCCCAGAAACCCGGCTCGTCACGCTCGGTGAACTGCAGCCCGTTCAGCCATTTGGCCGATTTCCAGAAATAGAGATGCGGAACGAGCAGCCGCGCCGGGCCGCCATGGTCGGGGGTGATCGGCTTGCCCTCGTAAAGCAGCGCCACCATCGCCTTGCCGCCGGTGAGATCCTTCGTCGGCACGTTGGTGGAATAGCCGTCGAAACCCAACGCCAGCGTGAAGGCGGTGGGCGGCTCGATGCCGGCGTCGGCAAGGATGTCGTCGACCAGCACGCCCTGCCACGCCGTGTCGAACTTGGTCCATGCGGTGACGCAATGGATGTCGCGCGTCATCTTGGTCAGGGGCAGCGCGTTGAACTCGGCCCAGTTCCACTTCTTGATCGGCCGCGGCCCGTGCTTAAGCGTGAACGACCAATCCTCGGTGCGCACATGCGGCGTCGGGCCGGCCGACAGGACCGGGAAACCGTGCTCGAGATATTGCCCCGGCGGGATACGTGCACCCGTATCCGTCGGCGGCTTTCGTCCGGAAGAGAAGCCTCGGGTAGCCATCAAGAATATCCGTTTGCGCAAGGTCCAATCGACCTTTGTCAGTTTTCTCGAAGACGCGCGCGCGGGCAACCGAAATCTTGGCTCGGCCGGCAATGCCCCTCCATCGATCTTGGCAGCGCGGCGCCTGCCTCAGCCACTGGCGAAGGGGACGGCGACAAACATCTGGGCGTCGCCGCGCTGGACAAGCAGCAGCACCGATTTCTTGCCGGATTTGGCAGCCTGCACGATCGCCTGGTTAGCCTGCCTGGCGCTTCTCACCGGATGCTGGTCGACGGCGACGATGATATCGCCGGGCTGGATGCCGGAAGCCGATGCCGCCTTGTTCGGGTCGACGCGCTCGACCAGTGCGCCGTGCTGGTTGCCTGCCAGGTTCATTGCCTGGCGTACATCCGGGGTGACATCCATCAGGCGGAGACCGAGCGCCGGTGCACGGAGGCCCTGCTCCGTCGACGGCTGACCTTGATCGCCGGTCACCGATCCCGTTGCCATGTCGTCTTCGTTGCGCCCGATCTCGACCGAGATCTGCAGGCTTTGGCCCTTGCGCCAGACATTGAGGGTTTCCCTTGTGCCGGGCGCAACGTCGGCGACGGCGCGCGACAGGTCCCTTGGGTCCTTTATGTCGCGATCGGCGAAGCTGGTGATGACGTCGCCGGTCTCGATGCCGGCCTTGGCGGCCGGCGATCCGTCGCTGACCTGCGCGACGAGCACGCCGGCGGGGTGATCGAGGCCGATGGCGGTCGCCATATCAGGCGTCACCGGCTGGATCTGGACGCCGAGGTAGCCGTACTGGATGGAGCCGCCCTTCATCAGCTTGGCGACGACCTTTTGCGCCTGGTCCGAGGGGATGGCGAAGCCGACGCCGACGCTGCCGCCATTCGGCGAAAAGATCGCCGTGTTGATGCCGACGACATTGCCGTTCACATCCGTCAGCGGGCCGCCGGAATTGCCCCGGTTGATCGGTGCGTCGATCTGGATGAAGTCGTCAAACGGCCCGCTGTGCAGGTCGCGGCCGCGCGCCGAGACGATGCCGGCCGTGACCGTGGTGCCAAGGCCGAACGGATTGCCGAAGGCGAGCACCTGGTCACCCGGCATGAGCTTGTCGGAATCACCCCATCTGACGGTCGGCAAGGGCTTGCCGGCTTTGACCTTGAGCACGGCAAGATCGTTCTTGGCGTCATGGCCGATCAATTTGGCGGGAAGCTCGGTGCCGTCGTCGAGCGTCACCTTGATCGATTGGGCGCCATCGACAACGTGATTGTTGGTGACGATGGTGCCGTCGCTGGCGACGATGAAGCCTGAACCGAGCGCCTCGGTGCGCGGCGCCTGTTCCGGCGGTGTTTTGGGAGCGGGCAATCCCTGGTCACCGAAGAAATGGCGGAAATAGTCGTCGAAAGGGGAGGTTCCGCCAAAGGGAGAGGCGTCGCTCATGGTGTCGGGCTGTTGTACTTTCATGACCGTCGTGATTGTCACCACCGCCGGCTTATCGGCCGCCACGACCGGCGCGAACGAGCCGCTCGGCGCCGTCATGCCGGTGACGGGAGGGGTGACCGTTGCCGCCAGGACATCATTCAGCCTGGGAGCGAGAGGCAGGGCGAAAGGGCTGACGATCAACGCTGCGCCCAGCAGAGCGGCGACGCGATGTCTGCGAAGGGTCTGAATTGGTGACATGGCCGTTGTCCGGGCGAGAGATTGGTGAAGCGCCCTAACGTTCCGTCACCGGAACAATTCATCGGCGCGTCGGTCGTCGGCCTTGCCTGTCTCGCCTGTCAGGCAGCCGACCGGATCGACAGCCCCGCATCTAGGGCGCCGATCATGGTTTCCAGATAATGTTACGAAGATTTAATTTTCGGCTGGCAACCGCCGTGCCGGGCTGGCGCCGAAACCCGAAAACAAAAACCCGCCTTGCGGCGGGTCGTTGGGGCAAATCAGCACCATACCCAAATTACTAGCATAGCTGCCGGCACAAAGCAAGAACAAAATAGTTACCCAAGCCAAATAGCTTCAGGCCCCCCTCACTGCCCCGCCAAGGCTTCTATGCCGCTGTCCCGTCCGTTCGCCTGAGATACGCCGAGGCGATCTCGCGCATCCGCCTGCCGTCGAAGCTCGGTCCATGGCCGCCATGACCGATCCGGATCGGCAGGTCGAGCAGTCGCTGCATGGTGCGGCGGTAGGCGGCACGATCGGAATCCGGCAGGTCGTCGATCAGTGTGGCGTCATAGATGGCGTCGCCGGCGAAGAACAGGCCGTCTGCCTCATCGAACAGCGCGATCGAATCCGGAGAGTGGCCGGGCAGGTGCAGGACGCGGAATTGCCGGTCGCCGAGGTCGATCCTATCGCCCTCGTCCAGGGTCCGGTCCAGCGGCGCCGGTGGAATCCTGTAATCGGCCGCTTTCCAGCCCTTTGCCGGCAGTCTGGAGACGGCGCCTTCCAGATCATGGAACATGTAGGCGTAGGTCACCGCTTCGTCCATGCTGTCGAACTGCGTGGCGCTGTGGCGCGGACCTGCCCGCAACGGAAACTCGTGCAGCGAGCCGACATGATCGAGATGGATATGCGTGGCGACGACGAGCAGCGGCTTGCCGGCCGGCGTGTCGATCTGCGGCGCCAGCGGGCAGATCCCCATGCCGGTGTCGACCAGCAGGTCGACATCGCGGCCGCGCACATGCCAGATGTTGGCGCGCATGAAATCATGCACGAAGGGCTCGGTCAGCATCATCGTCTTGGCGTCGACGATGGTTTTGCTGAACCAGCTGTCCATCAGATCAAGGCCGGCATCAGACGAACGGCTTGCCGACCTTGTACTTTCGCGGAACCAGCCGCTTCAGATAGGCCATGCCCGCATCGGACAGCCGGTTGACGTCGGGCAGCATGAAATCATCCGGCATATGGCGCGTCTTGCCGGCGACGTTCTTCAGCGGCACCTTCTTCAGTACGGTTTTTTTGCCGTCATATTGCAGCGCCACCGAACCGCCGCCCTCGTCGGCCACGGTGACGGCGAAGGCACCGGCATCGAAGGCCTCCTGCGCGTCCACCGCGCTGATGGCGCCGACATAGCCGCGCGGCATATAGCCGAGCGCATCGACGCGCGCCCGCTTGCCCGGCAATCCTTCGGCGAGCGCGCGCTCCAAGGCTGCCGGCAGGTCGCTGCCCGACAGCTTGACGTTGCCGTGCTGGTCGCGCTCCAGCCTTTCCGGCGGCACCAGGCTTTCGACCAGCGCCTTGCCGTCGGCGGTGCTGACGCCTTCGGAGACGGCAACGATGCAGCGCTTGTGGCGGTCGAGCGTGGCGCGCACGTCGTCGATGAAACCGGCCGCCGAGAACGGCCGCTCCGGCACGTAGACGAGATGCGGGCCGCTGTCCTGGTCGAGCTGCCAGGCCGCGGATGCGGCCGTCAGGAAACCGGCATGCCGCCCCATGACGATGCCGACATAAATGCCCGGCAAAGCGCGGAAATCGAGATCGACCGAAAGAAACGCGCCGGCGACGAACTCGGCCGCCGACATGAAGCCGGGCGTATGGTCGTTCTCCTCGAGATCGTTGTCGATGGTTTTCGGCGCGTGAACGAAGGCGATCTTGCCGCCGGCGGCGTCGGTGAGGATCTGCTGCGTGCCCGAGGTGTCGTTGCCGCCGATATAGATGAAGGCATCGGCGCCGGCTTTCTTCAAGCCGCTGAGGATGAGGTCGCAATAGGCGGCATCCGGCTTGTCGCGCGTCGAACCGAGCGCGGCGCTCGGTGTCGCCGCGATCAGCCGCAGGCGGTCCTCGGGGATGGCGGAAAGATCGACGTAATTGCCGTCACGAATTCCGCGCACGCCGTGGATGGAACCAAGCACCTTGGCGCCGGGATGCCGCTTGCGGATTTCGAGCGCAGCACCCACCACGGTCTGGTTGATGACGGCGGTCGGGCCGCCGCCTTGCGCGATGACAAAAGTTCCGGCCATTGTTCACGTCTCCCGGGCGATGAAATCGCAGGCACTTTCGCCTGTCTTGCGGCATCGCGCAACGGCAGAGTGATCGCTGAAGGCGAAGCCGCCGTTCAGACGACGACGACCGGGTTTTTCTTGGAGACGCGGCTGTAGAGATCGATGATGTCCTGGTTGATCAGGCGCACGCAGCCCGACGACATCGCCTGGCCGATGCTCCACCATTCGGGCGAGCCGTGGATGCGATAACCGGTGTCGCTGCCGTTCTGATAGATGTAGAGGGCACGCGCGCCGAGCGGATTGTCGAGGCCGCCCGGCTGTCCGCCTTGCCACTTCACTAGTTCCGGCCTGCGGGCGATCATCTCGGGCGGCGGGGTCCAGACCGGCCATTCCTTGCCGTACTGGATGTTGGCGCGGCCGGACCAGCGGAATCCGTCCTTGCCTATACCGACGCCGTAACGGATCGCCTCGCCGCCGGGCTGCACCAGATAGAGCAGCCGTTCCTGCGAGTGAACGACGATGGTGCCGGGCTGCTCGCCGGTCGGATCGACGACGATCTGGCGGCGAAACTCCGGCTTGATCTTGAGATAGGGCACCTCCGGCACGTTGAAGCCACCGTCGGTAAGCGAAGCGTACATCACGTCGGGGCTGGTGATGTTCTTGTCGACGCTGATGCTCGGACGGACGGGCCGGATCGAGCCGGTGGTGACGTCGTCGAGCTGGAGCGACGGCAGATCCAGCGTCTGGCTGCAGCCTGTGACGCCGAGCAGCGCTAGCGCGCCGGCGCCGGACAGCACCGTGCGGCGGGAAAGCTGTAGTTCGGTTTCGATTGCGTCGCCATTATGCGGCAGCGACAGACCGTGCGGCAACTCACGCATTTACCCAAACCCTACGCTGTCGGCGGGAAACACGGTCCGGCCGGATAGCAGGCATTTTCACCAATCATGGTTGAAAAAGCGTGAAGGCCAGCCGCCTGGCGTTAACGAGGGGCTTTTTCGATTCTTGCCTCTTTACATCTGCGCGAGGTCAAGGATTTATCCTCTTCTTTGAGCTCAAGGAGAAGAAAATGTCCTTCGAAAACTGGGCCGCGTTTGCCGCTGCCTCGGCGGTCCTTCTGGTCATTCCTGGCCCGACCATCCTGCTGGTGGTTTCCTATGCACTTGGCCAAGGCTGGCGCACCGCGCTGCCGATGGCAGTCGGCGTGGCGCTCGGCGACTTCACCGCGATGACACTGTCGATGCTGGGCATCGGCGCGCTGCTGGCGGCGTCGGCCACCGTATTTGCGGTGCTGAAGGTGATCGGCGCCGGCTATCTGATCTATCTCGGTATCAAGCTGTTTCGCGCCGGCGGCGCGCTCCGGGCCGAACCGCGCACCGATGCGGTGTCATCGGCGAAAATGGCGGCGCATGCCTGGCTGGTTACTGCGCTCAATCCGAAAAGCATCACCTTCTTCGTCGCCTTCCTGCCGCAGTTCCTCGACCGGCACGCGGATTTCTGGACACAGATGCTGATCTTCGAGACGACCTTCCTGACGCTCGCCTTCGCCAACGCCGTCGGTTATGCGCTGATCGCCGCAAGGGCGCGCAACGTCGTGCGCAATCCAAAGGCGATCCGCATCTTCAACCGCACCGGCGGCACGCTGCTGGTCGGCGCAGGCATCGCCACGGTGGCGATGCGATCGGGCAACTGAGGACACGCCATGGCGGTCAGGGATGCATTCGGCCTGACACTGTCTGGCGCGACGGAGGCCGGGTTTTCGTCCTACAGCCAGGCCGTGCGCGAATTGCAGTGCTTCATCGGCGATCCGGTCGGCTCCATTGACCGGGCAATCGCCGACGATCCCGGCTTCGTCATGGCGCAGGTGTTCAAGGGTTATCTCTTTGGCCTCGCCACCGAGCGTGAGGCGACGGCGGTGGCCAAGGCATGTCACGAGGCGGCGCTGCCGCTTGCCGCGACGACACGTGAGCAGGCGCATGTCGCCGCCCTTGGCCACCTTGCGGAGGGACGCTGGCACGAGGCCGCCCGCGTGCTGGAGGATATCGCCATCGAGTTTCCGCTCGATGCGCTGGCGCTGCAGACCGGGCACCAGATCGACTTCTTCACCGGCAACGCGCGCATGCTGCGCGACCGCATCGGCCGCGCGCTGCCGTCCTGGCAGAGCGGCATGCCGGGCTATCACGCCATACTCGGTATGCAGGCCTTTGGCCTGGAGGAAATGGGCGATTACGCGCGCGCCGAAAAACTTGGCCGTACGGCGGTCGATCTCCAGCCGCGCGACGGCTGGGCCCAGCATGCGGTGGCCCATGTCATGGAGATGCAGAGCCGGCAAAAGGACGGCATTCTGTGGATGCGCGCCAATCCCGAAGCGTGGACGCGGGAAAGTTTCCTGCAGGTGCACAATTGGTGGCACCTGGCGCTGTTCCACTACGATCTCGGCGAAATCGACGAGGTGCTGGCGCTCTATGACGGGCCGATCTATGGCGAGCGCTCGACGCTGACGCTCAACATGGTCGATGCCTCGGCGATCCTGTGGCGGCTGCATCTCGGCGGCGTCGATGTCGGCAGCCGCTGGGCGGCGCTCGCCGCCAACTGGTTGCCCAAGGCCAGCGCCGGCCATTATGCCTTCAACGATGCCCACGCAATGATGGCGTTTGTCGGTGCCGGCCTCGACGCGCCGGCCAGCGGCTTGCTCGAGGCGCAGCGCGAGGCGATGCGCGGCAAAGACGACAACGCCGCTTTCACCCGGGATGTCGGCCATCCCCTGACGCTCGCCATCAAGGCATTCGGCGAGGGCAATTATGCCGGGACGATACGCCTGATCCGGCCGATCCGGGCGATCGCCCATCGCTTCGGCGGCAGCCACGCCCAACGCGACGTCATCGACCTGACGCTGATCGAGGCGGCATTGCGTTCCGGTGATGGCGCGCTGGCAAGGGCGCTGGCGGCGGAACGCGCGCTGGCACGGCCGGACAGCCCGTTGTCGGCACTGTTTTCACGGCGCGCAATCGCTCTCGCCGCGAATTGACCAAGATCAAATCTTGCCTTAAAAACTGCCCCGGCCAGATTTTTTCGAGTGTCGAAAAAATCTTCGCGTGTTGACTGGAGCGTTTTTCCGGCAGCACGATTGCCGGGATATCTTCGCCGTCCGTGTCGCAGGACTGGGCTGGGGAGCAACAAAGACCGTCGCCGCCAGGCCTGACGGACATGGGAGGAAGCATGTATCTCGGCCTCGATCTCGGCACGTCGGGCGTCAAGGCGCTGCTGATCGATGCAAGTCAGGGCATCGTCGGTTCCGGCCATGCGCCGCTCGATGTGTCGCGCCCGCATCCCGGCTGGTCCGAGCAGAACCCGGCCGACTGGATTCGCGCCTGCGAAGCGGCGATCGCCGAGCTGCGGTCCACGCATGCGAAGGAGCTCGCGGCGGTGAAAGGCATCGGCCTTTCCGGCCATATGCATGGCGCCACCCTGCTCGATGCCGCCGACCAGGTGCTGCGCCCCTGCATCCTGTGGAACGACACACGCAGCCACGCCGAGGCGGCTGCACTCGATGCCGACCCGCGCTTTCGCAAGCTGACCGGCAACATCGTCTTTCCCGGCTTCACCGCGCCAAAGCTCGCCTGGGTGAAAAACAACGAACCGGCTGTTTTTGCCAAGGTGGCAAAGGTCCTGCTGCCGAAGGACTTTTTGCGGCTCTGGCTCGCCGGCGACCATATCTCGGAAATGTCGGATTCGGCTGGCACGTCGTGGCTCGACGTCGGCAAACGCGACTGGTCCTCCGAACTGCTCGCAGCGACGTCGCTCGATGAAAGGCAGATGCCGTCATTGGTCGAAGGCACGGCCAAGGCCGGTGCCTTGCGCGGCGAACTGGCTGCGAAATGGGGCATGCAGACGGGCATCCCGATCGCCGGCGGCGCCGGCGACAACGCGGCCTCGGCCTGCGGCATGGGCACGGTCGGCGCCGGCCAGGCTTTCGTCTCGCTCGGCACGTCGGGCGTGCTTTTTGCCGCCAACGCGTCCTATCTGCCCAATCCGGAAAGTGCGGTGCACACATTCTGCCACGCACTGCCCGGCACCTGGCACCAGATGGGCGTCATCCTGTCGGCAACCGATTCACTCAACTGGCTGTCGGCAATTGCGGGAAAAGGCGCCGTCGAGTTGACCGCCGAACTCGGCGATGCGCTGCAGGCGCCGACCGGTGTCTCCTTCCTGCCGTACCTGTCAGGCGAGCGGACGCCTCACAATGATTCCGTCATTCGGGGCGCCTTTACCGGGCTTGCCCACGAGTCCGGCCGCGCGGCGCTGACCCAGGCCGTGCTCGAAGGCGTCGCCTTCGCCTTCCGCGACAGCCTCGAAGCCCTGGCCAAAGCCGGCACGACGCTGACCCGGGTGACGGCGATCGGCGGCGGCTCGCGTTCGCGCTACTGGCTGAAGGCCGTCGCCACAGCGCTTGGCCTGCCAGTCGATATTCCAGCCGACGGCGATTTCGGCGCCGCCTTTGGCGCCGCCCGGCTTGGCCTGATCGCGGCGACCGGCGCCGATCCGCGCGCCGTGTGCACGGCGCCGGCGACGGACGCCACGGTCGAGCCGGTCGCCGCCCTCGGCGGTGCCTATGCAGATGCCTATCAGCGCTACCGCCAGCTTTACCCGGCGATCAGGAGCGCCACGGCGTGAGCGGTTTCCCACCCTCGCCGTGGCCTGCCGAGAAGGCCTCACTGTGCCGGCACCTTGTCGAGAAAGCCGGTGACGCTTTTCAGCCGGCCATTTTCGATGACGCCGATATCGGTGCCTTCGATGACGGACTCGACGCCTTCCGGCCCGAGATTCCAGGAGAAACGGATGGTATCGGCGAAGCCGTCCGGCTTGCCTTTCAGCGAGAACCTGAAGCCGGCAAAGCGCTGCTGCACGCCTTCGATCAGCGCAGCGATGCCGTCATGGCCGTCGCCCTGCATGATCGGATCGCGGTAGCCGACGTCCTCGGTGAAGGTCGCCTCGAGCAAGGCTTTCCTGCGTGCGGCGTCGCTCTCGTTCCAGGCGGCGATGTAGTTTTCGGCAATGGTGTTGAGGTCGGTCATGGTCTGTCTCCTTCGTTGGGTGGCTTTGACATGAGCCTTTTCGACCAGCGCCAGCGCGAAACCAATTACGCCTGAGGTAATCAGGCCGAACCATGCGAGAGGAAAAGAACATGAGCAGCGGTTTTTTCGGCGACATCCAACAGATCAAATACGAGGGACCGGATTCGACCAATCCGCTGGCCTACCGGTTCTACAATCCCGACGAGATTGTCGCCGGCAAGCGGCTCGAAGACCATCTGCGCTTTGCCGTCGCCTATTGGCATTCCTTTGCCTGGCCGGGCGGCGATCCGTTCGGCGGCCAGACATTTGACCGGCCGTGGTTTCCGAAGGCCGGCAGCACCGACACGATGGAGTTGGCCAAGCTCAAGGCCGACGTCGCCTTCGAGATGTTTTCGTTGCTGGGCGCGCCTTATTTCTGCTTCCACGATGCCGACGTGCGGCCGGAGGGCCGGGACTTTTCCGAAAGTGCGGCGCGGCTCGACGAGATCGCCGATTATTTCTCGGAAAAGATGAAGCAGACCGGCGTCAAGCTGTTGTGGGGCACGGCCAACCTGTTCTCCAACCGCCGCTTCATGTCGGGCGCCGCCACCAATCCCGATCCGGACGTCTTTGCCTATTCGGCGGCGACGGTGAAACACTGTATCGACGTCACCAAGCGTCTGAACGGCGAGAACTACGTGCTGTGGGGCGGCCGCGAGGGCTATGAGACGCTGCTCAACACCGACCTTGCCCGCGAGCAGGAACAGGCCGGCCGTTTCCTCAATCTGGTCGTCGATTACAAGCACAGGATCGGCTTCGAAGGCACCATCCTGATTGAGCCGAAGCCTCAGGAGCCAACCAAGCACCAGTATGATTACGACGTCGCCACCGTCTATGGCTTCCTCAAGCGTTTCGGACTGGAGAATGAGGTCAAGCTCAACATCGAGCAGGGCCACGCCATCCTGGCCGGCCATTCGTTCGAGCATGAACTGGCGCTGGCCAATGCGCTGGGAATCTTCGGCTCGATCGACATGAACCGCAACGACTACCAGTCGGGCTGGGACACCGACCAGTTCCCCAACAATGTGCCGGAGATGGCTCTCGCCTACTATCAGGTGCTGCAGGCCGGCGGCTTCAAGACCGGCGGCACCAATTTCGACGCCAAGCTCAGGCGCCAGTCGCTCGATCCGCAGGATCTGCTGATCGGCCATATCGGCGGCATGGATTGCTGCGCTCGCGGCCTCAAGGCGGCAGCGCGCATGGTCGAGGACAAGGCGCTGTCCGGCCCGCTCGCCGAGCGCTATGCCGGCTGGGATTCGGCCGAAGCCAAGGCGATGCTTGCCGGCAAGCGCACGCTGGAGGAAATTGCCGAGCGCGTCGTCAAGGAGAAGATCAAGCCGCAGCCCAGATCCGGTCGTCAGGAACTACTCGAAAACGTCGTCAACCGGTACGTCTGAGGCATACCATCCCGCGGCCGCATTGTTCAGCGGCCGCGGGATAAAGACGACTTTCCGCGGGGCTGACACCGACAAGGTTTGCCCGTGCGAAACTTTCGGTCTGCTTGCTGACCGGGCCTGGCATTTGCCTTAGCCGTGATCGAGGCCTCTCAGGTAGGCGCAGAACATGTCGGCCATGGCGTCGGCGTAGGCTTCGATCTCCGCGGGGGTTCGGGGCAACTCCGAGAACTGCTTCCCCACCGTGCTGAGCGTCGTCATGACCAGGTCGCCGGCCAATTCGCGAGTCGCTTGCGCGGCGTTGGGCAACGCCTTCTGCATGAAGAGCTGGATGGTGCGGTCTCCGGACGCCCTTGCCGCCTGCGCCTCAGGCGCGTCGCGGTAAAGCGGTGCGGCGTCGTCGAGCGCCACACGCACCGCGGCCTCGTCACACTCCGAGCGGAGGAAGGCGTGGACCAAGGCGCGCAGCCGTTCAAATGGCGGTTTCCCGACATCCTCGAGGATGTCGCGCAGCAAATCGGTCGTCTGCCGCCATTCGTCGCTCTGGAGCCGGAACAGGATCGCCGCCTTGTTCGGAAAATACTGATACAGCGATCCGACACTGACACCGGCCTTCTCGGCCACCCGCGCCGTGGTGAAGCGCTGCGCGC
Organism: Mesorhizobium sp. M0208; assembly: GCF_040322015.1. NCBI lineage: Bacteria > Pseudomonadati > Pseudomonadota > Alphaproteobacteria > Hyphomicrobiales > Phyllobacteriaceae > Mesorhizobium > Mesorhizobium sp. M0208. Next base: position 317,735 of record NZ_JAMYSP010000001.1, on the reverse strand, counting down.
CTTCCCTCGCCAAAACCTGAACAGCAGCCTGCAAAATCGCAGCAACGAGCTCTGCCGAGCGGGCCTGCTTGGGCTGTTTTCGCGAGGAAATCCGCGGACTGCGGTGATCGCTCATTGAGAGGCGCGCCAATGCGATTAGTAAATGCGAATGATTAGTCGTATTTTGAGTGCCGCGCAAGAACGCATTCAATTCTGACTGGAGACCAACATGACTACACTGTCGACAACGCCGCTCGCGCCCCTGCTGGATCGCCTGTTCGAGGAAGCCGCTGCCGCAACGAGCCCTGCGGTGGCGGAGCTCTCCGCCGAAGATCGGATGCGCCTGGTTCGAAGCAAGACCGAATACCTCGATTTCTATGGGCGGCTAAAGGACCTCTGGCTTCCCGTTTCGCGAGAGACCGGCACGCTGCTCTACATGCTGGCACGGGGCAGCAGCGCAAGGACGATCGTTGAATTTGGAACCTCGTTCGGCATCTCGACCCTGCACCTTGCCGCAGCCTTGCGGGACAATGGCGGTGGCCGCCTCATCACCAGCGAGTTCGAGCCATCCAAGGTGGCGCGCGCCAGGAACAATCTGACGGCAGGCGGTCTCATCGACCTGGTGGAAATCCGAGAAGGAGATGCGGTGCAAACATTAAGCGTCGATCTTCCCGAAACCGTCGACCTGCTTCTGCTCGACGGCGCCAAAGCGCTCTATCCAGAGATCTTGAGTCTGGTCGAAAGCCGCCTCAGGCCGGGCGCCTTCGTCGTTGCCGACAACGCCGATCTTTGCCCCGAATACCTCGAGCGGGTGCGCTCGACCGGAGGCGGCTACATGTCCACGTCGTTCAGCGAGGATGTCGAGCTGTCGATGCGGCTTGGCTGAAGCACTGCCTGACCTACTGGTACGATCGTGCCCAAGATGGGCGGCGGCGGACAAAACTTTGCCCGGCGCCGCCCATCAATCGCCTCGCTCTTGCCTTCAAACAGCCGTCACGAACCTCCTATAGTGTGGTTCGTGGCGGGAACGGAAAGAAGGAGGCGAAACGATATGCAGCACGAACGCGAAATCGACGCCCTGCTCTCATCTGGCGAGGCCGGATCGATCATCGACCGGCTGATGGCGCTGCCGCACCCGAAGCAAGGTGCGCTGAGTGCGAACGAATGGGATCGCGCGGTCGCCAGCCGCTTCGAGACCCATCTTGCGAGACAAATGCGCTCGCAGATCGACGGCAACAGCGACCGCCTGGACGCTGCCTGATCTACCTTTGTCTATGCATGCCGTTGTCCCAAAACCGCTACGGACTTTTGGGCGACATGCATTATCCCTGACGCAACCTGACCGGCGCTTCGCCGAACGCTCTTGAAAACGCTCTGGAAAATGCCGCGGCGGACGAAAAGCCCGTTCGCCCGGCAATATCGGCCATAGCCACGCGCGTGTCGACCACCAGCCGGCGCGCGGCGCCGAGGCGCAGCCTGAGATAATAGGCGCCGGGCGTTTCGCCGATCGACTTGCGAAAGATACTTTCCAGCGTTCGTGCCGTCACCCCGGCGCGCTTGGCCACCGCGGCTATGGTCAGCGGCTGGTCGATATGCGCTTCCATCAGCCGGATGGCTTGCGCCAACCTGGGATCGTAGCCGTCGAGACGGCCGAGCGAGACCAGCGGCTGCGCGTCGGTCGCGGCGCGCGCCTGGTCGTAGATGAAGACGCTCGCGACATCGAGCGCCACGGCCATGCCGAGCCGCGTGCGAATCAGATGCAGCATCAGGTCGAAGGTCGGCGAGGCGCCGCCGGAGGTGAACACCGGGCCGTCGATGACGTAGCGATCGGGGCGCACGTCGACGCCGGGAAAGGCCGACGAGAAATCCTCCATGTCCTCCCAGTGGGTGGTGGCGCTGCGCCCTTCCAGCAAGCCCGCGCGCGCCACCAGCCACGTACCCGCCTCGACGCCGCCGCAGGCGCGTGCCGCGCGCGCCGCCCGGCGCAGTCCGGACAGCAGGGCCGATGTGGCATAGTTCTGCGTGCCGAATCCGGCGACGACGACCAGCATGTCGGTTGTGTCAGCCGCATCGAAGCGGCCGCTGACCGCCACCGGCAGGCCGCATGTGGTAACCGGCGCCTCGCCCGTCACCGAGACCAGCCTGAAATCGAACAGCGTCTCACCGGCAATGCGGTTTGCGGCGCGCAATGGATCGACGGCTGAGGCGACGCACATGATCGATGAGCCGGAGAATACCAGCAGCGTTACCTCGAGCGGCAAACGCTCGGCCTGAAAGATCGTCGGTTTTTCGTTTTTGGTCACACGATCTTCGTAAAACGCAAAACAGTTTCCGGCAAGTCAGGCATTCTTGCCCTACGTCCTATTGGGAGAGAGTCCGATGCCGTTAGCGATGAACCGTGAGGTCTTCATTACCTGTGCCGTGACCGGGTCCGGCAGTTCGCAGGATCGCAGCCCGCATGTGCCGCGTTCGCCCAAGCAGATCGCCGATTCGGCCATCGAGGCGGCAAAGGCAGGTGCGGCGATCGTCCACTGTCATGTGCGCGATCCCGAAACCGGCAAGCCCAGGCGCGACGTACACCTTTATCGTGAAGTAACGGAGCGCATCCGCGCGGCGGATGTCGATGTGGTTTTGAACCTGACCGCCGGCATGGGCGGCGACATGGTGTTCGGCCCGCCGGAAAACCCGCTGCCGCTGAACGAAAAAGCCACCGACATGGGCGGTGCCAGCAACCGCATGGAGCACGTCCGCCAGTGCTTGCCGGAAATCTGCACGCTCGACTGCGGCACGATGAATTTCGCCGAGGCCGACTATGTCATGACCAATACGCCCGGCATGCTGCGTGCCATGGGCGGCATGATGACGGCGCTCGGCGTCAAGCCGGAGATCGAGGCTTTTGACACCGGGCATCTGTGGTTCGCCAAGCAATTGGTCGAGGAAGAAGTGCTGAAGCCGGACGCCTTGGTGCAATTATGCATGGGTGTGCCGTGGGGGGCGCCGGACGACCTCAACACCTTCATGGCGATGGTCAACAATGTGCCGTCGACCTGGAACTGGTCGGCTTTTGCCATCGGCCGCAACCAGATGGCCTACGTCGCTGCCGCGGTGCTCGCCGGCGGCAATGTCCGCGTCGGGCTGGAGGACAATCTCTGGCTCGACAAGGGCGTGCTGGCGACCAATGCGCAATTGGTCGAGCGGGCGGTCAGCATCGTGTCGAATATGGGTGCCAGGGTCATCGGCCCGGACGAAGTCCGCAAGAAGCTCAACCTGACGAAGCGCGCACCGCTTTGAACAGGGAATCGGTTGGGAGGAGCCGCCGATGAAGACCGTGAAATTCACCGCCATGAAGGACGGCGACCGCGAGGATTACGCCTTCCTCACCGAGCACGAGATCGACTACGCGGCAAAGACCGGCGAACGGCTGCTCGACGCGCTCGTCCAGCTTGATGCGGGTCTCTCGGGCTACAAGATCACCCGGCTCGGCCATTCGCTGCAAGCGGCAACGCGGGCCTGGCGCGACGGCGCCGACACCGACTGGATTGCCTGCGCCTTGCTGCACGACATCGGCGACATCTACGCGCCCTATAATCATGACGAATATGCGGCGTCGATCCTGAAACCCTTCGTTCGCGAGCAATGCACCTGGGTGGTGGAAAAGCACGGCGACTTCCAGCGCCTCTATTACGCCCATCACCTCGGCGGCAATCCGCACGCCCGCGACCGTTTCGCCGGGCACATCTACTTCGACGATTGCGATGAGTTTTGCGAACGATGGGATCAGTCGAGCTTCGATCCCGACTACGAGACATTGCCGATCGATTTCTTCCGGCCCTTCGTGCTCGAAGTGTTCGCGCGCAAGGCCTATGACGCGTCCGTGATCCGTGCCGGCGAACGCGTCGCCCTCACCGACCCCGCAACAGCCAGCACAAGAACCGGAGCTTCCGCATGAGCATCATCAACAAGGCGGCAGCCATCGGCGGCGGCGTGATCGGCGCCGGTTGGGTCGCGCGGCTGCTGCTCAACGGCATCGACGTATCGATCTTCGATCCCGACCCCGAGGCATCACGCAAGGTCGGCGAGGTGATGAAGGGAGCGCGACGCGCCTACAAGCAGATGCTGCCCGGCGGCTTGCCGAAAGAGGGCAAGCTCACCTTCGCCAAGACGATCGCCGAGGCGGTGGCCGATGCCGATTTAATCCAGGAAAGCGTGCCGGAGCGGCTCGACCTGAAGCACCGCGTGCTGGCCGAAATCGACCTTTATGCGCCGGCCAACGCAATTGTCGGCTCCTCCACTTCCGGCATCAAGCCGACCGACATGCAGGTGGCGATGAAGAAGCATCCGGAGCGGCTGGTCGTCGGCCATCCGTTCAACCCCGTCTATCTGCTGCCGCTGGTCGAGATCGTCGGCGGCGAACAGACCTTTCCCGAGGCGATCGACGTCGCCAAGGAGATGTATGCCTCGATCGGCATGAAGCCGGTGGTGATCCGCAAGGAGATCGAAGCCTTCGTCGGCGACCGCCTGCTCGAAGCGGCATGGCGCGAGGCGCTGTGGCTGGTCAAGGACGGCATCTGCACGGTCGAGGAGCTCGACGACATCATGCGCTATGGCTTCGGCCTGCGCTGGGCGCAGATGGGCATGTTCCAGGTCTATCGCGTCGCCGGCGGCGAGGCCGGCATGCGGCACTTCATGGCGCAGTTCGGCCCGTGCCTGAAATGGCCCTGGACCAAGCTGATGGACGTGCCGGAGTTCAACGACGAGCTGGTCGAGCTGATCGCGACCCAGTCGGACGACCAGGCGCACGGTCTGTCGATCCGCGATCTCGAAAAGATCCGGGACGACAATCTGGTCGCCATCATGGAGGCACTGTCGAAGCAGAACAAAGGCAAAGGCTGGGGTGCCGGCGCCTTGCATAGGGACTACACCAGGCAGTTGGCCAAGCTTGCGGCAAAGAAGCCCAGCGCCTCCAGGGCGGCCGAAAAGGCCAAGGCTGAAAAGCCGAAGAAAAAGAAGAGAGGCTGAGACCATGGATTTTGGTCTTTCGGAGGAGCAGAAGCTCATCGTCGAGACGACGCGGGCCTTCGTCGAGAACGAGCTTTACCCGCATGAGCGCGAGGTTGAACGCACCGGCGTGCTGCGCCGCGAGCTGATCGAGGAGATCAAGGCCAAGGCGATCGAAGCCGGCCTCTATGCCGCCAACATGCCAACGGAAGTCGGCGGCGCCGGGCTCGATACAGTGACCTGGCTGCTCTATGAAAAGGAACTCGGCCGCGCCAATTACGCGCTGCACTGGACCTGCGTGGCGCGGCCTTCGAACATCCTTCTCGCCGGCACGCCGGAGCAGCGCGAAAAATATCTGTTTCCCTGCATTCGCGGCGAGAAATGGGATTGCCTGGCAATGACCGAGCCGGGCGCCGGCTCCGATCTGCGCGGCATGAAGGCAACCGCCGTGCAAGACGGCGACGACTGGGTGCTGAACGGCACCAAGCATTTCATCAGCCATGCGGACCTCGCCGATTTCGCCATCGTCTTCATGGCCTCGGGTGAGGAAGAGTCTTCGCGTGGAAAACGCAAGAAGATCACCGCCTTTTTCGTCGACAAGGGCACCAAGGGTTTCACCGTGCGCGACGGCTACCGCAACGTCTCACATCGCGGCTACACCAATGCCATCCTCGAATTCGACGATTGCCGGTTGCCGGCCAGTCAGGTTCTGGGCGAGGTCCACAAAGGCTTCGACGTCGCCAATTCATGGCTTGGCGCGACGCGCCTGCAGGTCGGCGCCACCTGCCTCGGCCGCGCCGAGCGGGCGCTTGGCCACGCCGTCGAATACGCCGCGCAGCGCCAGCAGTTCGGCCAGCCGATCGGCAAATTCCAGGGCGTGTCGTTCAAGCTCGCCGACATGGCGACCGAGCTGAAGGCCGCCGACCTGATGGTGTTCGAAGCCGGCTGGAAGTACGATCAGGGTACCGTCACCGACCAGGACATGGCCATGGCCAAGCTGAAGGCCACCGAGATGCTTGCCTTCGTCGCCGACGAGGCGATCCAGATCCATGGCGGCATGGGGCTGATGGACGACCTGCCACTGGAACGCATCTGGCGCGACGCCCGCGTCGAGCGCATCTGGGAAGGCACTTCGGAAATCCAGCGACACATCATCTCGCGCGCGCTGCTGCGCCCGTTCGGGGGCTAGAGCGTGACCCCAAAAAGTGAAATCCGGTCTTTGGAAAAGATCATGCTCAGACGAAAAGATGACAATGCACAGGCTTGAACGTCTTTTGCGGCCGAAATCGATCGCTGTCTTCGGTGGTGCGCAGGCGGCGGCCGTCGTCGCGCAATCGATCAAAATGGGCTTTGCCGGCGAGATCTGGCCGGTGCATCCGACCAAGGACGAGGTCGCCGGCCGCAAGGCCTATCGCTCGGTGGCCGAATTGCCCAGTGCGCCGGATGCCGCTTTCGTCGGCGTCAACCGGCACTTGACCATCGAAGTGGTCAAGGCGCTGGCGGAGCGCGGCGCCGGCGGTGCGGTCTGCTTCGCCGCCGGCTTTCTCGAAACCGAGGCCTATGACGAAGACGGCGAGCGGCTGCAGGCCGAACTGGTCGAGGCGGCCGGCCAAATGCCGATCATCGGGCCGAACTGCTATGGGCTGATCAATTACGCCGACGGCGCGCTTTTGTGGCCCGACCAGCATGGCGGCATCAGGCTGCCGGAAGGCGGTCGCGGCGTTGCCATCATCACCCAGTCGTCGAACATCGCCATCAACATGACGATGCAGAAACGCGGCCTGCCGATCGCCTTCCTGATGACCGCCGGCAACCAGGCGCAGACCGGGCTTTCCGAAATGGCGCTCGGCCTGATCGAGGACGACCGCGTCACCGCGCTCGGCCTGCATATCGAGGCCTTCGATTCGGTAGCCGGCTTCGAAAGGCTGGCGGCACGGGCACGCGAGCTGAAGAAGCCTGTTATCGCCATGAAGGTCGGCCGCTCCGAGCAGGCGCGGCAGGCGACCGTCTCGCATACCGCGTCGCTGGCCGGCTCGGACGCGGCGTCCGGCGCTTTCCTGAGGCGGCTCGGCATCGCCCGGATCGATTCAATTCCCGCCTTCATCGAGGCGCTCAAGCTATTGCACGTCACTGGCCCCCTGCCCGGCTACCGGCTGTCATCGATGAGCTGCTCGGGCGGCGAGGCGTCGGTCATGGCCGACAGCGCCGAAGGCCGCTGGGTGACGTTTCCGCCACTCACCCCCGAGCACCGCGCGCGGGTCAAATCGACGCTCGGGCCGCTGGTCGCGGTGGCCAACCCGCTCGACTATCACACCTTCATCTGGAACAACGAACCGGCGATGACCGCCGCCTTCACCGCCATGGTGTCTGGCGGCTTCGACCTCAATATGCTGGTGCTCGACTTTCCGCGTCCCGACCGCTGCTCGGACACGGACTGGTGGGCGACGCTGCGCGCCTTCGAATCGGCGCTGAAGACCAACAGCGCGCAGGGCGCGATCGTCTCCTCGTTGCCGGAAAACCTGCCCGAGGAATACACTGCCGGCCTGATGGCGCGGGGCATGGTGCCGCTGTTCGGCATTTCCGAGGCCATGGACGCCGCCCAGGCGGCAGCCTTCATCGGCTGGGCGTGGCGCGAGCCGCAGGCGCAGCCGATCGACACTTCCGCGTCCGGCGCGCCGGCCGGCGACCATGTCACGCCGGACGAGGCCGAGGCGAAGGCGCGGCTCATCGAGGCCGGGCTCCCCGTGCCGAAGGGCGAGCGCGCCGGCAATGCGGTCGAAGCTGTGATCTCCTCGATGGCGCTCGGCTTCCCGGTGGCGCTGAAGGCTCTTGGCGTCATCCACAAGTCCGAGCTCGACGCGGTCCGGCTCAACCTCAGGGATGCCGAATCGGTCAGCACCGCCGCCCATGATCTCGGCCCGCTCGGCACCGGCCTTTATGTCGAGCGCATGGTGCGCGACGGCGTCGCCGAGCTGCTGGTCGGCTTCACTCGCGACCCGATGTTCGGCGCGGTGATGACGCTCGGCACCGGCGGCGTGCTGGTCGAGCTGTTGCGCGACAGCGTCACACTGATGCTGCCGGCGACCCGTGATGACATCGAGGCCGCTTTGCGCGGGTTGAAGCTGTTCCCGCTGCTCGACGGTTATCGCGGTCGGCCGAAGGCCGATGTCGCAGCTGCAATCGATGCGATATCGGGCATTGCTGCTTTCGTGCAGCAAAATGCCGGCGAGATCGAGGAGCTCGACATCAATCCTCTGATCGTCTGCACCGAGAGCAAGGGCGCCTGGATCGCCGACGCGCTGCTGGTGCTGGGAGAGAACAAAAATGTCTGACGTCATCACCACCCGCCGCGAGGGCACGATCCTCGAAGTCATGCTCGACCGGCCCAAGGCCAATGCCATCGACCTGAAGACGTCGCGGCTGATGGGCGAGACGTTCAAGGGGTTTCGCGACGATCCCGACCTGCGCGTCGCCATCGTCAAGACCGCCGGCGACAAGTTTTTCAGCGCCGGCTGGGACCTTAAGGCAGCGGCTGGCGGCGATGCCGTCGACGGCGACTATGGCGTCGGTGGCTTCGGCGGGCTGCAGGAATTGCGCGACCTCAACAAGCCGGTGATCGCCTGCGTCAACGGCATGGCGGTCGGCGGCGGCTTCGAGCTGGCGCTGTCCTGCGACCTCATCTACGCGTCGGACCACTCCTCCTTCGCGCTGCCCGAAATCCGCGCCGGCACGCTGGCCGATGCGGCAACGATCAAGCTGCCGAAGCGCATCCCTTATCACGTCGCCATGGACCTTTTGTTCACGGGCCGCTGGATGGATGTCGCCGAGGCGCATCGCTGGGGCCTGGTCAACGAGGTGCTGCCCAAGGAAAGACTGGAGGACCGCGTCTGGGAGATCGCCCGGCTGCTCGCCAGCGGCCCGCCGCTGGTCTTCGCCGCGATCAAGGAAACGGCCCGGGTCGCAGAATCGCTGACCTTCCAGGATGCCATGAACCGGGTGACGCGCCGGCAACTGCCGACGGTTGACGCGCTCTACGGCTCGGAGGACAATCTCGAGGGTTTTCGCGCCTTTGCCGAAAAGCGCGATCCGGTGTGGAAGGGCAGATAGTGAGTGTCCCTGGAACGACGGCGTTCCGTCCCAGAGGAGGGTGTTCAGGCGGATTCGTCACTATCCGTTCCGTTCCCATGACTAACTACAAGAAACTCATCGACGCCGAGACCTGGGCGTTCATCGAGCGGACCAATTCGTATTATCCGCCGGATACGATCGACTACACGATCGCCGAGCAGCGCGCGATCTACGACCGGATGTGCCGCGAATTCTCTGCCGGCTATCCGGATGGCGTGACGGCTGAAACCACCGCCATTGCCGCGCCAGCGCACGACGTCCCGATCCGCATTTATCGCAGCGCGGCGCCGAACGCCTCTGCGATGGTGCTCTATGTCCATGGCGGCGGCTACATCCTCGGCGGGCTCGACAGCCACGACGATGTCTGCGCCGAGCTTTGCGCCCGCACCGGCTATGAGGTGGTCTCGGTCGACTACCGGCTGGCGCCGGAACATCTGCACCCGGCCGCCTTCGACGATGCGATGGGCGCCTTCGAATGGGCCACCGCCACTTACGAATGCCCCGTCCTGCTCTGCGGCGACAGCGCCGGCGGCAATCTCGCCTGTGCCGTCAGTCATGCGACGCGTGGCCACGTGACAAAGCCGGTCGGCCAGGTGCTGATCTATCCTGGCCTTGGTGGCGATCGTTCACTCGGTTCCTATGTCACGCATGCCGAAGCGCCAATGCTGACGATGCGCGACCTGGAGTTCTATAAAAACATCCGGACTGGCGGAGTGGACGCTACAGGCGACATCACTTTGTCTCCGCTCGCCGACGCCGATTTCGCCTATCTGCCGCCTACCGTCGTGATCACCGCCGAATGCGACCCGTTGTCGTCGGACGGCGAAGCCTATCGCGACCGCGTCGTTGCCGCAGGCGGACGTGCCTGGTGGCTCGAGGAGCCGGGGCTGGTGCACGGCTATCTCAGAGCCAGGCACACGGCCGGCCGCGCCCGCTCGAGCTTTACCCGGATTGTCGATGCCGTGACGGTACTTGGGAAGGGCGAATGGATCTGGTGACGGCTGTCCTCCTCACCGCGAAGGGCCTTTATCGGCCGCTATAGCTCTACTTGCGGCGGCGTCGGCCGGAGACCCGCCTCAACCAAGGTCCCAAATGAAAGGCGCTCATCAGCAGGTACATCGGGACCATGCCGCCCAGCGGCGACGCATCTTGCCCGGTCGAGCACATCATATCCGGCGCTCCGCCAAGAAACGTCAGCAGCGCCATGGTTGCGAAGGCCGGCGCGGCCGCAAAGGACAGCCAATCGGCTGCGCCAAGGCCGGCCGGGCTCGCATCGGCGGTGGATCCGCCTGCATGAATCTCGCTCATGGCCATAGTCCTGCATAACGAGCGGGATGCGTCGAATGAACGTGCATCCCGCTCCTCCAATTGTCCTAGCCGCATTTCCGCGACGCCAAACGTTCTATTCGGTGCGGTTCCGGAACGCGGCCTCTCCGGCGTCCGACACCTCGACCCACTTTTTGTCGGGAACGGTTTCGGCGCCATAATTGTCGTGCCAGTTCCACCACTTGTACGTCGGCGTCTGCGGATAGCCTTCGGGCGAATCCTCCCAAACCTCCTGGCGGCCGAGCGGCGACAGGTCGAGATAGCTCCATACGGTCCCCATCGCCTCGTCGCCGCGGTTGTTGATGAAGTAGGTACGGAACACGCGATCGCCATCGCGGATGAACACGTTATGGCCGTGCCACTCGTCAACGCCGAAATCGGCATCGAAGCTGTCGGTGATGGTGTACCAGGGCATCTTCCAGTCCATCCGCGCCTTCAGCCGCGCAATGTCGGCCTGCGGTGCGCGCGAGGCGTAGGCAAGCGTGGTGTCGCGGGCGTTCAGATGGGCAAGATTGCCGACCTGGTCTGCCCCCAGCGAGCAGCCGCGGCAAGCGTGATCGGGCCAGCCGAATACGCCGGGCTCGAAGAAAGCGCGGTAGACGATCAGCTGACGGCGGCCCTCGAACAGGTCGAGCAGGCTCACCTTTCCGTTGGGGCCCTCGAACGTATAGGCCTTCTCCACCGCCATCCACGGCATCCGCCGACGCTCGGCGGCCAAGGCGTCGCGAGCCCGGGTCACGGTTTTCTCCTTCACGAGCAACTGCTGGCGCGCGGCCTCCCACGCATCAGGCGAAACGACCGGTGGTGTCTTCATCGCGAGCCGCGTCGTCTGCTCGCCTGTGCCATTCTGATGTGCCGTCATTGTGCATCTCCCTTGCTGGTCTGTTGTCGCACCATTCCCGGCGCGACGTGTTGCTGATCGGTCATGAGCCAGGATAGGGGCGATAGCGGATTGGCGAGAGTGACAAGTGTGACGCGATTCCGACGGGTTCGCTGATCACGGCCAATTTCGCCGCCCCGTGACGCCTCTGCTCATTCGTGCCCGGACTGCTGAATGGGCCGTGCGCCAGCCAGGTAGCGATCATTGTCAAACGGTTCGGCCTGGTTGCTGTCCGGGCTCCACAGCTGCCGGTGGGTTCGTGTGAGATCGCCGAGATAGACATGCAGCGCACCGGATCGCGCGCTGCCCGTATTCGCAACCGCATGCACGGTATTTGACGCCATGTGCACGACGGCAGGCGCTGCGATGTCCTGCCTTTCGGGAACATCGAGTTCGCTGCCGGCAACGGGATAGATGAAGTTCGTCTCGCTGCCCTTGTAGATGCCGATCAAGGCATCCATCAGGTGGTTGTGGGGCGGGTACTGCAGGCCGGGCGACAACGTGATGTGATAGATCGTCAGGTTCGGGCTGGCATGCAAAAGAACCTCGTCGTCGTCTTCTTCGTGAGCGAGTGTTCCCGATGCGTGAAAACGGTTGATGTAATCGCCCAGGACCGTCCTTACCGCTTCGAGGGGATCTGGCCCCTTCGCGGCATTGACGATATCATCGGCAACAGCGTAGAGAGGCGAGTTGGCGGGTAAAGGCATATCAGTTATCCTCCCTGAGATGCTCAGATTTTCAACCTGAGGTGCTCACGCTAGCGAATGTCGATGCCAGCGTCAACCGGACAGCCAAACGGACAAAATATGAAAACGACGAAGTTGACCGCCGAACCGGCAAGGCCGGCCACGGTCGAGGCGACAGCACTGTCAGCCGCCGACGTCCTTCGCAGGGAACAGGCATATGAGCAGCTGAGGAACGACATCATTGCCTGCGTGCTGCGCCCCGGCGAAGCGCTGACCGAAAAACAGATCGGCGATCGATACCAGATCAAAAAGGCAACCATCCGCGCGGCGTTGGCCCGTCTGATGCAGGAAGGTCTGGTCAGGAGCGAGCCGCGCCGCGGCTACGTCGTTGCAACGCTCAGCCTGCGGGACGTCAACGAGATCTTCGATGTCCGCAGCTTGATCGAACCGGAAGTGTTCAGGGTGGCGGCATCGAACATTACCGAGCGCGGGCTGGAGGACATCGGGCTGGCAGCGAGAAAAGTGCTGAAGCCGGAGACGTTGCGTAGTCATGTTGCATTCCTGGCGGCGGATCGTGCGTTTCGTCTGGCCCTTGCGGGGCTCTCGGGAAATTTACGACTGGCGCATCTACTGGACCAGATACTCGACCAGTCGGCGCGGGTTCTCCACCTTGGGTTCAAATCCCGCGACTTCACCCAGTTGATCATCGCCCAGCAAAAGGAACTGGTTCTTGCCTGCGAGGCAGGCGACGTTTCCGGCATCGTCAAACTTGCCCGTTCGCAGTGCCTGTTTCTCAAGAAGCAGGTGCTCGAGGCTTTGCTTGCCGGTTCCAAGCTTCGGGACGTCAATTTGCAGCCCTTCGCCTAGAGCGGTTCTCCTGGAACCGGTAACCGGCTCTAACTATCTGTTTTGCCGCATTTATGCGGGCGCCGAATGATTCCATTTGGCTGCAAAATGCTCAGAGGGAAAGTTGGCCGTTCGGTGCGACCGCCACCTTGGCGCAACGGCGCCGGCGGGGCTTGTTCACCCCACCGAGGAAGATGCCGCCGAGCGACCAGAATGCCTGGCCGCCAAGCGACTGCTCCGGCTCCTGCTCGACGGCCTTTGCCGGCCGCAGTCAGTTCGGCGGCCGCGACAAAGCCGGCAAGGCCGGCGCCGACGATGATCACATCCGCATCGTCGGGCATCTATTTGGCCAAGATCTCGTCCAAAAAACCGGCCCGTTGCAGGATCACGGCCGGCCTAGACTGCCTCCCAGCCTTCCTTCTCGCCGGCGCGGAAGATGGCATCGATGACCTTCTGGTTGAGCACCGATTCTTCCAGGGTGAAGACACGATCCTTGCCACCCTGTGCCGCCCGCGCGAAGGCCTCGACTTCCAGCCGGTACTGTTGCGTGCCGGGAAAGCGGAAGACCTGCGCCTCGCTGTGGTTCTGGTTGTGCAGTTCGACGCGGTGATGGTCGTAGAGTCCGGCATTAAACGGTGAGAACACCTCGATGAAGCCCTTCTCACCGTGAAAGACCATCACCTGGCGTGCCGCCATCTGTGTCGACAGGTAAAACGACAACTCGAAGTCGCCGAAATCGGCGCGGATCGAGGAATAGATGTCGGTGCCGAATGTCTTGTCGCGCTCGATCCTCGCCTGGACGCGCAGCGGCTCCTTGCCGGTCGAAAAGCGCGTCGATACCGTCGGATAGACGCCGATGTCGGGCAGCGCGCCGCCGCCGAGATCGAGCTTGTTGCGCATGTTGTTGGGGTCGACATTGTAGTAGGAGAACGCGCCCTGGACATGGCGCAGCCGGCCGATGGCGCCGTTGCCGATCAGCTCGCGCACCTTGATCCATTGCGGGTGGTAGACGACCATGAAGGCTTCGCAGACCAGCACCTTCCTGGCATCGCGCAGCTTGATCAGTGGCGGAATGTCCTTGGCGTCGAGAGCCAGTGGCTTTTCGACCAGAACATGCTTGCCGGCCTCGATCGCCTTGGCTGCCCATTCGACATGCTGCGAGGTCGGCAGCGGAATGTAGACGCCGTCGATGTCGCTGGAGGCGAGCAGTTCCTCATAGGAGCCGAAAGCATGGCGCGCCCCGAAGCGTTCGCCCAGCGCCCGAGCTTTCGACAGATCGCGGCTGGCGATCGCCGACAGCACGCCGTTCTCCGCCTCGACGATTGCCGGTAAAAGCTGCTCGCGGCCGATTTTGGCCGTCGACAAAACACCCCATCGGAACATCAGATTTCTCCTCTCGATTGCAGGCCTGGAGGTTTGCCTGAAATCGGCGGAAAAGCCAATGCGGGAGCATGGTTCCTCGCCCCACCAAGTGGGGAGAGGAACCCAGGTCCTGCAGCGACGGTGAAATCGCAGGGAGAACCGCTCAACCCCTTCTACCCGTCAGCGTCATGTCGAATTCGACGACGTTGGAATAAATCGGCGTGCCGACATCCATGCCATAGCGCGACCGCAACACCTTGCCTGTGACGTGGAACTTTATCGTGCCCGCCTTGAGGCTGCCGAGCTCGGCCGTGAACTTTTCCTGAAAGGTCTTGCCGCGCGCCGTCAGCCGGCCGGTGACAAGGGCCGACGTGTCGCCGGTGCGTTTGACGCTGGTCGAACGGAACTGGATCTCCGGATTGTTGGTCGCGTCGAAAACCGCGTCCGAGCGGAGAAAGGCATCGATGCGACTTTGGCCGGTACCGACGCTTTCGGGGAAGATGGTGAAATTGACCTGGGACCGGCCGACATCGCTGTTGTCGATAAGGATATTGCCCTTGAAGCGGGAGAAAGCACCGTCGAGCCCGCCGCCGCCGAGCTTGGCAATGGAGAAGTGGATGCTGGAACTCCCTGGGCTGATCGTGTAGCTGCCGGCCGCCTCGCCAAGGGCAACGGCGGCAAAAACAGGCATGGCAAAACAAGCGGCGGCTGCCGCAAATCCGAAGATGCGCGCGTACATGGAAATGGTCCTCTTGGCAGGCAACGCTTTCTTGCGTCCTCGCCCCATGAACGAATGAGCCGCCCGCTCTATTCCGTCTCGCGATGTGACGAAGCCGTGATCATGCGCGTCAGCACGGTATCCCTCAGCCAGAAATGATGACGCAGCGCAGCGGCGAGATGCAAAGCGACAAGACCGATGCCGGCATAAGCGAGATACCAGTGCGTCGCTGCCCAGAAGCTTTCTGCCATGTCCGATTCACCAAGCGGCAGATTGGGCATGACGAACAGATTGAACGGCACGCTCGGGATCTCCAGCACCGAGACCGAGACCAGCGCCCAGCCGGACAGCGGCAGAGCGAGCTGAAAAGCATAAAGCGCAAGATGGACAAGCGGCGCCATGCGGCGCTCGAAAGGGCCGACTGAGCGCGGCAGCGGCGGGGCCGGTCTGCCAAGGCGCCAGGCGATGCGCAGGATGACCAGCCCAAGCAATAGGAAACCGAAAGATTTATGCAGCTGAATCAGCTCGAAGGCGGTGCGCTGGCTGGACAGCCGCACCATGACGAAGCCGAGCACGAACTGGCCGATAAAGAGCGCCGCGATCAGCCAGTGAAGGATGATCGCTGTCCAGCCGTAGCCGGTCGGCTGTTTGGGCAGTGCTGACATGGTCTGTGAACGAATGCCAGGTCGGCTTTCTTCCATCCCGGAAAGGCGGTTTCCACTTATGTTTGGAGACGACCAATTGCCGGTGCCAACGGCCGTAAGACGAGCATTCACGCCTGAATAGATTGCCCTCCGCAGTTCCGACGGTGCCCCTATGTACTCACTTTGAAGAAATCGACAAAGGCCCTGAGCGCCGGCCGCATCTGGCGTCGGCTCGGATAATAGACGAAAAAACCATCGAAGGGCGGGCACCAGTCCTCCAGCACGCGAACGAGCTTGCCGGCGGCGAGCGGGTCGTGGACATAGTCCTCGAACACGAAGGCGAGCCCGGCGCCGTCAACCGCAGCATTGGCAATCAGATGGTCCTCGTCGAGGATCAATGGCCCTTGCACCGGGATTTCGATCTCCTCGCCGTTTTTCCCGAATTCCCAGCGATAGATGATGCCGCTGGAGAAGCGGAGGCGGATGCAGCGGTGAGCGGCGAGATCGCGCGGATGCTGCGGCTTGGGCCTGGTCTCGAAGTAGGATGGCGTGCCGACCACCGCGCCGCGAAGGTTCGGCCCGATGCGCACTGCGATCATGTCGCGCTGCAGGCTCTCGCCCAGCCGCACACCGGCATCGAAGCCGCCCTCGACCACATCGGTGAAGCGGTCGTCGATGACGATCTCCAGCACGATGTCGGGATAGGCAGCCGCAAAGGCGCCGAGCCTTGGCGTCAGCGCCAGGTGGGCGGCGGTGCGCGGCACGGTCAGCCTGAGATTGCCCGCCGGCCGGTCGCGCGCCTCGATCGCCGATTCCAGCGCCAGGTCGATTTCCGACAGCGCCGGCCTGAGGCGCTCGAGCAGTTGCGCGCCCTCCTCGGTCGGAGCGACGCTGCGCGTGCTGCGCGCCAGAAGGCGCACGCCGAGACGCGCTTCCAGGCTGGACACCGCGTGGCTGACCGCCGACGGCGCGATTGCCAGCTCCTTGGCGGCGCCGCGAAAACTGCCGCATTGGGCGACCGTTGCCAGCACGGCAAGCTGTGAAAGATGTGTTCGCTTCATTGATCTATTTTTGGGAACAGCTCGTGCACATAAGAGGCGATTATCGAACGCTGCGCAAGACGGTATCTCCGTGGCATCACAACCATCACAACAAGGAGACACGTGATGCAAACCCGCAAGCTCGGCAATGAACTCGACGTCTACCCAGTCGGCCTCGGCTGCATGGGGATGAGCTTTGCCTATGGTGGCCAGCCGGAGGCGGAGGCGATTGCCACGCTGCGCCACGCCGTCGAGATCGGGGTCAATTTCTTCGACACCGCCGAGGTCTATGGCCCCTACGAGAACGAGATCCTGGTCGGCAAGGCGCTGAAGCCGGTGCGTGATCGTGTGACGATCGCGACCAAATTCGGCTTCAAGATCCTCGAAGAAGGCAGCGGCACCGAGCGCATGGCCGGCGTCGACAGCCGCCCGGAGCATGTCAAGGCGGTGGCCGAAGCGTCGTTGAAGCGGCTGGATACCGAGATCATCGATCTCTACTACCAGCACCGCGTCGACCCCAGCGTGCCGATCGAGGATACGGTCGGCGCCATGGCCGAGCTGGTGCGCGAGGGCAAGGTGCGGACGCTCGGCCTGTCGGAGGCGAGTGCGGCGACCATCCGCCGGGCGCATGCCGTGCATCCGATCGCCGCGGTGCAGAGCGAATATTCGTTGTGGAGCCGCGATCCGGAGGAGGAGGTGTTTGCCGTCTGCCGCGAGCTCGGCATCGGCTTTGTCCCCTATAGCCCGCTCGGCCGCGGCCTGCTCACCGCCACGATCGCCAAGCCCGATGTTCTCGGCGCCGACGACTGGCGCCGGGGGTTGCCGCGCTTCCAGGCCGACGCCATGGCGGCCAATGCGGCGGTCGTCGCCGTGCTGGAAAAGATGGCCGCCGAGAAGGACGTGGCGCCGGCGCAGCTGGCGCTCGCCTGGGTGCTGCATCAGGGCGACTTCATTGTGCCGATCCCCGGTGCCCGCAAGATCCGACATCTCGAACAGAATACGGCGGCAGCCGATATCGTGCTGACCCCGGCCGAAGTGGCAGCCATCGGCGACGCCCTGTCGCCGGAAAAGGTGATGGGCAAGCGCTATACCGAGGAGCTGCTGGCCGTGGTCGACGGGTGAACGGCAATCGACAGTGCAATCGAAACGGGGCGTTTCGGCACCCCGTTTCGAGTGCCGCAGCGGTGCAAATAATTGGGAGAAATTGGCGCGACCTCCGTCCTGCCGGACATCTCCCCCTCAAGGAGGGAAATTGGACGTCACCTCGGCTTTCGCCAATCACCGGCGCCGGAAGGGCGGGCAGGGCGATGGAACTGCCAATCTTCCCCTTGCGGGGAAATGCCCGGCAGAGGGGGGTGCCTCGCGCCAACATTCTACCAAGGCACGACAGTAATCTCCGGCCAGCACTCCTGTGCCCGCCTGCCCTTCATTTCATGGGTCCGCTGATTATCCAGCACCCTGTTCGGCGTGATGCGGAACGAAAAAATGTCGTCGAGCCCGAACGGCGCCACCAGATCGAGGCGCCCCTCGGCATCGTAGCGCACGCCGACTGCATGCGTCTTCGACGCAAAATAGCTGACCGATTCGCTAGCGCTCATATAACGCGGGCATTCCTGCCCGAACTTGCTCGGATACCACAGATGCACCCGCGCCTGATTGCGAACCTCGACCGGCACCGTCAGCCCTTCGAAATGCGCTGCTGCACAACGAATGACCAAATCCTCGGCCTCGTAGGACAGATCGTTCTCATCGAAATAGAACAGGTCGACATCTTTGATGCCGTACCCCGAAGGCTTTCCGGTCAGATGGTTCCAAACGCTGTTGTAGAGCGCACCGGAGACGACCAGCCAGTCCGGCAGGCCTAGCCCCCGTACCCGCGACAGCGTCTCGCCGATCAGCGGATCGGCCGAGACGATATCGAGAAAGACTGGACGCTGTTCCTCGAAGGGCAGCCCCGAATAGCGCAAATGGTCCATCGCCCTTTGGACGGCGATTCGCCAGGCTCTCGCAACCCCTCAGCCGCGCAGCACGCCGCCGGTCTGCTTGTGCACGTTCTCGACGATGCGCTTGGCCAGCGCCTCGAAATCCTCATCGGTCAGCGTCTTTTCGACGGGCTGGATCGACACCTCGATGGCGATCGATTTCTTCGCCGCGCCGAGGGCGGCACCCTCGAAAACATCGAACACCGAGACGCCGGAAATCAGCTTCCTGTCTGCGGCAAGAGCGGCGCGAACGAGTGTGCCGGCTTCGACCGCCTTGTCGACGACGAAGGCGAAGTCGCGCTTGACCGCCTGGAAGGCGGACAGATCGAGCCTTGGCTTTGTCCGCGTCGGCTTGGCCTTAGGCTCAGGCACCGCATCAATGAATACTTCGAAGCCGCAGAGCGGGCCGGAGACGTCAAGCCCTTCCAGCGTCTTCGGATGGAACTCGCCAAACGTACCAAGGATTACCTTCGGCCCAAGCTTGATCGTGCCGGAGCGGCCGGGATGATACCAGGCCGGGCCGCCGGCCTCGATCTGCAGCCGCTCGACCGGCGCGCCGCAGGCTTCGAGTGCAGCGATCGCATCGGCCTTGGCATCGAAGACGCCGACGGCGCCGGCGTTGCCGGCCCAATGGCGGCCGGAGCCCTCGAGCTTGGCGGTGCCGCGCCGCACGCCGGCGGCAACGCGCCGCTGCTGGTCGGCGCCGTCGCCCTCGTAAGTGCCCGACACTTCGAACAGCGCGACATCGCCGATGCCCTTGTCGGCATTG
Source organism: Mesorhizobium sp. M0208 (assembly GCF_040322015.1). Taxonomy (NCBI): domain Bacteria; kingdom Pseudomonadati; phylum Pseudomonadota; class Alphaproteobacteria; order Hyphomicrobiales; family Phyllobacteriaceae; genus Mesorhizobium; species Mesorhizobium sp. M0208. Next base: position 298,377 of record NZ_JAMYSP010000001.1, on the reverse strand, counting down.
CGTTGCGCTGCCGCGATCAGCCCCGGGAGCAGCGACGGCCGCATATCCGACATATCGGCGGCGATCGGGTTGGCAAGCTTTAGCGCCTGCTGGCCGCCGCCGAACAATTCGGCGTGTTTTGCCGGAATGAACGACCAGGTGACGGCCTCCATCATGCCGCGCACGGCAAGCGCCCGCTTGGCGGCGCGGGTGCGTATCTGCAGCACAGTCAGGATCTTGGCGTTGACCGCATCGTGCGAACCAAGCGGCTGCGGCGCGATATTGTCGACGCCATGGATGCGCATGACCTCCTCGACCAGGTCGGCCTTGCCGTCGACATCCGGCCGCCAGGACGGGACCGCTACATTGACGACATCGCCCGTGCCCTCCGGCCTGAAGCCGAGGCGGGCAAGAATGTCGAGGCTCGTCGAGCGCGGCACTTCGATGCCGGTCAGCCGCTTCACTTCCGACAAAGGGAACGAGACGATCTTCGGCCGATGGCCGGCATAGCCGACGACCTCGGTTTGCGCCGGCGTGCCGCCGCAGAAATCGAGCACCAGCTTCGTTGCCAGCTCCAGGCCGGGAACCATCATTTCCGGGTCGACGCCACGCTCGAAGCGGTAGCGTGCATCGCTGATGATGCCGAGCGTGCGGCCGGTGCGGGCGGTGGCGATCGGGTCCCAAAGCGCCGACTCGATCAGCACATCGGTGGTGTTCTCGTCACACCCGGAATGCTCGCCGCCCATGATGCCGGCGATCGATTCGATGCCGTCCTGGTCTGCGATCACGCACATCTCAGGCGTCAGCGTGTATTCGCGGCCGTCGAGCGCCAGCACCTTTTCGCCGTCACGCGCCCGGCGCACGGTGAGATTGCCGGTGACCTTCCCAGCGTCAAAAACATGCAGCGGCCGACCGCGGTCGAAGGTGACGTAATTGGTGATATCGACGAGCGCGCTGATCGGCCTCAAGCCGATGGCGAGAAGCCTTTGCTGCAGCCATTTCGGCGACGGTCCGTTCTTGACGCCGCGCACCAGGCGCAGGGCAAAGCCGGGGCAGAGCTCCGGCGCTTCGATCGTCACCTTGATCGGCGTCGCGCCTTTGCCGGGGATCGGCTCTATCGGCGCGCTCTTCAGCGTACCGAGCCCGCTCGCCGCCAAATCCCGGGCGATGCCATGGACACTGGTGGCGTCCGGCCGGTTCGGCGTCAGATTGATCTCGATCAGCGGATCGTCGAGATGGGCATAGGCGGCGAAACTGGTGCCGACCGGCGCATCGGCCGGCAGGTCGATGATGCCGTCATGCTCTTCGGATGATTCGAGCTCACGTTCGGAGCACATCATGCCGTGGCTTTCAACGCCACGGATCTTGCCGACGGTCAGCGTCACGTCGATGCCGGGGATATAGGTGCCCGGTGCCGCAAAGGCGCCGATCAGGCCGGCGCGGGCGTTCGGCGCTCCACACACGACCTGCACAGGTGGCTTGCCGTCGCCTGTGTCGACGGTCAGCACGCGAAGCCGGTCGGCATCTGGGTGCTGCACCGCCGTCACCACCTTGGCGATGACGAAGGGGGCCAGGCTCGCCCGGTCGTCGACATGCTCGACCTCGAGGCCGATCGAGGTGAGACGCTCGACGATCTCCGCCAGCGAGGCGTCGGTCTCGAGATGATCCTTGAGCCAGGAGAGGGTGAGTTTCATGACTGTGTTCCGTCTAGTCTTTGCAGGCTGACTGGTCTTTCCAGGCTGACTGGTCTGGGCACGTTGCACTTGAAGCTGTGCGGCCGCGCGTCCGACATGTGCAGGAAGGCGAGCTGCCCGCGGATTTGCTGCGGCCGGCTCGTCACGCGCTCAAGCCCCCGAACAGCGTCGGCATGTCGAGCGGCCTAAAACCGTAATGCGAAAGCCAGCGGACATCGGCGTCGAAGAAGGCGCGCAGATCCGGCATGCCGTATTTCAGCATGGCGATGCGGTCGATTCCCATGCCCCAGGCGAAGCCCTGGTATTCGTCAGGATCGAGGCCACCGTAACGGAGCACATTGGGGTGCACCATGCCGCAGCCGAGGATCTCCATCCAGTCGGAGCCTTCGCCGAAGCGCACCTCGCCCGGCCGCGAACGGTCGCACTGGATATCGACCTCGAGGCTGGGCTCGGTGAACGGGAAGAAGGACGGCCGGAAGCGCATCTTCACGCTCGGCACCTCGAAGAAGGCCTTGCAGAACTCCTCCAGCACCCACTTCATGTTGGCGACATTGGCCGATTTGTCGATCACCAGCCCCTCGACCTGATGGAACATCGGCGAGTGGGTGGCATCGGAATCCTGCCGATAAGTCTTGCCGGGTATGACGATGCGGATCGGCGGCTTCTGCATCTCCATGGTGCGGATCTGCACCGGCGAGGTGTGAGTGCGCAAAAGCTTGCGTTCGCCCTGCGCGTCCGGCTGGAAGAAGAAGGTGTCGTGCATCTCGCGCGCCGGGTGGCCTTCCGGGAAGTTCAGCGAGGTGAAGTTGTAATAGTCGGTCTCGATGTCGGGACCTTCGGCGATGGCAAAGCCGAGATCGCCGAAGATCGCCGCGATCTCGTCGATAACCTGGCTGATCGGATGGATGCGGCCGCGCTCGGCCGGCGATTGCCTGACCGGCAGCGTCACATCAACCTTCTCGGCGGCGAGACGCGCCATAATCGCCGCGTCCTTCAGCTCGGCGCGGCGAACAGAAAGCGCCTCGGTGACGCGGTTCTTGAGGCCGTTGATCGCCGGGCCCTTGACCTGGCGCTCCTCGGCGCTCATCGAGCCAAGCGTCTTCAGCATCTCGGAAACCGAGCCCTTCTTGCCGAGGGCCGAGACACGCACCGCCTCGATCGCCTGCTCGTCGGCGGCCGAGGCAATGTCGGCCATCAGGGAATGTTCCAGAGTTTCCATGTCACTCATGTTCCAGATCCGATTGGAAGCAAAGAAAAACCCGCGCCAGCCCTGCCAGCGCGGGTTTCCCAAATCAAGTGTCGAATAGCTTGGGAAGCGCTGGTCTTAAGCGACAGCGCTTTCAAAAGCATTCGGCGTGGTGTTCTTGAGATATTCGAGCGCGACCTTGGCCTTGGCCACGAGTGCGGCGAAGGCCTGCGGCTCGTGGATGGCCATATCCGACAGGATCTTGCGGTCGATCTCGATGCCAGCCTTGTTGAGACCGTCGATGAAGCGGCCGTAGGTCAGGCCATGCTCATGCGTCGCCGCATTGATGCGCTGGATCCACAGCGCGCGGAACGAACGCTTGCGATTCTTGCGGTCGCGATAGGCGTACTGTAGCGACTTTTCCACCGCCTGCTTGGCGATCCGGATGGTGTTCTTGCGACGGCCGTAAAAACCCTTGGCGGCTTTCAGGACCTTCTTGTGCTTGGCGTGCGAGGTGACGCCTCTCTTTACGCGTGCCATGTCATGATCTCCTTAAAAGCAATTCCAGGAAAAGTGCCTAGCGGTTTTCCGTTCGGAATTGCGTAAAACAAATGCGTGTCCAGACCGAATGCTCTTATTTTGGCGCATGATGTTTCCAAAAAGTCTGCAACTTTTTGGCATCATGCCCTAGAGGCCGTTCGGCAGAAAATTCTTGATGACCTTCTTGCCGTCCGGTTCAGCCAGAACCATCGTGCCGCGGGCATTTCGAATGAACTTGTTGGAACGCTTGATCATGCCGTGACGCTTGCCGGCCGCAGCCGACAGAACTTTACCCGTACCTGTGATCTTGAACCGCTTCTTGGCGGCCGACTTGGTCTTCATCTTGGGCATTTTGCTACTCCGTTTATATGCGCACCAATGCGCTTTTTGTTCGCTTCAGGCCGACCAAAGCCCGAAAAGCAAATGAAACCGCCACGGCATGCCCTGCCGGGCGGTTTTTTGGGAACGGCGGTCCTATACGTCAAAGCGGGCCGGCGCGCAACACCCCGTACCGAGCAACACTGTACTCAGCAATACTGCACTCAGGGGAAACGGAACAGCACCGGCAATATGCCGGACTGCTGGGCGCCGTCGATCAGTTCGAAAGCCGGCAAGGCAATCAGGAAGACCAGACCGTCCAGCAGCGTGGTTCGCAGCAGGCGCGGCTTGAAGCCGCCGGTGTCGCCTTCCTGATACAGCGACAGCTTCGGAAAAAAGCGCGGCACTTTCGCCAGGTAGGCCTGGTATGGCGCGCCGAGAACCTCCTTGAGGAATTTCTCCTCGCGCAGGATAACGATGTAAAAGGCACCCGCGCAAAGCGCTGCAAAGCCGATCGTGGCGGTGATCGAGCCGATCTGTGCGCCGACACCGGCGGCAGCTAAAGTAGAGAAGACATAGAGCGGGTTGCGGGTGATCGAATAGGGGCCGCCGGTCACCACTTCGGAGGATTTGCGACCGCCGATATAGAGCGTCGACCACAAGCGTCCGACGATGCCGAGAAAGATCAGCACGACGCCAACCATTTCGATCGTTTCATGCACAGGCGTATCGGGCGGAAAAACCGACTGCCCGAACAAAAGCATCGCGAACAGGACGACGACGACGACGGCAAGCACCATCCTGCGCGTGTGCTGGTAGCTGCCCAGCCCATATTTGGCTTCCGAATGCTTGACGTCATTGACCATGTCGGGAATCCGATCGTCGAGGGAACCAGAGCGTCTTTGCTCTCGCCGGCGATCGCAGCGTCTGGCCAAGAAAACAGGCGCCCCGCCGATCGCCGGGACGCCTTGCAACATGATTCAGGCGGATTTTATGCACGTCGCCCAAAAGTGCGCAGCGGTTTTGCGACAAGGACATGCACAAAACAGAACTAAAGCGCAACGCGCGTTAGCGGGGCGCCAGCACCATCATCATCTGGCGGCCTTCGAGCTTCGGTTCGGCTTCGACCTTGGCGATGGGCGCCACTTCCTCGCGAACCTTGTTCAGAAGCTGCATGCCGAGTTCCATATGCGCCATCTCGCGACCGCGGAAGCGCAATGTCAGCTTGACCTTGTCGCCTTCCTCGAAAAAGCGCCGGACAGCCTTCATCTTGGTCTCGTAGTCGTGGCTGTCGATGTTCGGGCGCATCTTGATCTCCTTGATCTCGATGACCTTCTGGTTCTTGCGCGCCTCGGCCGCCTTCTTCTGGTTGGCGTATTTCAGCTTGCCGAGATCGAGGATCTTTACGACGGGCGGCACTGCATTGGGCGATATCTCGACCAGGTCGAGCCCAGCCTCTTCGGCGAGCAGCAATGCGTCGTTGATGGAGACATCGCCGCGGTTCTGGCCTTCGGCGTCGATTAGCTGGACCCGGGGAACCCGGATGTCACGGTTGGAGCGCGGGCCTTCCTTGGTGGGCGCCGCTGCTTTGAAAGGTCTGCGAATGGTCGTGGTCTCCTTGAGCCGTTTCGTTAAGGGGTTCTTCAGTTCAGAATTGCGAACGCGCAATGTGGTGAGCGCGCGGTCGGAGTCAATAGCACAGCATTCTCAGGAAATCACCTGCCCGATGAATGCTCCTCTGCACCAAGCGAAGAAAGTAGCAGAGCACTTTTCGTTGAACCCCCGCTTGTGCCAAAAGACCGGCGTGAGGGAATACACCATGAGCACCACCCCGATCTTCCTGGACGTCGACGGGACGAGCATTGCCGTCAGGCATGCGGCAGGTGCCGAGCCCGGCATCGTCTGGCTTGGCGGCTACAAATCCGACATGCTGGGCACCAAGGCCGAAACCTTGTCGGAATGGACGCGCAAAGAAGGCCGCGCCTTCCTGCGCCACGATTATTCCGGCCACGGCGAATCGAGTGGCGCCTTTGCCGACGGCACCATCTCGAAATGGCTGGGCGAGAGCCTGGCGGTTTTCCGCCGCTTCACCCGGGGCAGGCAAATCCTGGTCGGTTCGTCGATGGGCGCCTGGATCGCGCTGCGCATGGTGCAGGAGTTGCACAAGGCGGGCGAGAACAGCGTCGCCGGCCTTGTGCTGCTGGCGCCGGCGCCCGATTTCACGTTCGAACTGGTGGAGCCGGTGCTGACCGGGGCGCAGAAGCGCGACCTCAGGAAAAAGGGCTTTTTCGAAGAGCCGTCGGACTATTCCGCCGAACCGTACATCTACACGCGCGGACTGATCGAGGACGGCCGCAACAACCGGGTGATGACCGGGCCGATCGACACGCACTGTCCGGTCCACATCCTGCAAGGCCTGGCCGATCCCGACGTGCCGTCGAGCCATGCGTTGAAGCTGGTCAGCCTGCTGCCGGCCGACGACGTCACGCTGTCGCTCATCCCCGACGGCGACCACCGCCTGTCGCGGCCGCAGGATCTCGACATGCTGGTGCGGGCGGTGGACGCTATGGTGCGGCAGGCGGGATAGAGGCATGCGCATTTCCATTCCGGTGTCCGCCTTCGTCGCGGCGATCGTCGGCTTCGGCGGTACGCTGGCCATCGTCATTGCCGCCGCCAAGGCGGTCGGCGCAACGCAGGTCGAGACCGCAAGCTGGGTGACGGCGCTTTGCCTGGCGATGGCGATCGAGAGCCTGTGGCTGTCCTGGCGCACAAAAATGCCGGTCATCACCGCATGGTCGACGCCAGGCGTGGCGCTGATCGCCGCGTCGACCGGCTTTTCGATGGATGAGGCGGTTGGCGCCTTCGTCGTCACCGCGGTCCTGCTGATCGCCACAGGCCTGTTCAGGCCCTTGACCAAGCTGATCGCCAGAATACCGGCGTCCGTCGCATCCGGAATGCTGGCCGGCATCGTCGTCACCTTCGCCATCAATGCGGTGAAGACCGTTCCCGTCGACCCCTGGCTGATCCTGCCGCTGGTTGCGGCGTTCTTCGTCATCCGCCTGTTCAACCCGGCGCTGTCGGTGCTGCTGGTGCTGATCGGCGGCGGTCTCGCCGCCTTCCTCACCGGCCGGGTCGGCGGTCTGCCGGCACCGGAACTCTCGAGCTTGATACTGGTGATGCCGCGGTTCACCGCCACTGCAATCATCGGCCTCGCCTTGCCGCTCTACCTCGTCACCATGGCCTCGCAGAACCTGTCCGGCCTCGCCGTGCTGAGGGCAGCCGGCTATCATCCCGAACCCGGGCCGCTGATCGGCGTCACCGGCCTGTTTTCGCTGCTGACGGCGCCGTTCGGCGCCTCGACTACCAATCTGGCGGCAATCTCGGCGGCGATCTGCACCGGGCCCGACGTGCATCCCGATCCGGCCGAGCGCTGGAAGACCGGGCCGTTCTATGCGTTGGCCTATCTCGTCTTTGCCCTGTTCGGCGCCTCGCTGGTGGCGATCTTCGCCGTGTTGCCGCAGAGCCTGATCGCGCTGGTCGCCGGCCTGGCGCTGATGGCGCCGCTCGCCAATGCACTGTCGATCGCCTTGAAAGACGAGGACGAGCGGATGGCCGCCACGGTCACCTTCGCCGTCACCGCATCGGGGCTGACGCTGTTCGGCGTCGGCGCGGCGTTCTGGGGGCTGATTGCCGGATTAGTCGTGCTTTTCCTCGAAAATCTCAAAAAGCGATAATCATTTCAGCCGCTTGTCCGGTTTTGGCGATCGCTGTCTTGAATCGCCGTTTTCTCCATCCCATTTCGATTCAACGCAGCCGGATTTGGCTGTCTCCAACTGAAGGATTGGGAGAAATGAACACATCTGCATTGATCCGTCCGGCCTGGACGCCGGCGACCATCGCGTTGATGGTGATCGGGTTCATGGTGTTCTGGCCGCTCGGCTTGGCCATGCTCGCCTACATCATCTGGGGCGACCGGCTCGACGGCTTCAAGCGTGACGTCAACCGCGCCACCGACGGCATCTTCGCCGGCTGCCGCCGCGGTTCCGACAAGGCCGCGCGCTGGGGTCATGGCTCCGCCCGCACCGGCAACGTCGCGTTCGACGACTGGCGCGAAAAGGAACTCGAGCGGCTTGCCGAGGAACGCCGCAAGCTCGACGAGATGCTGAGCGAGTTCGACGAATATGCCCGCGAATTGCGCCGCGCCAAGGACCAGGAAGAGTTCGACCGCTTCATGGCCAACCGCAACAAGTCGACGTCGCCCACGACCGGGTCGGCGACGAACAACAAACCCAGCGGCAAATCCACGCCGGGCCTGCTTGACGAGTAAGGTCCCGTGCCCAGATAGATAATCCAACGGCGTCGCGTCAGCGGCGCCGTTTCTTTTTTGTTCTATTCGTTTCCCTCGAATCACGTATCGTCCCGGAATGTCCTTCGGCTTCTTTCGCACCCCGACGAAACCCAAGCCCACGCCCGTCGTGGAGCGCGAGCATTGCGTTGCCGGCCGCACGCTGCCGCTCAAGATCGTCGAGAACGACCGTGCCCGCCGCCTTACACTGCGCATCGATTCCGGCGGCCGCGGCTTGCGCATCACCGTGCCGCCGGGGCTGCGGCGCGGCGAGGTGGAAAAATTCCTCGACCGCCATCAGGACTGGCTGGAGCAAAGGCTAGCCAAAGTGCCCAACCGGCCGCAGGTGCGGCCCGGCATCAAGATACCGGTGCGCGGCGTGCCGCATCGCATCGTCCATGAACCGTCGAAACGCGGCACCGTCACGCTGTCGCGCGACGAGCGCGGGCCGCTGATGATCGTGCATGGCGAGCGCCTGCATCTGCCGCGCCGCATCGCTGATTTCCTCAAGCGCGAAGCCAAGCGCGAGATCGAAGCGCTGGTGACCAAGCACAGCGCGGCGATCGGCAAACGGGCCAAGGCGATCCGCTTCAAGGATACGTCGAGCCGCTGGGGGTCCTGCACGTCGGACGGCAATCTGTCGTTTTCCTGGCGCATCATGATGGCGCCGCGGCCGGTGATAAACTACCTCGTCGCGCATGAGGTGGCGCATCTCAAGGAGATGAACCACGGGCCCAAATTCTGGAAGTTATGCGAGCAGCTCTGCCCGGATACCGAGCGCTGCAAGGATTGGCTCAAGCGCAATGGCGGCGCGCTGCAGGCGATCGCGTTCGAGTAGTTGTCCGATCAATCGTCATTCGCCGCGTTCAACTCCTCCGGCCGCAACCCCTCATCGACATGGCGGGGCCAGGGCAGAAAATCCTTCTCGAAGGTCTCGTTGCTGAAATAAGCCAGCGCCCGGTGCGCCTCGGCGCCGTTGAAAGCCGCCTTGTCCATCAAATGAGCGATGACCTCATGGGCCTGCGCCAGCTTTTGCCTGAGTTCCGCGACGGTCTTTTCCGGCATGATCTTTGTTCTCCCGCCTTTGTGCCTGAGCAAGTAGCGTTGCGCTCTTAGATTAGCGAGGTAGCGCGTTCCGCTCTTACATTAGCAAGGTAGCGCGTTCCACGCTGGCGGCAAACAGGATGCTTTTTCTCGACTCTTTGGCCGTTTCGTGCCAATCCCGCGCCATGGCGCTCGACATCAAGATATGCGGGTTGAAGACCGACAAGGCACTGGCTGCGGCATTGGCCGGCGGCGCCAGCCATGTCGGCTTCATTTTCTTTGCCAAAAGCCCGCGCTATGTCGAGCCGGCGGAAGCCGGCCGCCTGCGCGAAGCGGCGCGCGGCAAGGCTAAGGCGGTTGCCGTGACGGTCGACGCCAGCGATGCGTTCCTGGACGAGATCGTCGAAAAGATGCAGCCCGACATGCTGCAGCTTCACGGCGCCGAGCCCCCCGAGCGGGTGGCAGAGGTGAAGGCCCGCTACGGTTTGCCGGTGATGAAGGCGCTGCCGGTCAGTGAGGCTGCCGATCTCGCGCGGGTCAAACCCTTCATCGGCATTGCCGACCGCTTCCTGTTCGATGCCAAGCCGCCTAAGGGTTCGGAATTGCCGGGCGGCAACGGTCTTGCCTTCGACTGGCGCATTCTGGCTGGCCTTGACGCCGGCGTCGATTACATGCTTTCCGGTGGGCTCAATGCCGGCAATATCGGCGACGCCTTTCGGCTGGCGAACCCGCCCGGAATAGATGTTTCCTCGGGCGTGGAGAGCGCGCCGGGCGTCAAGGAACCGGCGCTGATCGAACAATTTTTCCGCGCCGTCGGGGCAGCACGCGACAACCGCGCCGCCTGACCACGCTTCAAACCTCAGACCAGGAGATCGGCGATGGACAAGCCGGCGATACCGAATTCCTTCCGCACCGGCCCCGACGAGCAGGGCATGTTCGGCATTTTTGGCGGTCGTTTCGTTGCCGAAACGCTGATGCCGCTGATCCTCGAGCTGGAGCGGCACTGGAACGAGGTCAAGAACGACCCGGATTTCAAGGCCGAACTGACCGATCTCTCGACGCATTACGCCGGGCGGCCGTCGAAGCTCTATTTCGCTGAAGGCCTGACCAGGCATCTTCGTGAGGTGTCCTCGGCAAAGGGCCTCGGGGGCGGCGCAAAGGTCTATTTCAAGCGCGAGGACCTGAACCACACCGGCTCGCACAAGATCAACAACTGCCTCGGCCAGATCCTGCTCGCCAAGCGCATGGGCAAGACAAGGATCATCGCAGAGACCGGTGCCGGCCAGCATGGTGTCGCTTCCGCCACGGTCGCGGCGCGCTTCGGGCTTCCCTGTATCGTCTATATGGGCGCGACCGATGTCGCCCGGCAAAGCCCCAACGTCTTTCGCATGAAGCTTCTGGGCGCCGAGGTGCGGCCGGTGACGGCCGGCCACGGCACGCTGAAGGACGCCATGAACGAGGCGCTGCGCGACTGGGTGACCAACGTCGAGGATACCTATTACCTGATCGGCACCGCCGCCGGCCCGCACCCCTATCCGGAGCTGGTGCGCGACTTCCAGTCGGTGATCGGCACCGAGGCGCGCGCCCAGATCCTCGAGCAGGAAGGCCGGCTGCCTGACACCATCATCGCTTGCGTCGGCGGCGGTTCCAACGCTATCGGCCTGTTCCATCCCTTCCTCGACGACAGTGAGGTGCGCATCATCGGCGTAGAAGCCGGAGGCCGCGGCCTCGACGGCATCGAGCATTGCGCCTCGATGAGTGCCGGCGCGCCCGGCGTGCTGCATGGCAACCGTACCTACCTCCTGCAGAACGCCGACGGCCAGATCATGGACGGCCACTCGATCTCGGCCGGCCTCGACTATCCCGGCGTCGGGCCGGAGCACTCATGGCTGCGCGATTCCGGCCGCGTCGACTACGTGCCGATCCTCGACAGCGAGGCGCTGGAGGCGTTCCAGTTGACGACACGCGTCGAGGGCATCATTCCTGCGCTTGAATCGGCCCATGCCATCGCACAGGCGGTGAAGATCGTGCCTGACATGGACAAGGACCAGATCGTCATCGTCAACCTGTCCGGCCGCGGCGACAAGGACGTGCATACGGTGGCCAATATGCTGGGCATGGAGATCTGATCATGGCCACCCGTATCGACCGCCGCATGGCAAAGCTGAAGGCCGAGGGCCGACCGGCACTCGTAACCTATTTCATGGGCGGCGACCCTGACTACGACACGTCGCTCTCGATCATGAAGGCGCTGCCCGGCGCCGGCAGCGACATCATCGAGCTCGGCATGCCGTTTTCCGATCCGATGGCCGACGGCCCGGCGATCCAGGCGGCCGGCCTGCGGGCGCTGAAGGGCGGCCAGACACTGGTCAAGACACTGAAGATGGCCTCGGAATTCCGCGCCGGCGACAGTGAAACGCCGATCGTCTTGATGGGCTATTACAATCCGATCTACATCTACGGCGTCGAGCGCTTCCTGAGCGACGCGCTGGCCAGCGGCATAGACGGGCTGATCGTCGTCGACCTGCCGCCGGAGATGGATGAGGAACTTTGTATCCCGGCACTCAAGGCCGGCATCAATTTCATCCGGCTGGCGACGCCGACCACCGACGACAAGCGCCTGCCCAAGGTGCTGCAGAACACCTCCGGTTTCGTCTATTATGTGTCGATGACCGGTATCACCGGTTCGGCGCTGGCCGACACCGGCAAGGTGGCGGCAGCTGTCAAGCGCATCAAGAGCCATACCGACCTGCCGGTCTGCGTCGGCTTCGGCGTCAAGACCGCAGAGCAGGCGCGCATCATCGGCGCGTCGGCCGACGGCGTCGTTGTCGGCACCGCGATTGTCAATGCCGTCGCCAACGTGCTCGGGCCGAAGGGCGAAAAGACCGCCGATCCGGCCGAGGCCGTCGCCACGCTGGTCAGCGGGCTTTCGCAAGGGGTTCGCGCGGCTCGCCTTGCTGCCGCCGAATAATCTTCCTACGTCTTCTTAAGGGACAGGAGCCGAAGCGATGAACTGGATCACCAATTACGTCCGTCCGAAGATCAATTCGATGCTCGGCCGCCGCACCGACATGCCGGAAAACCTGTGGATCAAGGATCCCGAGACCGGCGAAATGGTGTTCCATAAGGATCTGGAGCAGAACCAGTTCGTCATCCCGTCCTCCGGCCACCATATGAAGATATCGGCTAAGGAACGGCTGAAATTCTTCCTCGACGACGGCAAATACGAGACGCTGGAAAACCCCAAGGTCGTTCAGGATCCGCTCAAGTTCCGCGACGAGAAGCGCTACGTGGACCGGCTGAAGGATGCCAAGGCCAAGACCGGCATGGAAGACGCCATCATCAATGCGCTGGGCACGGTCGAAGGCGTGCCGGTGGTGGTGACGGTGCAGGATTTTGCCTTCATGGGCGGCTCGCTCGGCATGGCGGCCGGTGACGCCATCGTGCATGGTTTCGAGGTCGCCTTGCAGCGCAAGCGGCCGCTGATCCTGTTTGCGGCCTCCGGCGGCGCGCGTATGCAGGAAGGCATCCTGTCGCTGATGCAGTTGCCGCGGACCACGGTCGGCGTCGACAGGCTGAAGGAGGCCGGCCTGCCCTACATCGTCGTCCTGACCAACCCGACGACCGGTGGCGTCACCGCCTCCTACGCCATGCTGGGCGACGTGCACATTGCCGAACCAGGCGCGCTGATCGGCTTTGCCGGACCGCGCGTCATCGAGCAGACGATCAGGGAAAAACTGCCCGAAGGCTTCCAGCGCGCCGAATATCTGATGGAACACGGCATGGTCGACATGGTGGTGTCACGGCTGGAGATGCGCCAGACGATTGCGCGGCTGTTGAGAATGCTGCTCAAGCTGCCGGAGGAGCAAAAACCGCAGGAGCCGGAGATCCTGCCGCCGTCTGTGATTCCGGCCGAAGCCCGGCCGCACGCCTGACGCGACAGCCCGCGGCGCGAGCGGCTGTTGTGTGCCGTTGCGCACGCGCCTAGGATTCTCCCATGACCACGCTTGCCGCCGACCGCGAAATCGAAAGCCTGATGGCGCTTCACCCGAAGGGCTTCGACCTTTCGCTCGACCGCATTTCGCGGCTGCTCGAACGCCTCGGCAATCCGCAGGACCAGCTGCCGCCGGTCATCCACATCGCCGGCACCAATGGCAAGGGCTCCTGTGCCGCCTTTTCACGGGCGCTGCTCGAAGCAGCCGACTACCGCGTCCACGTCCACACTTCGCCACACTTAGTGAACTGGCACGAGCGCTACCGGCTGGCCGCCGATGGCGGCGGCAGGCTGGTTGACGACAAGGTCTTCGCCGAAGCCATCGCCCGGGTCGCCGAGGCCAATCAAGGCCAGAAGATCACCGTGTTCGAAATCCTCACCGCCGTTACCTTCCTGCTGTTTTCCGAGCATCCGGCCGATGCCGTCATCCTCGAGGTCGGCCTTGGCGGCCGCTTCGACGCCACCAATGTCATCGCCGAGCCGGCCGTGTCGGTGATCATGCCGGTCTCGCTCGACCACGAAGCCTATCTCGGCGACCGCGTCGAGCTGATCGCCGCCGAAAAGGCCGGCATCATCAAGCGCGGGTGCCCGGTCGTCATCGGCGCGCAGGAAAGCGAGACGGCCCAGCAGGTGCTCATCGAAACCGCCGAACGGCTCGACTGCCCCGCCTTCGTCTATGGCCAGGATTTCCTTGCCTATGAGGAAAACGGCCGCATGGTCTATCAGGACGAAGATGGATTGATGGACCTGCCGCCGCCGCGCCTGCCGGGGCGCCATCAATTCGCCAATGCAGCGGCAGCGATCGCGGCGGTCAAGGCGGCCGGCTTCGAGATCAGCCACCGCGCCGCCGAGAAGGCGATGGCGAATGTCGCCTGGCCGGGCCGCATGCAAAAGCTGCCGCAAGGCCGGCTGAGCGAACTGGCGCCGAAGGGCGCCGACATCTGGCTCGACGGCGGCCATAATCCCGGCGCAGGCGTGGTCGTCGCTGAGGCGCTGGCGGAGCAGGAGGAAAAGAACCCGCGGCCGCTGTTCCTGATCTCGGGCATGATCAACACCAAGGACCAGAGCGGCTATTTCCGGGCCTTCAAAGGGCTGGTGCGGCACGTCTACACCGTGCCGGTGAGTCTGAGCGACGCCGGCGTGCCAAACGACGAACTGGCGACCCGCGCCATTGAGGCAGGCTTGTCGGCCGAACCGGTTAGTTCCGTTGCAAGCGCACTGATGCTGCTGCGCGACACATGGGACGGACCGCCGCCACGCATCCTGATCGGCGGATCGCTTTACCTGGCCGGCGGGGTACTGGCCGAAAACGGCACGCCGCCAACCTGAGGCGTGCGTTCGCCCGGGCCGCGATGGCGCCACACCTGTCAGATCACCGCGAGGAGCCAGTCATGATCAAGGTAAAGCAGCTCGCACACGTTTGCATTTTCGCGAATGACCTGGAGATGACGCGACGCTTCTATCGGGACGTCCTCGGCATGGACACCCAGTTCAATTTCCTGCGCGACGGGAAGACTTTCGGCTTCTACCTCAATTGCGGCAGCCGTAGCCATGTCGAGGTGTTCCAGAAAGACGGCGCAAGCTATAGCGACTTGAACCAGATCAACCACTTCTGCCTCGAAGTGGAAAACATCGACGCCGCGATCGCCCATCTGAGGTCAAAGGGGGTCGATGTCACTTCCAAGAAACGCGCGTGCGATGACACCTACCAGGCCTGGATCCGCGACCCCAACGGTGTGAAGGTCGAACTGTTCGAATACACTGAGAAAAGCGCACAATTCGTCGGCGGCGATCGTATCGCGGATTGGTGAATAGCGCCGCGCCGGACAATTGTAGCGGCGCAGCCGGTGGTTGGTGGACTACTTCAGTTCGACCTCGATGAAGGCGAATTCGCTATCGTTTGCGCTGATCACGTCATGTTCGACGCCCTCATTGCGGAAATACGGCGAGCCCTTCTTCATTTCGGCAAAGGATTCCCCATCCTTGGTCAGGAGCTTCACCTTACCGTCGGTCAACGGCACGATCACATAGTCGTGGCCATGGCGGTGCCAGCCGGTGTTGTCGCCCGGGGCGAAACGGTATTCGGTGACAATGACTCGCTCATTGTCGATGAAGACGGTGGCCTTGGCGGATCCGGTCATATCGCTTCCCCTTTGTATTCCGAACAGAAGAATACCGGGCGGCAAGCCGCGAGTGCCAGAGCGCCCCACCAATGACGCCAGCAAAAGAAAGCCCGGCACAAGGCCGGGCTTTCTGCAAAATTTTGATCGGATCAGGCGAGGCTGCCGTTGATCCAATGCGACAATGCCGTTTTCGGCGCAGCACCAACCTTCATGTCGGCGACTTCGCCGCCCTTGAAGATCATCAGCGTCGGGATCGAGCGCACGCCGAACTGCGCGGCCAGCTCAGGATTCTCGTCTATGTTGAGCTTGGCGATCTTTATCTTGCTGCCGAGTTCGATGGCGATGTCCTCGAGCGCCGGGGCGATCATCTTGCACGGGCCGCACCATTCCGCCCAGAAATCGACCACGACCGGCTCCTTGGCGTTGAGCACGTCGGCCTGGAAATTGCTCTTGTCGACCTTGACGGTGGCCATGCTGAGATCCTTTCGATTTGTTCGTCGCACCAAATGTGGTGGTGATCGCGTCCGTCTTCAAGCAAGTGTTGTGTCACGCTCCCGTGAGTCTAGCAAGCGCGTCGTCCATGGCCGCTGCCGGCAGATCGATCAGCCGCGGCGCCTCGGTGAACAGCAGCGCCGCCGAGACCTCGCGTCCCGGATAGAGCGGCTGAAGCAGGGCGCGATAGAGTGCGAGCTGCAGAACATAGGCTTGCGGGACTTCGGCGAGCGTAGCTGGCGCTGGCCGATTGGTCTTGTAGTCGACGATCGAAACCTTGTCCGGCGTTACTGCAAGCCGGTCGATCTTGCCGGAAATCGAGCGCAGTTTGCCCCTCACTCCCAGGCTGCCCATGATGGCGACTTCGGCGCGCGAGTTTGGCGCAAACAGCGGTGCGAAACGGCTGTCGGCAAGAATTCTGAAAACGCCAGCCAGGGCCTTGTCGCGCTCGCCGTCGGGCCATGCCGCGCCGGCTCTTGCCAGATAGCGTTCGGCGGCATCCCGGCGTTTTCCCTCGGCGATGCCGGGCAGCATCTGCAGCAATTTGTGCAGCGCCAGCCCGCGCACGACGGCAAAGCCGGGCTCGGCGTCGGCATCCAGCACCGGCGAACGCGTGTCGGCTACCGCTTGCCGCGCCTCGTCGATCAGCACCGAGGCGCCGGACGGCGAGAGCGGCCGCGGCAATTCCTCGAAGGGCGGCAGAGGCTGGAACAGGGTTTCCGGCAATGGCGCAAAGCGTTCAGCCTGTCGTGCCTCATCCACGGACGCCAGTGGCATGGGCGGCAGTTTCGTCACCTGGAAACGATGCACGGTCTCGCCGGTGGCGGGATGCCGGCGTTCTTCGCTCTCCGTGGCACCGACCAGTGCGCGGCTGACGATCGAATGCCAGGTGCCGGTATTCGGCGCCCGCTTGCCATGGTAGCCGCAGACGATCAGCCGATCCTCGGCGCGGGTCATGCCGACATAGAGCAGCCGGCGATATTCATCGTCGGCGAGCTCTCGGGCGCGGGCCGATGCGGCGCGTGAAAATCCATTGGCGACATCGCTGGCCGAACGCCAGAGATAACCCTTGCCCTCCCAGCAGTCGCCCGAGCCTTCGAACGGCATCAATCTCGGCAGATGCTGGTCGCTGAACGGCGCGGAGCCGCCATCGACAAGGAATACCACCGGCGCCTCCAGGCCTTTGGCGGCATGCACGGTCATGACGCGAACCTCGTCGCGGGTCTGGTCCATTTCGCGCTTGATCTCGGGGCCGGCGTTTTCCAGCGTCGACAGGAAGGATTCCAGTCCCGGCAGGCCGGTCCGCTCCTCGGCCAGGCAGAAATTCAGGAATTCGTCGAGGATGTCGCCGGCCTCCGGCCCGAGCCGCGCGATCATCTTCTTGCGCAGGCCGTCGCGGGCGAGAGCTGCAGCATAGAATTCGAACACCGGCTTGAATGCGGCCTCGTTCGACCATGTGTCGAGCCGGCTGACGACGGCGGCCAACGCCTCGCTTTCGCCGGCATGCCGGCGCAGCGAGGCGATCAGCGAGACGCCCGACGGCCTCCCCGCAGCAAGCGCGAAAAGCTGCTCTTCCGAGACATCGAAGACCGGGCTGCGCAGCACGGCGGCCAGCGACAGATCGTCCTCGGGCTGGATGAGGAAATGACCGAGTGCGATCAGGTCCTTCACCGCGATATGGCCAGGCAGGCTGAGCCGGTCGGCGCCGGCCACGGGGATGTCGCGGCGCTTCAACGCCCGTGTCAGGGCATGGACGAAGCGGTCGCGCTTGCGCACCAGCACCAGCACGTCGCCGGGCCGGAGTTTCTTGCCGCGCCCTTCGATGACCTCGCCGCCGCCGATCCAGCTGGCAATGGTCGCTGCAACGTTTTCGGCAACGCGCACCGCCGGTGCGTGGGCGTGATCCACCGCTTGCGTCCAGTCGTCCGGTTCGTCGACGATGTCGGCGCCGAGCGAGGGCCAGACCTCGACATAGCCCGGCGCATCGTTGCGGATCGCCTTGTGGTCGAGCGGATCGGGATCGTGGCTGATGCCGCGCCGCACGTCCGGGTCGGCAAAGACACGATCCACCGCCGCAAGCACGTCGTCGGTCGAGCGAAACGACCAGGTCAGCTTGAGATCGGCGAAGGCGGCGGCGGCGGATCTGACTTTGCCGGCAAACAAAATCCGGCTGTCGGCAAAGGAGTCCGGGGCGGCTCCCTGGAAGGAATAGATCGACTGCTTTTCGTCGCCGACCGCAAAGATGGTGCGGTGGACGGCGTCGCGTGCGCCGAGTCCGGCAAAGAACTCCTCCGCCAGCCGCTTGACCACCTCCCACTGGTCGGGACTGGTGTCTTGCGCCTCGTCGAGGAGGATGTGGTCGATGCCCTGGTCGAGCTTGTATTGCACCCATGGGCCGGCGTCGGGCCGCGCCAGTAGATGGACCGTGCGGGTGATCAGGTCGTTGAAGTCGAGGAAGCCGCGGGCGCGCTTCAATTGCTCGTAGCGGGCGATCAGCCAGTCGGCGATGGTCAGCGCCGCACGGGTGCCTTCCAGCATCCTGAACAAGGCCAGCCGGTCGGAGATTTCGAGAATGGCGTCGACCGCCGCCAGATATCGTTCGGCAAGATCGGGCAACCGGTCAAGCAATGCCCTTTTGAACGTCTTTGCCGGATCGTAAGGCTCGCCGTCGGCCCTCAGGAAAGCCTTGGAGAGCAAATTCAGGCGACGCACCGGATGCTCCTCGGCGAAGGCGAGACGGGCGTATGGCAGCATATTGTTCAGCACCACGCGCGCATCGGCGGCCTCGGCCGCCCGTGAAAAGGTGACGAGATAATCCGGCAGGAAGCCGGGCAGCGGCCAGACGGAGGCGGCTATGCCTTCGGCCGTCTGGCCGGCGCGGAACTGAAACTCGTCGAACAGCGCCTGAAAACCATCGCCGCCGGCCGCGGCGATGAACGCACGCAAACCATCGCGCTTGCGCACGATCTCGGCCAGCAGTGCGTCGAGCCCATGTTCGCCGCCGCGCTCAAGCACGGTGGCGAAGGCCTCGGCCAACGCCGCATCGCCTGCAACGCCGCCCGAAATCATGTCGCGGCGGGCGGCGGCGAACAGCGAAGCCTCCATTTGCGGATCGAGCATTTCGAAATGCGCCGGGATATTGGCTTCCAGCGGGAACTGATGCAGCACCGATTCGCAGAAGGCGTGGATGGTCTGGATCTTCAGCCCGCCCGGTGTCTCCAGCGCCTCCGCAAACAACCGCCGCGCCCGGCGCATGGTTTCGCGGTCGGGCTGGCGGCCGTCCAGCGCCTCTATCCGTTTCGAGAGCTCGGCATCGCCCAAGGTCGTCCATTGCGACAGGGTCGAAAACACCCGGTTCGACATGTTGGCGGCGGCGGCACGCGTATAGGTCAGGCACAGGATCTTGGACGGATCGGTGCCACGCAGCAGAAGCCGGATAACACGCTGGGCGAGTACATGGGTCTTGCCGGATCCGGCGTTGGCCGACACCCAGGCGGAATTGCGCGGGTCGGACGCGCTTGCCTGGCTCGCGGCAGTGTCGCTTGGAATGGGGTAGGCCTTTTTCATGCCTCCCCTCCCTCGTCGTCGGCGTCGCCGCCGGCCGACCATTCGAGCACGCGGGCGAGATGGTCATAGTCGCCGTCGGTCTCGCCCTCGCGGAACGGCAGCGCCCGCGACAGATAGCCGGTCGCCGGGTCGGCGTAGTGGATCAGCAGTTTTTCCAGCCGCGCCCACGCTTCTTCGGCGAGATCGGCAGCGGTTCGCGGCCTGCGGTTGTATTCGAGGATGGATTCCTCGAACACTTCGCCATTCGGCCTCAGCCGCACGAAGGCCAGTTGCGACGGCTCGCATGCGCCAAGCTCCTTGAAAGCGCCGCGCCTGAGCAGCGCGCCCTCCAGCGCCAGTTGCGGCGCGAGCAGCGTGTGCGCCTGTGCCTTGGATGGCGACGAGCCGGTCTTGTAGTCGAGGATGTCGGCCATTCCGCCAGCCAGCAGATCGATGCGATCGGCATAGCCGGACAGGGTTACGCCGGATCGGCCGACCCCGGTCTTTTCGGCGCGTTCCTCGGCGTGCCGCCGTGCCACGGCTGCGGCCCGGCCGCGCTCCCATTCGATGATGCCGGCGGCAAGCTTTTCGAAGCGTGGCCACCACACCGCCTCGACATCGGCGGGCAGCGCAGCCTCGGCAGAGCAGGAGCGGCCTGCGGCGATGAGCCCGTCCAGCGCCTCCGGCGCGCGCGGGTCGGCCACCCTCGCCGAGAAGAGGTGCAGAATTGCGTGAAACAGCGTGCCACGCTCGGCGGCGCCCGGATCGCGAATGACCGGATCGAGCGGCATCAGGCCGAGTATCCTTCTGGCATAGACCGCATAGGGATCGCGACGCAGCGTTTCGATCTCGGTGACCGAGAAGTGGTGCGGCCGTACGATGAGCGGCGGTTTCGGCTGCGGCCGCGGCGCAAAGTCCTGCTTTTCGCCGGCATCGAGCGCACGCGCCCAGGCAAGCAGTTCATCGCCGCGCCGGCGAAGTGCCGTAGCATGGTCCTCGCCGACGAAGGTAAGGATACGCTGCAGCCAGCGCGAGGGCACCGACGGTGCGTCGCCGGAACGGGCGGAGCGGGCCAGCACCAATTTCTTGGCGCCCATGGCCATCTGGAAATCATGGGCGGCAAGGCCGATGCGCCGCTCCGGCGGTTCAAGATCGATGCCGGTCTTCATCAGCCGCGACATGAAGCGGTCGCTCTCCGGCTTGCGCGGCCACACGCCTTCGTTGAGCCCGCCGACGACCAGCGTGTCGACATCCTGAAGCCGCGCTTCCAGCACACCCCAGATGGCGATGTTCCTGTCAGTGCCCTGCGCCGGCTTGACCATCTCGGGCGCGATCAGCGCCTCCATCACGTCAGGCCATTCGTCAGCCGCGAAGGAGAACGACACCGAGGCCGCGACCAGCCCGCGCAAGAGCTCGGCAAGCTTTTCGCCGGCATCGCCGGCATAGAGTTCGCTCAGGCTGCCGTCGGCGGCGCGTCCGAGGCTTTCGAGCGCAACGACGCTGGCACGCACAAGCGTGACAAGATCGGCATTCTCCTCGCCGCGAAAAGCAACCAGCGGCGCCAGCGCAGCCGCTAGCCGGATCAGCAGCTCGCGCGCCTGTTCGATGCGCCTGACCGAGAGGCGCGATCGCCAGAAAGGCGGGCGGCGATTGCCGCCGCCGTCGAATTCGAGGAGCCGCGTGTCGAAGAGCTGCGGCAGCGACGCGACGTCCGGACGCCCGGTGCCACCGCGCAGCGCCACGAGTTCGACGATTTCGGCCGCATGGCGCACGCTTGCCCGCTCTCGGCCGAGGCCTAGCAGGGGATGCTTGAGCAGCGACAGCAAGGCGACCGGGTCGCCCGGGCGGAAGGCTGCCTGAAGCGCCAGCCTGAGCAGGCTGGCGGCTGGCGTGTTGATGAGCGGCGTGCCCCCGGAATCGTCGGCGGCGACGCCGAAGCGCAACAGCTCGACCGAGACGCGCCGCGCCAGCGCGCGATCGCCGGTGACCAGCGCGGCGCGCTGGCCGGGCCGTTCGACGGCCTGTTTGAGCGCGACGGCGATCGCCACGGCTTCATCGCGTTCGCTGGCGGCTTCGAGAAGCGTCACGTCAGCGAAAGCCTCGGCAATATCACCGGCCGTAAAGCGGGCGCGCGTCTCGGCCCAGAGCTCGGTAGTCTCCGCCGGGCGCAGCGCTTCGCCGACGAGTGCGGCGCGCAATGCAAGCGGCCGCGGCGCAACAGCAAGGTCCTCGACATCGGCGCGCGGCACGCCGATCTTGCCGATCAACTTTGCCAGGCCGTATTGCGGGTGGCCAAGCAGGGCCGGGCGCGCACCGAGTGCACTGATGGCGGCAAAGGACGGCTCGTCCAGTGTCCGGTCGAGCCCGGGCAGCACAACGGCGCCATTGGGCAGACCGGCGATCACGGCAAGCAGCTCGGCCGTGGCTGGGATCGATCCCGTGGAGCCGGCGGCGATCACCGGCCCGGCCGGCGGATTGCGCCTCAGCCGCGCTGCCTCCAGCCTTATCAGGGCATTGCGATGCGCGGCGGGATTGGAGCGATGGCGTTCCTCGAGCAGCTTCGGCCAGTTCTCGGTCACGATGCTCAGGAAATCGAGCGTCACCTGCCACCAGCCGGCGAGATTGCCGGTCACAAGGTCGGCGAGCCTCGCCCAATCCGTGCCCTCGGTCTCGATCTCGTCCATCAGCCGCGCCAGGTCGCGCGCCAGCCAGAGGGCGTCGGCGGCGGAGGCCGGGATGACGATCTCCTCGTCGAACAGTGCCGCGACATGTGCCGGCAGGCGGCGTTTCCACGCTCGCACCAGCGGCGCAAGCAGCAGCAGGCGCTCTACCGCGGCGATCGGCGGCGCAAGGTCGATGGCGGCCGAAGCTCCTGCCTCGAAGGCCGCTTCATCTTCGTCGAACTCGCCAAGCGGGCGGATGACCGGCAGGATCGCCGAGCGGCCTCCGGAGCGCGAGAGAGCATCGACGAAGACGCCGCGCAGCGCCCGCGCCGCACGGCGCGTCGGCACATAGATGGTGAGATCGGCCAGCATCAGCGGATCGCCATCGTAGGCAAAGCCGGGAACCAGGCGCCCTGCAAGCAGCTCCTCGGCCAGCGTCGGCAGGAACGGCGCTCCGGGCGGAATCGAGAAAACGCGGCGGGAGCCGCTCATTTCGACTCGGTAAGAGCGCCGGGTGCCTCAGCAACAGCATTGGGCGTGCCGGCAAGCGCGGCGGCGACCGCTGCTTCCGCCCGCGGGATCGCGTCAGGTGTGCCGACTGTGATCCAGTGACCCTGCATCTTCATGCCGAACAGGCGGCCGGCGGCGATTGCCGCATCGAAATAGGCGTTGAGCGACAGCGGGCCGGCCGGCGCATCCTTGAAGATGCGCGGATGGATGATTGCGGCGCCGGCATAGATCAGGCCGGCCGGATCGTTGTTCGCACGCCGTAAGGCGCCGTCCGGCGCCATCAGGAAATCGGTGCCGCCGCTATGTCCGGTTGCCGACTGAAGATCCGCAAGCATCAGCAGAATGTCCCTTGTCGCGTCCTCCCATGCAAGAGCAAGTCGCCTGAGATTGGAAACGCCGCTGTCGATCCAGAAGGTGTCCGCGTTAAGCACATAGAAGGGCGCCCCTAACCAGGGCAATCCCTTGACGATACCGCCGGCAGAGTCGAGCAGGCCGCTGCTCTCATCCGAAATGACGATTCTCGGCGCATTGCGGCGGGCTACATGGTCCACGATCTGTTTCGGCAGGTAATGGACGTTGACGACGGCCTTGGCGACGCCGGCTTCGGCTAGGCAATCCAGCCCCCAGTCGAGCAATGTCTTGCCGGCGATCTTGACCAGCGGCTTCGGCATGGTATCGGTGATCGGCCGCATGCGCTTGCCGAGCCCGGCGGCGAGCACCATGGCGGTCGTTGGCATCGGTCCCTCGTCCGACACCGCCAGGCCTGAATCCTTAGCCGTCAAATCGAGCGTTCCTCCAGCAAGCCGTGGGCGATGTAGAAATCCTGCAGCCCGGCCAGCGCCGGATGCGTCAGCGCCCGGCGAAGATAGTCGCGGATGCGCGGCAGATGCTTCAGATAATAAGGCTTGCCGTCGCGTTTTTCGAGCCGCACGAAGATGCCGAGTACCTTGGAATTGCGCTGTGCGGCCATGATTGCATAGGTTTCGAGGAATTCGTCCTCGTCGAAGACGCCGGCCGCGCGCCGCGCGGCGATATAGGCGGCGAGCGTGTGCTTTTCGATTTCAGGTGAAATGGTGACGCGTGCGTCCATGGCGAGCGATGCGACGTCGTAGGCGGACGGTCCGATCAGTGCATCCTGGACATCGACGACGCCGAGGCGTTCATGACCGGAACGGTCAGCGCGCCAGATCAGGTTGGGCGAATGGAAGTCGCGCAACATAAGCGTGTATTCGCGCCCCTCGAGCCGATCGAGCACCGCATTCCATTCGCTGCGATAACCGGCGCGCAGCGCCTCGCTTGGCGGAGCGCGTGAAATCGCCGGGACATACCAGTCGACCAGCAATTCGGCCTCGATCATCATGGCGTCGCGGTCGAAAGGCGGCACCTCGTGGAAGACGCCGGGGCCGGCCTGCATGCGGGCCGGCCATGTTTTGCCGTGCATCATGGCAAGCAGTTCGGCCGCCGCCGCATAACGCGCGGCCACCGGCTGGCCGCGCTTGTCGAGAAAGCCTTGGGAACCGAGATGCTCCAGCAGAAGAAAACCCTGCTCGAGATCCTGGGCATGGATTTCCGGGACGCTGACACCGCCGGCCCGCAAGGCCCGGTCGATGGCGACGAATGCCGAAACGGATTGCGCCGTGTGGGCGATCTCGGCATAGGGTTTGCCGTCGCGGACTGGCGGTCCGAGCACCAGCCTTGGCGAGTTCATCAGCACGCGCGGCGGAAATCCGGCGAGCGTGACGATCTCGTAGGAGCGAGCCGAGGCATCACCGATAAAATGTCGTCGCTGCGCTTCGCCCCAACCGGCCTGTTCGAGAAAATCACGCATTGCCAGCGATCGCGCCGCGCGCTCGAAGGCGGCGCCCTCTCCCGACAGTCTCGCCAGTCGGCCGTCGCCCTGCTGGAGAAGTTCGACCAGCACCGACGTATTCGGCAAATATGCCTCTGCCCGCTCCGGCCATTCGACCAGCGCAGCCCCTTGCGTCAGCGCCTCGTCGAAGCCCAGCTCGTCCAGCTCGGATGCCGTGCCCAAGCGGTAGAGATCGAAATGATGGACCGGCACACGCGTGTCGTAGCTCTGGACCAGCGTGAAGGTCGGGCTCGGCACGTCGAGGCCGGCATCGTCGGCCAGCGCCCTGATCAGCGCCCGTGCCAAGGTCGATTTGCCGGCGCCGAGATCGCCCTTGAGAGCGAGCACGTCGCCAATGCGCAGCGACATGGCAAGATCTTCGCCGAGCCTTGCCGTCGCAGCCTCGTCGGCGAGAAAACGCTCCAGCACCAATACCGCCATCGACCGCGCTACTCGGCCGCCGCACGGATGCCCGACGGCGTGTCGGGAAAAGCGCAAACAACCGTGGTGCCCTTATCCCTGCCGGTCTCGATGCGGACGCTGCCGCCATGGAGTTCGACAAAGCTCTTGACGATCGACAGGCCGAGCCCGGCGCCACGGCGGCGGCCGCCATTGGTGCGCGGCTCGAAGCGCCGGAACACTGACTCAAGCAGGTCCGGCGGCATGCCGGGGCCGTCATCGTGAACGGAAAATTCCACGCCGTCGGCAAGCTGGCGGCAGGCGAGCGTTATGGTGCTCGCCTCCGGCGCGTAATTGGCGGCATTGCTGAGCAGATTGTAGAGTATCTGGCGGACGCGGATCTCGTCGCCGTGGAAGGTCTTCGGCGCGGCAGCCGCGTCGATCCTAAGCTTGATCGCATGTTCCTCCAGCCG
Organism: Mesorhizobium sp. M0208; assembly: GCF_040322015.1. Taxonomy (NCBI): domain Bacteria; kingdom Pseudomonadati; phylum Pseudomonadota; class Alphaproteobacteria; order Hyphomicrobiales; family Phyllobacteriaceae; genus Mesorhizobium; species Mesorhizobium sp. M0208. Next base: position 273,222 of record NZ_JAMYSP010000001.1, on the reverse strand, counting down.
ATCGGCGACCAGTTCGGCGGCGGCCGTAATGGTTCGATTGATGTGAACTTCGGAAATGTCGAGTTCCATGATGCCGGCATCCACCGTCGCCAGATCGAGGATGTCGTTGACGATGGTGAGCAGGACCGAGGAGGACGAGCCGACATGCCCGATATATTCGCGTTGCTTCTGGTTCAACGGACCAGTCGACGGCAGTGAAAGAAGCTCGGTAAAGCCGATGATGTTGGTGAGTGGCGAGCGCAGCTCATAGGAGACGTGCTGCACGAATTCGTTCTTGATCTGGTCGGACTTTTGCAGCGCCTCATTCTTGTCCTTCAGCGCCCGCTCGACATTGACGCTGTCGGTAACGTCGACGAAGGTCATCATCACCTGGCCGTTGGGCAAAGGGATGACGGCGTAGCGCAAAACGGTGCCGTTGTTCAATTCGGTCTGGCCGTGGCGGTCGCGGCGCTCGTCGTCGAAGCCGGTGATGGCGGCAACGAACCCGCCCCACGGACTGTCGACGGCACGGCGGTCGCAAAGTTCGCGGATCGTCGAGACATGGACGTTGGGTTTTGAGGCATCGGCATCCAGCCCCCACAGGGCCGCGAAGGCCGGGTTGGACAATCTCAGCCTGCCGTCGGGGCCGAACACAGCGACGCCTTCGGCAAGGTTGTCGAGCGTCTCACCCTGAACCCGCACAGCGGTCTGATAGCGGCTTTCAAGGTCCATCTTCTCGGTCAGGTTCTCAAACACCCAGGTGACGCCGCCCTTGGGCTGCGGATTGGCGACGACGCGAATGGTTTTGCCGTCCGGCAGATGCCACCAATGCTCCTGCGATTCAACCGCGCGGTAGGCGCCGAGCAGGCTCTCTTTCCAGCGCCGCCATTCGGGCTGCTCGGCGATCTTGCCTTCGCTGCGCAGGCGGTCGAGCAGCAAGGCGTTATCCGGCGCGCTGTGCAGGAAACCGCTGTCGAGGCCCCATAGTTTCTGGAACGCCTGATTGAAAAACCGCAATTTCTCGTCGGTATCGAAAATCGCTACGGCGGTGTTGAGCTGATCGAGCGTGTCGGCGTGGCTCTGCACGGTCCGCTCATATTCGGCGCGAATGGCCTCGATGGCGCTGATGTCGCAGGCAAGACCAGCCGAACCATCCGCCCCGGCAAAATCGGTCACGGCAAACATACGGCGGTCGCCTTCGATCACCGTGGAGAGCGTCTGTTCGAAGACGGGGTGCGACTTGTGCTGCGCAGCGATGGTGTCGCGCGCCTGGCCTCCGAGGAATTCCTTGCCGTCACGAACCGCCGCTTCGGCATTCTCGGCCTCGACCGCTTCGGCATAGGCCCGGTTGACCCATTTCAGCCGCCCGTCGACAGTACGCAGCCATGACGGCATCTTGAGCGCATCCAGAAGACCGATCAGCGTCTCATGGTCGGCGGCCAAGCGCTGGTTCTCGATCTTCAGCCTGGCCTGGCTTCGCTGTGTCTCCGAAAGCGAGACGAAGCGAACCAGCACATGCGCCGCACTCTTGCGGCCGTGAACCTCGAGCGGCTGGCCGGCCTGCGATTCGATGACCAGATCGAACGGCTTTGCCTTGTCCCGCAGTGATGCGACGGCATGTTCGAGTGCGGCCGCCGAACGCGGCATCAGCCAGCGGCCGAAAGCCAGGAAGGCCGCCCGGTCCTCCGGCGCGCCGCTCTCGATCGGCAATGTCCCGACAAGCTCGGGCTTCTTGTTCTCGGCCGCCCATACGACCACGCGCTGATCGCGGGAATGGAGCAGCGCCTCGGAGCGCTGCAGCGCGGCATTGACATCGGCGATGCGGGTCCTGAGCTCGGCATTTTCCGCCGCGGTGCGCGCCCGTTCGCGGATCAGAAAGATGGCCGACAGCAATGCCGCCCCCATGACGCCGACGAACATGGCGAGTTGCATGACCTCGACCGTGCTGACCGACAGCCCGGCCTTTTGCGCCGCGCGGGTTTGGGCATGTGCAGTAAAGCCAAGCAGCGGACCGACCAGCGCGGAAGAAGCAAGCAGCACCCCGACACGGCTGCCGGCGCGCCATAGAAGGCTGCCGCCTCTGGCAGCGGAGCCCGTGACCGAATCGTTATGGCCGCCGGAAACGGCCTGTCCCGCGCAAGGCGGGTTATCCCCCGGCATGTCTTGGTCCTCTTCGCCGCCTGAATGCAAGACCGCCCTGATGCGTGCGCCGGGCCTCGTCCCCGGACCGCGAATCAGCACCATAGCGCTTGCGCGAATCGGCGTGAAGAATCAATCAGCGCAAAAATAAAGCCGGGCGAAAAGTCAATCGCCCGGCTTCAATATCTAGTGGCAAGTTTCGCCGTGGTTAATAGCGGTAGTGTTCCGGCTTGAACGGTCCCTGCGGAGTGACGCCGATATAAGCGGCCTGTTCGCCGGACAGTTCGGTCAGGCGGGCACCGAGCTTGTCGAGATGCAGGCGCGCGACCTTTTCGTCGAGATGCTTCGGCAGGACATAGACCCGGTTCTCGTACTGGCCGGGCTTGGTGTACAACTCGATCTGGGCCAACACCTGGTTGGTGAAGGACGCCGACATGACGAAGCTCGGGTGGCCGGTGGCGTTGCCGAGGTTGAGCAGGCGGCCTTCCGACAAAAGGATCATCCGCTTGCCGTCCGGGAAGGTGATCATATCCACCTGAGGCTTGATGTTGGTCCATTTCAGGTTGCGCAGCGAGGCCACCTGGATCTCGTTGTCGAAGTGACCGATGTTGCCGACGATCACCATGTCCTTCATCAGGCGCATGTGATCGAGGGTAACGACGTCCTTGTTGCCGGTGGTGGTGATGACGATGTCGGCCGTCGGCGCCGCGTCTTCGAGCGTGACCACCTCAAAACCGTCCATCGCCGCCTGCAGCGCGCAGATCGGATCGACCTCGGTGACCTTGACGCGGGCGCCGGCGCCCTTGAGCGAAGCCGACGAGCCCTTGCCGACGTCGCCATAGCCGCAGACGACTGCGACCTTGCCGGCCATCATCGTGTCGGTGCCGCGCCGAATGCCGTCCACAAGCGATTCCTTGCAGCCATATTTGTTGTCGAATTTCGACTTGGTGACGGAATCATTGACGTTGATCGCCGGGAACGGCAGCAGGCCCTTCTTCTGCAGTTGATAGAGCCGGTTGACGCCGGTCGTCGTCTCTTCGGTGACGCCGCGGATCGCTTCCTTCTGCCTGGTGAAGAAGCCGGGTGATGCCTGCATGCGCTTCTTGATCTGGGCAAACAGGATCTCTTCCTCTTCGCTGCCCGGATTGGACAGCACATCCTCGCCGGCCTCGGCGCGGGCGCCGATCAGGATGTACATGGTGGCATCGCCACCGTCATCGAGGATCATGTTGGAGGTGCCGCCATCGGCCCACTGGAAGATCTTGTCGGTGTAGACCCAATAATCCTCCAGCGTCTCACCCTTGACGGCAAACACCGGAATTCCGGCCTCGGCAATGGCCGCGGCGGCGTGGTCCTGGGTCGAGAAGATGTTGCAGGAAGCCCAGCGGATATCGGCGCCGAGCGCTTTCAGCGTTTCGATCAGCACCGCCGTCTGGATGGTCATGTGCAGCGAGCCGGTGATGCGCGCGCCCTTGAGCGGCTTCTTGTCGCCGAATTCCTCGCGGCAGGCCATCAGGCCCGGCATTTCGGTTTCGGCGATCTCGATCTCCTTGCGGCCCCAGCCGGCAAGCGCGATGTCTGCGACCACATAGTCCTTGCTACCCGTCATGGCAGTGCTCCGATGCGAATTGATTGCGGGACGCGCCCCGCCCCGAAGGCGTGTCGGAGGGCGCGAGTTGCCGGCCTGACTAGCAGATCGAGAGTTGGACGACAATGGGATATAAAGAAATCTTTATCCGTGCATGTCTTCGGAAGCGATCAGCACGTCAGCATTCCTCGCCAAAACGGGAAGCAACCAGTTGCTCCAGCGCATCGATGACCTCTTCGGCCTCCGGGCCGGTGGCGGTGACGCGGATCGAATAACCGGGGCTTGCCGCCAGCATCATCAGGCCCATGATCGAGGTGCCGCCGACCTTGACGCCGTCCTTCTCGACCTGGACCGTGGCATTGAAGCCGCTGGCAATTTGAACGAACTTGGCCGAGGCGCGCGCATGCAGGCCGCGCTGGTTGACGATCGGAAAGTCGCGAACGATCTTGTCCTTTTCCGGCAACAGCGCGCTCATTTGCTGCTCAGGAGTTGACTGGCGACATTGATGTATTTGCGGCCGGCAGCCTGCGCTTCATCCAGCGCTGCCGTCATGTTGTCGCCCTTGCGAACGCTGGACAGCTTGATCAGCATCGGCAGGTTCATGCCGGCAATGACCTCGATGCGGCCGGATTCCATCACGGAAATGGCGAGGTTGGAGGGCGTGCCGCCGAACATGTCGGTCAAAACGATGACGCCTGATCCCGTATCGACGCGGCCGACTGCGTCGATAATGTCGCGGCGGCGCTGTTCCATATCATCGTCGGCACCGATCGCCACGGTCTCGAAATTGTCTTGTGGCCCAACGACGTGTTCCACGGCATTGCGGAACTCGGCGGCCAGTTGACCGTGCGTTACAAGCACGAGTCCGATCATTCTTTGGTGGCTCCCGTCATCGCCGCTTCACAGGCGCATTTTATGCTCGCCGACCGTTCCAGGCGGCGGGAGCGCTATCTTGTCGACGCAAGGCCCGTTGACAAGCCCAAAATTGCGCCGGCCCAAGCCAATTTGACGCATTGCAGCAAAAAATCGAAATCGGATCACAGGAAAGGCGCAATCGACAGACGCGACATCACTGCCGGCAAGGCGGCCGGGACATTGCGCCCGGCAAGATCGATGCGCGGCACTGTCACGCCGACAACGAGTTCGCTGCAGTCTTCCTGGAAGCGGACCATTTTGCCGGCTGGCACCAGCCGGATAATGAGGTCGATCACGCAGCTTGGCTCGAACTGTATCGGTTTGGGGCCGAATCCCGGCACCTCGACGAGGCCGGCTATGCTGGCTGGTGCGCGGCAGACCAGCCGCCCCTCGCAATCGGCGGCAAAGAGCTGGTCATCGCCGATCAGCCGGGAAAACAGCCCGCGCTGGCTGCAATGATCGATCAAGGCGAGCGCCAGCGTCGTCTTGCCCAAGCCGGACGGTCCGGTGATGAGAATGCCGCGATCACCTATCAGGATCGCGGTGCCGTGAATGTGTTCAGGCTGCACAATAGGACCAGGCGTGATTGGAATTCATCCCTCAGCCTTCCGCCGGCAGTGTCACCACGAAGCGCGCGCCCTTGATCTCGCCAGGCTTGGTGCCCGGGATGTTCTCGGCGCTCAGCGTGCCGCCATGGGCTTCAACGATCTGCCTGGATATCGACAGGCCAAGGCCCGAGTTCTGGCCGAACGCCTCGCCGGCCGGCCGATCGGTATAGAACCGTTCGAAAATGCGATCGATGTTATCGGCCCGGATGCCGGGGCCATTGTCGTCGACGGTGACGATGTTGAACTTGCCGGCGCGTGCCAGCGATATGGTGATGTGGCCACGATCTTCGGGAACGAACGAGCGGGCATTCTCGATCAGGTTGGTGATCACCTGGCCGATCCTCAGATCATGGCCGACGACGAAGTAGCCTTTCACGCCCTGCGGCAGTTTGGCGACCTTGAACTCGATCTCGACCGCCTTCTTGTTGCGCGTGGCCTCGCGCGAGACGGCGACCAGATCGGTGATGAACTTCTTCAGGTCGACGGTTCCCGCGTCTTCCCGCGCCAGCTCGGCATCAAGACGGGAGGCATCGGAAATATCGGTGATCAGGCGGTCCAGCCGCCTCACATCGTGCTGGATGATATCCATCAGCCGGCTCCGCGAATTGTCGTTCTTGGCCAGCGGCAATGTCTCCACAGCGCTGCGCAGCGAGGTAAGCGGGTTCTTCAGCTCGTGCGAGACATCCGCGGCAAAACTTTCGATCGCCTCGATACGGGCGTAGAGCGCATTGGTCATGTCGCGCACGGCGATCGAGAGATTGCCGATCTCGTCCTGGCGGTCGGAGAAGTCGGGGATTTCCTCGCGGTTCTTGACGCCGCGGCGAACCCTGACCGCCGCCGCGGAAAGCCGGCGAAGCGGGTTGGCGATGGTGGAGGCCAGCAGCATCGACAGGATGGCGGTAACCAGGGCGGCGATGCCGAACACGCGCAGGATCGCCTTGCGCTCGGCCGCGACGATCTTGTCGATGTCGCCGCCTTCGGTCGACAGCATCAGCACGCCGAGAACGGCACGGAAGCGCTGGATCGGCACCGCCACTGAAACGATCTGCTCGCCCTGCTCCGAGATCCGCACGATCGTCGACGGACTGCCGGTAAGCGCCTTGACCACTTCCGGAAACGCAGCGCCGTTGCCGCCCGGCTGCTCGCGATAGACGGGCAGCTGCTTGTTGCGGAAGAAATCGAAGACGAATTTCTGGATGCGCTCCAGAAGGTCCGGCTGCTCCTCTTCGACCGGCGGCAGGTCGTAGCGAAGGATCTGGCCGCGCGAATAGAGATGGCGGGAATCGAGCAGCAGGTTGGCGTCGCGGTCATAAATGCGGGCGCGCGTGCGCGTCGGCGAGATCAGCCGCCTGAGCACCGGCGCCACGCGCTCCGGATTGATCGGGAAATCGAGATTGTCGAGCTGGTCGGAGCCGGGGCCGAGGCTTTCGCCGGCCTGCAACTCAAGCAGCTTTTCCGGATCGATGCTGATCGAATCGGTTTCGACCGTCGCCGACGCGGCGATCGCGCCGGCGATGATCTCGCCTTGAGTCATCAGGCTCTCGACACGGGCGTCGATCAGCCCGTCGCGAAAGGTATTGAGATAGAGAATGCCGGTGACCAGGACGGCAAGGCCGGCAAGATTGAGAAAGAGGATACGCCGCGTCAGGCTGGAAAAGATGTGATGGCCGAGAAACCGGCGCATCGGCACCGTAATTTTCGACACGAAGGCGGGCAGAATCCGCGGCGGGCGCCTGGCGGCGCCCGACCGTCTCACTCGCTCTACTTCCACTGCCATCGAATAGCAGCTCCCGCTCGGTAATTAGTGAGTAGTGAGTAGGCAGCAGGAATAGAGAAATGGTTGCTGAGATCGCGGCGATGCATGAGTGGCCGCTCGCATCATTCAAAACTGACTACCGACTATTCCCTACTGCCTACTGCCTATTCATGCTTCGCGGAACCGATACCCGACTCCGTAAAGGGTTTCGATCATTTCGAAGTCATCATCGACGGCCTTGAACTTCTTGCGCAGCCGCTTGATGTGACTGTCAATGGTGCGGTCATCGACATAGACCTGCTCATCATAAGCGGAATCCATCAGCGCATCACGGCTTTTTACGACGCCCGGGCGCTGTGCCAGGGAATGCAGGATGAGGAACTCGGTGACGGTCAGCGTCACCGGCTCGCCCTTCCAGGTGCAGGTGTGGCGCTCCTGGTCCATGACAAGCTGGCCGCGCTCAAGCGACCGGGCCTGCTGGTTGGGCGCCTTGGCCGCCGCCTCGCGGGTGCTGGCGCGGCGCAGCACGGCGCGGACGCGTTCGACCAGAAGACGCTGCGAGAAGGGTTTGCGGATGAAGTCGTCGGCACCCATCTTGAGGCCGAACAGTTCATCGATCTCATCGTCCTTGGAGGTCAGGAAGATCACCGGCAGGTCGGATTTCTGACGCATCCGGCGCAGCAACTCCATGCCATCCATGCGCGGCATCTTGATGTCGAGGATGGCGAGGTTCGGCGGGCGCGCCGCCAGTCCCTCCAGCGCCGATGCCCCATCCGTGTAGGTTTCGACCCGATAACCCTCGGATTCGAGGGCGATCGAAACCGAAGTCAGAATGTTGCGATCGTCGTCGACAAGCGCGATTGTTGCCATTTCAAGCGGCTCCCTCATGAGCTGTCCCTTCTTTCGTCGAGAAGGGGCTTTTGCAGGACAAATTAGGTACAAAATGTGGCATAGGCTTTATCCGCTGTCACGCGCGGCACGCCGGCGGCCACAATTGTACCTCGATAGGGATTGGACGAATGAACATCGCCAATCCTTGGGCAACCATCAGTGTTTTTGCACATATAAACGATTTAAACAACTTTCAAAATATTTAAATCGATTAATGATTTGATATCATTCGCCTTTTCTGGTTTTGACGTTATTAGCTCCTGCAATGGGGTTTCCGGAATTCGCCGGTAAAGACGCGGTAAATCGAAGAAGGGACACCCATGTCGGAAGCCGGCAAACGCAATCCTGCATGTGCAATCGATCGGATCGGCCTGAGAACCACTGGCGTGGTGCGCTATAATTTCGGCGCGGCCGCGCTCTACGAGGAGGCCATCCGCCGTGGCGAGGCCCGACTCACCGCGCATGGCGCGCTTGCCGCCGAGACCGGGCAGCACACCGGCCGCTCGCCCAGGGACAAATTCGTGGTGCGCGACGAAAGCACCGCGCCGCATGTATGGTGGGACAACAACAAGGCGATTTCGCCGATCCAGTTCGATACGCTGCTTGCCGATTTTCGCGCCCATGCGGCTGGAAAGGACCTTTATGTGCAGGACCTGGTCGGCGGTGCCGACGAGGAACTGAAGCTGCCGACCAGGGTGATCACGGAGCTTGCCTGGCACTCCTTGTTCATCCGCAATCTGCTCATCCGGCCTGCCGCCGCCGAACTCGAGCATTTCGTGCCCGATTTGACGATAATCGACCTGCCGTCGTTCCGCGCCGATCCCGCCCGCCACGGCACGCGCGGCGAAACGGTGATCGCGGTCGATCTTTCGCGCATGATCGTGTTGATTGGCGGTACCTCCTATGCCGGCGAGATGAAGAAGTCGGTGTTCACCGTGCTCAACTATCTGCTGCCGGCAAAAGGCGTGATGCCGATGCATTGCTCGGCCAATGAAGGGCCCGCCGGCGACGCGGCCGTTTTCTTCGGCCTTTCCGGGACCGGCAAGACGACGCTGTCGGCCGACCCGTCGCGAACGCTGGTCGGCGACGACGAGCATGGCTGGGGACCGCACGGCATCTTCAATTTCGAAGGCGGCTGCTATGCCAAGACGATCAAGCTTTCGGCCGAAGCCGAGCCGGAGATCTTCGCCACCACCCAGCGCTTCGGCACGGTGCTGGAGAATGTGGCGCTCGACGCCGGTCGCGTGCCGGATTTCGACGACGGCGGGCTGACCGAAAACACGCGCTGCGCCTACCCGCTCCATTTCATCCCCAACGCCAGCAAGACGGGGCGCGCCAGCCACCCGAAGAACATCATTATGCTGACCGCCGACGCATTCGGCGTTATGCCGCCGATCGCGCGGCTGACCCCGGCGCAGGCGATGTATCATTTCCTCTCCGGCTATACCGCCAAGGTGGCGGGGACCGAGAAGGGCATTACCGAACCCGAAGCGACATTTTCGACATGCTTCGGCGCACCGTTCATGCCGCGGCATCCGTCGGAATACGGCAATCTGCTGCGCGAGCTCATCGCCCGCCACGGTGTCGATTGCTGGCTGGTCAACACCGGCTGGACCGGCGGCGCCTACGGCACCGGCAAGCGGATGCCGATTAAGGCAACGCGGGCGCTGCTTGCCGCGGCGCTCGACGGCTCGCTGAAAGCGGCCGACTTCCGCACCGACGCCAATTTCGGTTTTGACGTACCGGTGACGGTTGCCGGCGTCGACCGCGCCATTCTCGACCCGAGATCGACCTGGGTCGACAAGCCCGCCTACGACCGGCAGGCGGCAAGGCTGGTCGGCATGTTCGTCGACAATTTCGAAAAGTTCGAAGCCCATGTCGACGCCACCGTGCTCGGCGCCGCACCACGCATGCAGGTAGCGGCTGAATAGCCGTCGCCCCTGGTGATGCTTCAAGGCCCGGCTTCGATCGGGCCTTTTCTTTTTCCGCCTGCCGCGCCATCACTGCGGCATGAACGCCGACGACAAGATCATCATCACCGACGATGCGGTGATTAATCCGGGCGACCTGCACGAGGACTTCATCCGTTCGTCCGGCCCGGGCGGCCAGAACGTCAACAAGGTGGCGACGGCGGTGCAATTGCGCTTCAATGCCGCCAACGCGTCTGGCCTGTCGGAGCGGGTGCGCGAACGAACCATCAAGCTTGCCGGCCAGCGCGCCACCAAGGACGGCGTCATCGTCATCGAAGCCGGACGCTTCCGCACCCAGGAGCAGAACCGGGCGGACGCCCGGGCGCGGCTGACGGCACTGGTCGCCAAGGCCGCCGAACCACCGTCGCCGCCGCGCAAGAAGACTAGGCCATCCAAAGGCGCGGTGGAAAGACGGCTCAAGAGCAAGGCCGGGCGCGGTTCGATCAAGAAACTGCGCGGCCGGGTCGGGGATGACTGACAGCCGAAGCGGCTTCGGATCTCAGATCGCCGGTTAAAGCGCGCAGCCACCGTCGGAGGCGGCTTTCGGGTCGCCGTTTTCGTTTGACGGTGGCATTCTGATTTCCAGACCAACGGATCAAGCGACGCGATGCTCATACTGCCCAAAGGCGTCCGCCATATGCCCGGCTACCTGTCGCGCGCCATGCAGGAAGTACTGGTGGAAGATATCAGGAAAGTCGTGGAGGAAGCCCCGCTGTTCGTGCCGGCAATGCCGCGCACTGGCAAGGAGATGAGCGTGCGCATGACCAATTGCGGCCCGCTGGGCTGGGTCACCGACAAGGAGCACGGCTATCGCTACCAGCCGACCCACCCGGTGACCGGAATGCCCTGGCCGCCGATCCCGGAGATGCTGCTCGATCTGTGGCGGGACGTATCTGCCTATGCGCACCCGCCGGAGGCCTGCCTGGTCAATTTCTATTCGCAGGATGCCAAGATGGGTCTTCACCAGGACCGCGACGAGAGCGATTTCTCCGCGCCTGTCGTCTCGGTCTCGCTCGGCGATGATTGCCTGTTCCGGGTCGGCCAGACCACGCGCGACGGCGCCACCAAATCGTTCAGGCTGAAGAGCGGCGATGTCGTGGTGCTCGGCGGCGAAGGCCGGCTCTGCTTTCACGGCGTCGACCGCATCTACCCTTCGACCTCGGCACTGCTCAAGAATGGCGGCCGCATCAATCTGACGCTGCGGCGGGTGACTATGCCGAAATAGGCTGTTCGGGTGCCCCGGGGGTGCCAGTACCACGACCGCCGTTGTAGCCTTTGGCCAGCAGCAGGGCACTGCCCGGCCAGGGTTGCAAGCCCGGAGCCTGGCGGTGCGTTGCATCGTTGCGCGCACGCCAGGCCTGGAGCGCCAACAGCCGATCTCGGGCGGTCCGGGAATCGCATCATCTCGAGCCGTTCCGCAAACCGAGCCCAGCACTGGCGAATACCCAGTGGCGAAGCATCACATAGTTGACGAGCGGGATTACGAGGCATGTCAGCACAATCGGAATCTGCGCCTGCAGGCCCAGAATCCCGGACAACACGGCGGGCAGAAGAAATGACACCGCCAGACCAAGCAATGTCAGCACGAAAAAGCGAGGCGCCTCGAAACGATGCGCCCCGCTGGACACGAAGGTAAAATACTTGTGTCCGGCATAGGAGAAGACGGCGGCGATGGCATAAGCGAGCACCGAGGCCGAAGCCGGCCGCATCGACACCGCGTCCCCCATCGAAAATACCGCGGCAAGCAGTGCGTAGAGCAGAGTGGCGCCAAGGCCGATAATCAGGAAACGCGCCGGCCGCTTTGCAAGTCTGAAGCCCGAACCGGCGCTAAACACGGCCGCTGCACACATATTGCGCACCGAGCGGCAGATTTGAGAGCCAGCCCTCGACCCTGCGCGCGACCGAATTTGCGAAAGGAAACATCAGAAAATGTCTGCCTTCGACCTGTGTGAGGCCGGCTGTCTCCATGAGATGCCCGGCTTGGCGGCGACTGATCAGGACAGCATCTTCATCGAAGGGGCAGCGGAAGACGGCCAGGCGTGTCAATGGATTGAACGGGTTGTGCTCGATCACCGAGACAACGCCGCCGGGTCGGACGACGCGTCGCATCTCGGAAACGAAGCTCGGCCAATGTTCGGGCGGCACATGATGGACGACGCAAACGGCGAATGCGAGGTCGAATGTGCCATCCGCGTAAGGCAGCACGGGAGCCGTGTAGTCGGCATAGGTGACCCAGGGGTTTTCCTCACGCGCCCGGGCGATGGATTCCTTCGAAATGTCGCAGCCGTGAAGGTCTGGAAAAAGCGGCTTCACGTAAGGATGCAGCGCGCCGATCCCGCAGCCGACATCAAGCGCCCGAACGCTGCCGTCGCGCCTCGCGATACCGCGTGTCGCGATCAGGTCGGCGAGAGGGGCCAACTTGGCGTGCAGGAAGAAGTCATGCTTCAGCCCGGAGAAGCTGATCGAGTCGTCGACAGTCCTGTTATAGGTGGTGCGATATTGATCGAAGAGTTCGGCCATCAACCAAACCTTCTGTCGCGTGACGCCGACAACGTCGCCTCGGTGTTTCGATTGTCGACTTCCGCCCGGAGCGCGTCCTCGAAGCCAGTAAGGCGATCAACGACATAGAGCGGCCGGCGCTTGATCTCGGAGTGGATCCCGCCGACATAGAGGCCGACGATACCGGTCATGAACAGGTTGATCCCGGACAAGAAGGAAACAATCACAACTGTCGACGTCCAGCCTTGGACAACACCGAAACTGAATGCCCAGGAAGCCACGGCAAAGAGCCCGAGCAACGCGGCTACCCCCGAGATAGCGAGCCCGGCCCAGAGCGCCATACGCAATGGTTTTTCCGAAAAGCCGATGACCCCGTGGACAGCCAGGCGGAGCATCTTCCAGAAAGGATACTTTGTTTCACCTGCGGCGCGCGCCGGTCGCTCGAATGAAACCGCCGTCTGCTTGAATCCCATCCAACCGAACATGCCGCGCACGAAACGGTTGCGCTCCGGCATCTGCTTGAACGTATCGAGAGCCTTGCGGCCGATTAGTCGGAAATCGCCAACGTCGCGGGGAATGTCGACCGAAGTCATCTTCTCCATCAGCCGGTAGAAGATGCTGGCTGTCAGCCGTTTGAACCAGGTTTCGCCTTCGCGCCGCATACGCCTCGCGTAGACGATTTCATAGCCCTCCTTCCACTTTTCCACCAGTTGGAGAACGACTTCAGGGGGATCCTGGAGGTCGGCATCCATGACCACCACGGCTTCCCCGGCAGCCGCATCCATGCCGGCCGTAATTGCAATCTGGTGCCCGAAATTGCGCGACAGTTCGATCAGCCGGAAGCGTGGCTCCTCGGCAACCATCCCACGCAGGTAGATCACACTCGTGTCGGTACTGCCGTCGTCGACGAAAATAGCCTCTGCCGGTGCGTCCAGCGCGTCGAGCAGGGCGACTATTCGCCGGATAAGGAGTGGAAGAACCGCCTCCTCGTTGAAGATCGGAATGACCAGGGAATAGCGGGGCTGCCTCGCACGAACTCCGGTACTGCTCGCGTTGATCACAGACTGCTCCCGACAGATCCGCTGGAATTGCCCATCGAACACTAGCCGGGATAGCCTAAGGCGCCGTTAACCGCGCCGTTACAGTTTCCTGAGCGCCACTTCCTCGACCAGATGGTTGGCGCCCTTGCGCAGGATGAGATCGGCTCGGGCGCGGGTGGGCAATATATTCTCGCGCAGATTCTTCAGGTTGATGTTGGTCCACAGGCCCTCGGCGATGGCGCGGGCCGCATCCTCGGAAAGTTGCGAATAGCGGTGAAAGAAGGAGGCCGGGTCGCGGAAGGCGGTTTCGCGCAACCGCATGAAGCGGGCGATATACCAGTGATGGATCAGCGCCTCCTCGGCATCGATGTAGATGGCAAAGTCGAAGAAATCCGACAGGAAAGGCACGATCTTGCCGTCCTTCGGCAGCTTGCCCGGCTGCAGGACGTTAATGCCTTCGAAGATCAGGATGTCGGGCCGGTCGATGGTCTGGAACGCGCCCGGAATGACGTCATAGGTCAGGTGCGAATAGACCGGCGCGCGGACGTTGCGCTGCGCCGATTTGATGCCGGACAGGAAACGCAGCAGCGCGCCGACGTCGTAGCTGTCGGGAAAGCCCTTGCGCTCCATCAGATTGTTGCGGCGCAGGACTTCGTTCGGCAGCAGGAAGCCGTCGGTGGTGACCAGGTCAACCTTGGGACTCGACGGCCAGCGCGCCAGCAGCTCCTTTAGCACGCGCGCCGTGGTCGATTTGCCGACCGCGACGGAACCGGCAATGCCGATGATGAACGGTGTCTTGGCCGCGTCCAGCGCGTTGAAGAAGGCCTGGCGCTGCCTGAACAGGAGTTGACTGGCTTCGACGTGAGCCGACAACAGCCGCGACATCGAAAGATAGATGCGCTCGACTTCGTGGAGATCGACCGGATCGTTCAGCGACCGCAGACGACGGATTTCGTCCTCGGTGAGCGTCATCGGCGTATCGGCGCGGAACCGCGACCATTGCTCGGCCGAGAAGAAACGATAGGGTGAATACTTCTCGGTAGGAGCGAGCTGGTCCATCGAGTTCCTCCGCAGCGATCAGCCCCGGTCCAGCCGAGACGCCTTTTCGGCGATGCCCGAACGACCGGTGCGGCGTTCAAGCTCGTTGAGCACATCGCTCAGCGGAATGTCCGCTATGCCGAGAACGACAAGCCAATGATAGATGAGATCGGCGCTTTCCGAAACAAGCGCGTCCCGGTCGGCGCTGACGGCTGCGATCACCGTTTCGACCGCCTCTTCGCCGAGTTTCTGCGCTGCCTTGCTCATGCCGCGCTGAAAGAGCTTGGCCGTCCACGAATCCGGATCGCCGGAACGCGCGCGTTCGCCAATAATCTTCTCCAGATCGGAGAGCGAGAACTCGGTCATGACGGCGTTTACAGCCTCTTCTTAGCCGGAAAAGGCTCTAGGACCGATTACCCGGCGAGTCCAGCCGCATCGGCAGTCCGGCCTGAGCCATGTGCAGCTTGGCCTCGGCGATGCTGTAGGTGCCGAAATGGAAGATCGACGCCGCCAGCACCGCGCCGGCATGGCCGTCGCGAATGCCTTCGACAAGGTGGTCGAGCGTGCCGACGCCGCCGGAAGCGATGACCGGCACGCGTACGGCGTCGGCGACCGCGCGGGTAAGGGCTATGTCGTAGCCGGCCTTGGTGCCGTCGCGGTCCATCGATGTCAGCAGGATCTCGCCGGCGCCGAGATCGACCACTCGCCGAACGAACTCGACAGCGTCGATGCCGGTCTTCTCGCGGCCGCCATGGGTAAATATTTCCCAGCGGTCGGCCTCGCTCGCAGCGGACACTTTCTTGGCATCGATGGCGACGACGATGCACTGGTTGCCGAATTTGTCCGCTGCTTCGGCGACAAAATTTGGGGTCTTCACCGCCGCCGTGTTGATCGACACCTTGTCGGCGCCGGCCAATAGCAGCTTCCTGATGTCGGCGACCTGACGGACGCCACCGCCAACGGTCAGCGGCATGAAACATTGTTCGGCGGTGCGGGCTACTACATCGAAAATGGTCTGGCGGTTTTCCGACGAGGCGGTGATGTCGAGAAAGCAGAGCTCGTCGGCGCCGGCCGCGTCATAGGCTTTTGCCGCTTCGACGGGATCGCCGGCATCGACCAGGTCGACGAAATTGACGCCCTTGACGACACGGCCGTTCTTGACATCCAGACAGGGGATGACGCGGGCTTTCAGCATCAGATCCTCTCGATCGCCGCAAGAAAGTCGACGAGCAGCTGGCCGACGACGGGCGGAACCTCGGACTGGGAATCAAAGGCCGGGTCGTATGCCGAGAGCGTAACGCCCGCGATCGGGATAGACCTGGCCAGTCCGCAGGCAAGCTGCCGTAACTGTTCCGGGCTCGGACCGCCCGGATGCGTGTAGCGGTTCACCTGCAGCACATTCGGATCGACGACGTCCAGGTCGAGATGCAGATGCGCCCGCACAGTCACTGTCGCCGTGAGCTTTCCGATCATATCGAGTGCACCGGCACATTCGGTGCGCACGATCGGCAAGGTTTCCAGCAGGCGCTTTTCGTCGGGATCGACGTCGCGGGCATCGACCAGCATGCAGCGCGCCGGGTTTATCGGCCGGAACCCCGGAATCGCTGCCGCCATCGGACGCCAGCAGAGCCCGAGAGTCGCCGCCAGCGCCATGCCGTCGAGAAAGCCGTAGGCCGACGTCTCCGGCGTGTTGAGATCGCCATGCTGGTCGATCCAGATGATCGAATCCGCAGCTTCACCGGCAACCGCACCGGCGGCGGTCAGGCAATTTCCAGCAAGGATAATGGGGAAGCGTCCTCCATCGCGGGCGAGGCCAACCTTGGTCGCGACAGCGTTGCAGACGGCGAAGCCGGTTGCGATTTCGCGCCCCTGCTCGTCTCCCACCTTGCCGATATCTTCGACGGCGACTTCATGGCCAGCCACGGTCAGGGCTTCGACGAGCCCACCGCCGACAATGGCGTCCGGACCCTGGCCGCACCCTTCGTGATAGTGCCCGCTGTCATAGGGAGCGAGGATAATCGAGACCTTCACGTTTCACACCCCTGCCATCGGTTTGCCACGCAGGATCGCCAGTGCCTCGGCCGGATCGATGCGGCCGTCGTAGAGCGCGCGACCGGAGATCGCGCCTTCGAGCTTCTGCGCATCGGGCATGGTCATGCGCATGATGTCGGCGATCGAGGCGAGCCCGCCCGAGGCGATGACCGGGATCGAAACCGCCTCCGCAAGATCGATGGTGGCGTCCCAGTTGATGCCGCTCAGCACCCCGTCGCGATCGATGTCGGTGTAGATGATGGCGGCGACGCCGGCGCCTTCGAATTTCCTCGCCAGTTCGATGACGCCGAGACTCGAGGCCTCGGCCCAGCCTTCGACCGCGACCTTACCGCCCTTGGCATCGATGCCGACGGCGATCTTGCCCGGGAATGCCTTGCAGGCCTGCCTGACCAGATCCGGATCGCGCACCGCCACGGTGCCAAGAATGACGCGGGCCAGCCCACGGTCGAGCCAGTCCTCGATCTGCGCCAGGGTGCGGATGCCGCCGCCGAGCTGCACCGGACTGCTCGTCGCCTTGAGGATGGCGCCGACCGCGGCGCTGTTGACGCTCTGGCCCTTGAAGGCGCCGTTGAGGTCGACGACGTGCAGCCATTCGAAGCCCTGCTCTTCGAAGGCGCGCGCCTGAGCGGCGGGATCGTCGTTATAGATCGTCGCAGTTGCCATGTCGCCATGCCTGAGGCGCACACATTTGCCATCCTTAAGGTCTATGGCCGGAAACAGGATCACCTTCAGGCGCCTTCGACGATGACAAAGTGGCCGGTCGAGCCGGCGAGCCTGTACTTCAAGGCCTCCTGGTATTCAGGCGAGCCGTAGCATTCCAGCGCCATTTCATAGGATTCGAATTCCACCAGCACGTGGCGATTGCCTGTCGGTCCTTCCGGGCTGATATACCGCCCGGCGCGCACCGGGAACTTCGCCCCGTATTTCGCGAAAGCCGCGGCATTGGCCTCGATGTACTGCTTGTAGATCTCGGGATCGTGGACATCGACCATTGCCATCCAATAGCCCTTCTTGCTCATGGTTCAGGGCCTCCAGCCTAGGAAATTGGTGATCAGCGCCAGGCCCAGCGCCTGGCTCTTCTCGGGGTGGAATTGCGTTCCGGCCAGGTTGTCGCGGGCGACAGCGGCCGTTACCGGGCCGCCGTAGTCGGCAACCGCCAGCACCTCATCCTCTTTCCGTGCATCGAGATGGTAGGAGTGGACGAAATAGGCGTGCAGTCCCTTGCCGCCCGTCGCAATGCCGGAAAACAGCGGATGCTTGCGCTTCAGGTCAATCGTGTTCCAGCCGATCTGCGGGATCTTCAGTGTCGGATCGGCCGGCGTGATCTCCTTGACGTCGCCGGCGATCCAGCCAAAGCCCTTTGTGACGGTCTTTTCCAGGCCCCGCTCCGACATCAGCTGCATGCCGACGCAGATGCCGAGGAACGGCCGAGCCTTGGCGATCGCCACCTCCTCCACCGCTTCCCACATGCCGGCGACCGCACGCAGTCCAGCGGCGCAATCGGCATAGGCACCGACGCCGGGCAGGACGATGCGGTCGGCGGTCCTGACCCGCTCGGCATCGGCGGTGAGTTCGATCGCGGCGGCAATGCCGGCTTCATGCGCAGCACGCTCGAAGGCCTTGGTGGCCGAGCGCAGATTGCCCGACCCGTAGTCGATGATCGCGACCCTCATCTCAGGGCTTTCCCGGAATATGGTTCAGCCCCAGTGCCAGGCCCATCTGCGCCGGCCGGGCATGTGCTGCGTCTGGGACGATACGCTGCGCATGAGTTTGTGAATCCGAATCCGCAGCGGCTTCCAACACATAGCGGATGTCGGCGTCGTCGAGCCTGTCGGCCTCGACGACACCCCATTCATGCCAGCCGCGGCGACGAAGGGCTGCAATTCGCAAGCCTTGTCCCTCCAGCCCGACAAAGAGCATGACAAGGAAGGATAAAAGCGAGCCGGCTGTTTCCAGGTCCAGCCTTTCGCCCAGCATCGAGAGCAGGCCCATGGCGACAAACGCCAATGCCGCCTCAACCCACAGCCGGTGCCAGGCCAGCCACAGCGGCGGCACCAGGAAGCCGAGCCAGGCAAAGCCGTCACGGATAAAGATGGTGTCCACGCTTTCACCGCGGCCTGGCGGCTCCATCACGACATAGATGGCCATGGCGTTACCCTTTCAGGGATCCCTTGGTGGAGGGAACCGCGTCCAGCTGGCGCAGGTCGCGCTCAAGTGCCGAACGCAACACACGCGCCACGGCCTTGAAGCAGGTCTCGGCGATGTGGTGGTTGTTGGCGCCGTAATGATTGGTGATGTGCAGCGTGATGCCGGCATTCTGCGCCAGAGCGTGGAAGAATTCGCGCACCAGCTCGGTGTCGAACGTACCGATCTTCGGCGACGAGAACGAAACGTTCCAGACCAGAAAAGGCCGGCCGGAGACATCGATTGCCGCCCGCGTCAGTGTCTCGTCCATGGCGAGGTCGATCGAGGCGTAGCGCATGATGCCGCGCCGCTCGCCCAATGCCTTGGCCAGCGCCTGGCCGAGGGCGATGCCCGTATCCTCGACGGTATGGTGGTCGTCTATATGCAGGTCGCCCTTGGCCTTCACGGTCATGTCGATCAGCGAATGGCGCGACAACTGGTCCAGCATATGGTCGAAGAAGCCGACGCCCGTCGAAATGTCGGATTTGCCCGAGCCGTCGACCTGAACCGACACGGAGATGTCGGTTTCCCTGGTCTTGCGGCTTATCTCGGCGGAACGGGGCGCCATGACCTCATCCTTGTCTCAGATTTGCACGTCAGGCGTTCACAGGCCTGAAAACGAAAGCCTTCTAGCAGCATGATCCGGCGATTGCCAGTTACCGCTGCGGAGCACTATCCGGCCCGGCGGATGGCCGGTTTGCAATCGTCCGGCCTATGCATACATATGGCCGATCAAGTCACTCGTAACGCACCGATCGCCTCGATGGGATCGGTGCTTGTCGGAGCAGGAAATGTCGAATGAACTGACCATGCATGCCACGACCATCCTGACCGTGCGCAAGGGCGGCAAGGTGGTGATCGCCGGTGACGGCCAGGTCAGCCTCGGCCAGACGATCATGAAAGGCAACGCCAAGAAGGTGCGCCGCATCGGCAAGGGCGGCAACGTCATCGCCGGTTTCGCCGGCGCCACCGCCGATGCCTTCACTCTGCTGGAGCGGCTGGAAGCCAAACTCGAACAATATCCCGACCAGCTGACACGCGCCTGCGTCGAGCTTGCCAAGGACTGGCGCACCGACCGCTATTTGCGGCGGCTGGAAGCGATGATGCTGGTGGCCGACAAGTCGGTGTCGCTGGCGCTGACCGGCACCGGCGACGTGCTGGAGCCCGAATTTGGCGTCATGGCCATCGGTTCCGGCGGCAATTACGCGCTGGCAGCGGCACGCGCGCTGATGGACAGCGACAAGGGCGCAGAGGAGATCGCCCGCAAGGCGATGCAGATCGCGTCAGACATTTGCGTCTACACAAACAACAACTTCGTCGTCGAAACCCTCGATGCCGCCTGAGCGGAGCCTCCGCTATGGTTTTCGGCCGGTGACCCAGAGGGACCTGCCGATGATCGCCGGCTGGCTTGCCGAGCCGCATGTCGCCGAGTGGTGGGACGACCCAGAGACCGAGATTGCGGAGATCCGCGAGCATATCGACAGCATTTCGGTCGAGCCGCTAATTATCGAGCTGGACGGAAAGCCCATCGGCTATTTGCAGAGCTACGATCCGCATCTGGAGGACGGCCATCCCTATAGCGACCAGCCGTTCGGCACGCTCGGCATCGATCTGTCGATCGGCGTGCCGGAGCTTGTCGGGGTCGGCCACGGCTCCGCGATCGTCCGGCAGTTCGTCGAGCAGCTTTTCGAGGAAGGTACGCCGCGCGTCATCATCGACCCGGACCCCGCCAATGCACGGGCTATCCGTGCCTATGAAAAGGCCGGTTTCACGGCTATCGATCGCAGGAAGTCGGAATATGGCGATGCCGTGCTGATGGCGATTGATGCCCCAGAGGGTGATGCCGGACAGGGTGACGCAGAAGAGGGGCAATAGCAGCATGAGCGTATCCAGCGACAAAACCGTCTCGGCCTACGAAGACAGTTGGCGAATGGGGCTCCTGCTGGTTCTCGGCCTGGTTATCTTCCAGGCCGGGGTCCTCTATGGCATGGGGCGGACGCCGATCTGTACCTGCGGCTATGTCAAGCTGTGGCACGGCATCGTGCAAAGCTCGGAGAATTCCCAGCATATTTCCGACTGGTACAGCTTCTCGCACGTCATTCACGGCTTCCTGTTCTATGCGCTGGCGTGGTTCCTTTTCCCGCGCTCGCCGATCGGGCTCAGGCTGGCGTTTGCGGTCGTCATAGAGGGCGGCTGGGAGCTGCTCGAGAACAGCCCTTTCATCATCGACCGCTACCGCGCCGGCACGATCTCGCTCGACTATTATGGCGACAGCATCATCAATTCGGTGTCCGACACGCTGGCCATGGTGCTGGGGTTTGTCATGGCGCGAAGGCTTCCTATATGGGTGATCGTCACCCTCGCCCTCATCTTCGAATTCGGTGTCGGCTATCTCATCCGGGACAATCTGACACTCAACGTGATCATGCTGCTGCATCCGTTCGAGTCCATTCGGCAGTGGCAAAGTGGAATTTAGTGATATGAGCACCTTCTCTCCCCGCGAAATCGTTTCGGAACTCGACCGCTTCATCATCGGCCAGAAAGACGCCAAGCGTGCGGTGGCGATTGCCTTGCGCAACCGTTGGCGCCGCCAGCAGCTCGAGGGCCAGATGCGCGAAGAGGTGATGCCGAAAAACATCCTGATGATCGGCCCGACCGGTGTCGGCAAGACCGAGATTTCACGCCGCCTGGCACGCCTTGCCGGTGCGCCTTTCGTCAAGGTCGAAGCCACCAAGTTCACCGAGGTCGGTTATGTCGGCCGCGACGTCGAGCAGATCATCCGCGATCTGGTCGAGATCGCCATCGGGCTGGTGCGCGAGAAGATGCGCGAGGACGTCAAGGCGCGTGCCCACATCAACGCCGAGGAACGGGTGCTCGAAGCGCTCGTCGGCAAGACGGCGAGCCCGGCCACCCGCGACAGTTTCCGCAAGAAGCTGCGCGACGGCGAGCTCGACGACAAGGAGATCGAGATCGAAGTGGCCGATACCGGCAATGGCGGCATGCCTGGCTTCGAGATCCCCGGCATGCCGGGCGCCAATATCGGCGTGCTCAACATCAACGACATGCTGTCGAAGGCGATGGGCGGCAAGAAGACCAAGTTGCGCAAGACGACCGTCAAGGAGTCCTACGGGCTGTTGATCAGCGACGAGTCCGACAAGCTGCTCGATCAGGACGAAGTGGTGCGCCGGGCCCTCGAATCGACCGAGAATGACGGCATCGTCTTCCTTGACGAGATCGACAAGATCGCCTCGCGCGAAGGCGGCATCGGTGCCGGTGTTTCGCGTGAAGGTGTACAGCGCGACCTGCTGCCGCTGGTCGAAGGCACCACGGTTGCGACCAAATATGGACCGGTGAAGACCGACCATATCCTGTTCATCGCCTCGGGCGCGTTCCACGTCGCCAAGCCCTCCGACCTGCTGCCGGAATTGCAGGGCCGCCTGCCGATCCGCGTCGAGCTGCGGGCGCTGGAGAAGGACGATTTCGTCCGCATCCTTACCGAGACCGAAGCCAGCCTGATCAAGCAATATATCGCGCTGATGAAGACCGAAGGCGTCGACCTGGTCTTCACCGATGACGCGATCGATTCGTTGGCCGGCATCGCCGTCGACCTTAACGCCAGCGTCGAGAATATCGGCGCCAGGCGGCTGCAGACGGTGATGGAACGGGTACTGGACGACATCTCCTATGACGCGCCGGACCGTAACGGCACCTCGGTGACAATCGATGCCGCCTATGTCGAGAAGCATGTCGGCGACCTCTCCAGAAACACGGACTTGTCGCGTTTCATCTTGTAGGAGACTCTTGATTCTCTAAGAGGCCGGGGAATTACCCCCGGCCTCCGTCAAATTCGGCCCGGCATTCCGGAGGTGTGGCCAAATGGAAGCATCCGGCAAGCTTTCGTCCCGTCCGGTGCAGGCGTCTCTCGACTCCCGGTGGAGCATTACCTAGTTTGCCGCCGATTATTTGGGCGGCGGCGCATGAAAAAACTGATCCTCGTCATTTTGGGGCTGACGCTGGCGACAGCCATGTTCGCCGCGCAAGCGGAAACGATGGTGCCGCCGGGCAACCGCAACACCGAGCAGCCTGACATACCGGGCGCATCGAGCCGGCGCACCCAGGCGACCAACACCACCTTCCAGGCGAAATACCGCAAAGTCTTTGCGCTGCTCCAGAACGATGCCGAGTTGCGCGGCAAGATCAAGCAGGCAGCCGCGGCCTATGGCATCGACCCAATGCATATCGTCGGCGCCATCGTCGGCGAGCACACCTACAATGTCGATGCCTACGACCGGCTGCAGACCTACTACGTCAAGGCGATCTCGTATTTGTCGAGCAAGCTCTCCTTCGCCTATGACGGCGAGGACATCACCGATTTCGTGCAGCGGCCGCAATTCGCCAAATGCGCCGGGAAGTCCGATAGCTACGACCTATGGGAGTGCCGCGAGCAGGTGTGGAACCGGTCGTTCCGCGGCAAGACCGTCAACGGCGAGAGCTTCCCCAACGACCGCTTCGGTGCCACTTTCTTCCAACCTTATTATGCCGGCCAGACTTTTGGCCTTGGCCAGCTCAATCCGTTGACGGCGCTGGAAATGAGCGACCTCGTGCACAAGGTTTCCGGCCTGCCGGAACTCGACGTCGGCGACCCCAACGCGGTCTACAAGACCATCATGGATCCTGACCTGACACTGCCTTATGTCGCAGCAACGATCCGGAAATCGATCGACGCCTATAGAAGCATCGCCGGCTACGACATCTCAGGCAATCCCGGCCTCACGTCGACGCTCTACAATGTCGGCAACCCCGAACAGCGCGCCTATGCGCTGAAGGCCGAAAACGACAAGCGCCGCGCTGCGGGCGAGCCGGAAAAATTGCCTGAGGAAAATTACTATGGCTGGCTGATCAACGACAAGCTGCCGGAGCTGAAAGCGCTGTTTTAGCCGAACGCGTTCGGCCAACTATCCACGCCCTCAGCTCACGCCGCCAGCAGTGACTTCAGCTTGACCGTTTGCGAGCCTAGCGCTTCCGGCGCCGGCTTTGCCTGCTTTGCAATCAGCATCTCGGCCAGCCTTATGTCGCGGGCGACCGCGTTGCCGGGGCCGATGCCGCTTGCCGCAACCAGCCTGCCGTCCTCGGCCAGATGAAACAGGATGAAGGCGCCGTCGCCAACGTCGCGGCGAACGATGCTGCGGCCTTCGTCCGACAGGCCGGCGATCTGCAGGGTCAATCCGTACTGATCCGACCAGAACCAAGGCACCGCCGAATGCGCCTCGCCGGCGCCAAGCATGTTCCTTGCGGCGAGTGCGCCCTGCTCCTGCGCATTGCGCCAGGCTTCCAGCCGCACGCGCCGGCCGCCATAGATAGCGAGCGGAAACGAACAGCAATCGCCGGCTGCAAAGATATCCCGGTCGCTGGTGCGAAGCTCGGCGTCGACGGCGACACCATTGTCGATGGTCAGCCCCGCCTGCCCGGCAAGTCCGGTCACCGGCACGGCGCCGATGCCGATCACGGCAAGATCGGCGACAATGTCGTGTCCACCGGCAAGCGCGATGCGCACTTCGGCGCCGTCATCGGCAATGGCCGCGATGCCCTGGCCGCACAGGATTTTTACGCCTTCGGCTTCATGCGCCTGATGGATGACCTGCGCGATCTCGGCCGGCACGCCGCGCATCAGAATGCGCGGCTGCGCCTCGATGACGGTGACCGCGGCACCCAGCCTGCGCGCCGCCGCGGCGAGCTCGAGCCCGATGAAGCCGCCGCCGACTATGGCGATGCGATTGCCGGCGTTGAGATGGGCACGAATGGCCAGCGCGTCGTTGAAGGTTCGCAGGTAGACGCAGCGCCCGCCAAGGCCCGGCATAGGCAATTTGCGCGGCACAGACCCGGTCGCCAGCAGGAGCTTGTCGTAGGCCAGGGCGGAACCGTCTGACAGGCGCACGACATGCGCCGTGCGGTCGATCGCCACAGCCAGAACCGAATGGATATGCCGGATAGAGCGCTCGGCCAGGATCGCGTCGCTGGCGATCGCCTTGATCAGGGGCGCGTCGGCGACCATCGCGTCTTTCGACAGTGGTGGGCGCTCATAGGGAAGATGCGGCTCGTCGCCGACCAAGGTTATGGGGCCATCATAGCCGAGCTCGCGCAGCGCAAGGGCGGCGCGCCCGCCGCATTCGCCGGCGCCGATGACGACCATTCCCTTCGTCATCATCAACCGATCCGGACAAGGACTTTGCCGGCGCCGACTTTGACCGGATAGGTCCTTAGGTCGACGCAGACCGGCGCGCCCCTGGCAGCCCCTGTCTTGTAGTTGAAGCGGCCATTGTGCTTCGGGCACTCGATGATGTCGTCCATGACCAGCCCGTCGGCCAGATGCACCTTCTCATGCGTGCAAAGCCCGTCGGTGGCGAAATACTCGTCGTCGGGGCTGCGATAGATAGCAAAGGTGCGGCCGCCATGGTCGAAGCGCATCACGTCCTCTCCGTCGATGTCCTCGGCGTCACAGGCCTCGACCCAGTCGCTCATTTACGGTCCCTCGATTTTGGGTGCCTCGGCATAGGCTTGTCATTCGGCAGCCACCGCAGCGGTAGCGTTGTCGTTGTGGAAGTGCTCGCGATAGGGCCTCGCCGTCGGCGGCAGTTCGCGCTTGATGAAATAATCCTCATTGCGCAGCTGGCGCAGGAAGGCCGGTATCATCTCGCGGTAGCCGGCCAGGATGGACGCTGTCGGCGCCGGCAGATCGTGCTTGATCAGCTCATGCAGCCTGGGCAGCGCATGATAGGGCACCATTGGAAACATGTGATGCTCGACGTGGTAGTTCATGTTCCAGTAAATGAAGCGGCTTATCGGGTTCATGTAGACGGTGCGGCTGTTGAGCCGGTGATCGGTGACGTTTTCAGCCAGGCCGCCATGCTGCAGCAGGCCGACCATGACATGGTGCCACGCGCCGTAAAGCCTGGGCAGCCCGACCAGCATCAGCGGCAGGAACGAGCCCGTGTAGAGCGCCAGCACAATGGTCGCGGCATAGACTGTCGTCCAGATGCGGGCAATGCCAATTGCCTTCGGCTGCTCCTGCTCGGGAATGAAGGTTCTTTCGGCCGGGCTGACGATACCGGCTGCATTGCGCAGCATGTCGCTCATCGCATGCCAGGCGTCGAGAATGCCGACGAAGTTGAGCACGACGCGCAGCAGATCGGGCGGACGCATCACCGATATCTCAGGATCGCGGCCGACGATGATGGTATCGGTATGGTGGCGCGTATGGCTCCAGCGCCAGGTCACCGGATTGCGCATGATCATGAAGCAGGCGATCTGATAGACCACGTCGTTCATCCACTGCGTCCTGAAGGCGGTGCCGTGGCCGCATTCGTGCCAGCGTGAATCGGTGGAGGAACCGTAGAGGACGCCATAGGCGAAGAAGAACGGCACGCACCACCAGCTGCCCCAGAACCAGGCGGCGCCGGCTCCGCTCAGGATTAAGGCGCCGAGCCAGATGACCGTATCGCGGATCGCCGGGCCGTCGGAGCGCTGCATCAGCTCCTTCATCTGCTTGCGTGGCACGTCCGTGTGATACCACTCGGCCGCCGCTAGCCCGCTCTCGATGGCGAGCTTCGCGTCGCGGCCGATCAGGCTGTAGTCACGCCGGGACGCTGCTGTGGCGATCGTGTTCCCGGTTCGGAGTCCAATATCCACCATGGCGGAGGCCTCGATCATAGTCGGTCCCATTCAAATAACGCCGAAGCCTGATAGGCTCAATATCACAAAGATAGTTTCTATCATTTTACATCATAATGGTGTAAAAGCCGAACAATAGAGCGAGGCAGCGATGGCGAAACGGCCGACGATTACCGACCTGGCACGCATTTCGGGGGTCAGCGTTGCCACCGTCGACCGGGTGCTGAACAACCGGTTGCCGGTGCGCGAGGAAACCGCGCGCCGCGTCTATGAAGCGGCGACCAGCATTGGCTATCACGCAGCCGGGCTGATCAAGCAGCGAATGCGCCATGAATTGCCGGAGTATCGGCTCGGGTTCCTGCTGTTGCGGCGGGAGGACGTCTTCTACAGCGAATTTGCCCGCGAGCTTGAACTGGCGGTATCGCAGTCGCCGCGCTTTCGCGGCGTGGCGACCATCGACTTCGCCGGCTCGCTGGCGCCGGACGAGATCGTCGAGCGAATGCGCAAGCTGGCCGCCAAATCCAGGGCCGTCGCCCTGGTCGGGCCTGATCACCCGACGCTGACGGTCGCCGTCGAGGCTCTCAAAGCCAATGGCGTACCGGTGTTCTCCCTGCTTTCCGACTTTGCGTCCGGTATTCGCGAGGGCTATGTCGGCCTGGACAATCGCAAGGTCGGCCGCACCGCTGCCTGGATGATCTCGAAAGCTGCGAAGAGGCCTGGCAAGGTTGCCCTCTTCGTCGGCAGCCATCGCTTCCATGGCCATGAGCTTCGCGAGATCGGTTTTCGCTCCTTCTTTCGCGAGCAGGCGCCGGAATTCACTCTGCTCGAGACGTTGGTCAATCTGGAAGCGAACCAGATCACGCATGATGCAATGATCGAGCTTCTAGCCCGCCACCCTGATCTCGTCGGCTGCTATGTCGCCGGTGGCGGCATGGAAGGCGCGATCTCGGCGCTCAGGGAGGCAAAGCCGGCAGAGGCGCCGGCGGTCGTCTGCAACGAGATCACGCCCGACTCCCGCTCGGCGCTGGCGGATAATTTCCTGACGATGGTGATCTCGACGCCACTGGCGGCGCTTTGCCGCGAGCTTGTCCGGCTGATGGCGCATGCCATCGAGACCGGCGCTGCGAATGCGCCGGGCCAGACCTTTCTGCCCTTCGACATCTATCTGCCGGAAAACATCTGACGTCGCGGGTCATTGGCGACAGACATGATGTAATCTATCAGAATGCTTTCAGGCTTGGCTTGCCTGAGCGTCCGTCCAAAAGCGCTTGAAATGCCGAAAATCCATCCTTCATGGCGAAATCTCGCTTGACGCCCACGCGAAATGGAATAAATATTTCACCAACTGAGCATTTTGGTTCTTTCGTTCCGGAAGATCTGTTTCAGGCAAATGCCTCCGGAACTACATGGCAATCGGGAGAGAATTCCCTGCGAGATCGGGGATTCCGGGTAGATCGGTGCAGCCGGACACCAATGTGGAGGAGAAATAAAATGAAAAAACTGCTTTTGGGCGTCGCGTTCGCGGCGCTGATGAGTTCGTCCGCCTTCGCTGCCAAGATCGGCGTGTCGATGGCGTTGTTCGACGACAATTTTCTCACCGTGCTGCGCAACGGCATGATCGAGCAGGCCAAGGGCATGGACGGCGTCGAACTGCAGGTGGAGGATGCGCAGAACGACGTCGCCAAGCAACTCGACCAGATCAAGAACTTCGCCGCCTCGGGCGTCGACGCCATCATCGTCAACCCGGTCGACACCTCGGCTACCCAGGCGATGTCGGACGCAGCCGCCGCTGCCAAGATTCCACTGGTCTATGTCAATCGCGAGCCGGTCAACGTCGACACGCTGCCCGAAAACCAGGCCTTCGTCGCCTCGAACGAAGCCGATTCCGGCACGCTCGAGACCAAGGAGGTCTGCCGCCTGTTCAAGGAGGCCGGCAAGACCGAAGCCAACGTCTATGTGATCATGGGCGAACTGTCGAACCAGGCAGCAGTGCAGCGCACCAAGGACATTGACGATGTGATCGCCACGCCGGAGTGCAGCTTCATCAAGATCATCGATAAGCAGACGTCGAACTGGAAGCGCGAAGAAGCGCAGAACCTGATGACCAACTGGCTGTCGACCGGCAAGCCGTTCGACGGCGTCATCGCCAACAATGACGAAAGCGCCATCGGCGCCATCCAGGCGATGAAGGCCGCCAACATCGACATGAAGTCGGTTGTCGTCGGCGGCGTCGACGCTACCCAGGACGCGCTTGCGGCGATGCAGGCGGGCGATCTCGATGTGACGGTGTTCCAGGATGCGGCCGGCCAGGGCGCCGGCGCGCTTGACGCGGCGCTCAAGCTGGCGAAGGGCGAAAAGGTCGAGCACAAGGTCTACATCCCGTTCCAATTGGTCACGCCGGCGAATATCGACAAGTTCCTGAAGAAGAACTGAGGCAGCGGACCGGAGCGGCGCACCAGCGCCGCTCCTCCTTCTCTCTCGGCCTGAAGAGCGGCCGAAAGAGACCGTGGCTGACGGAGGAAGCACGATTGGCACAGACATCTCACGGCGTCGGCGGGCTCAGCTATGATGCGAAGCGGCGCGCATGGCCGGCCGAATTCAACGTCTTCCTGGCACTCGTCATCCTGGTCGGCGCTTTCGAGCTGATCGGCCGGGTCTTCCTGGGCGACAGCTTCCTGTTCAATACCCGCGACAATATCGATGCGATCTTCAACGAAGCGCGCCTGCAGATCATCATCCTGCAGGTGTCGATCGTCGGCATCATTGCCATCGGCGTGACGCAGGTGATCATTACCGGCGGCATCGACCTGTCCTCAGGTTCGATCGTCGGCGCCACCGCAATGATCGCCATGAGCTTCGCCCAGGTGGCGACCGTCAACGGCAACCCGAACCCCAAGGCAATGTTCATCGCCCAGGGCTGGACCGACCTGCCGGTGATCGTGCCGGTGCTGGTCGCGATCGGCTGCGGACTGCTGGCCGGCCTGGTCAACGGTGCATTGATCGCCTACACCCGCATTCCGCCGTTCATCGCCACGCTCGGCATGATGGTGACCGCGCGCGGCATCGCCAAATGGTGGTCGAAGGGACAGCCGATCTCGTTTCCGACCGAGAGTTTCGCCGCCATCGGCAAGGGGCTGATGCCGGTCATCATCTTCATATCGCTCGCGGTGCTGTTTCAGCTGATCCTAAGCTACACCAAATATGGCAAGCACTGCTATGCAATCGGCTCCAATGAGGACGCCGCGCGCATGTCCGGCATCAACATCGCCAACCACAAGATCCTCGTCTATGTCATTGCCGGCGTCCTCGCCGCGCTCGCCGCCGTGGTGCTGAGCTCGAAGAATCTCACCGCCCAGGCCGGCATGGGTGTGATGTACGAGCTCGACGCGATCGCCATGGCGGTTATCGGCGGCGTCTCGCTGTCGGGCGGCCGCGGCTCGATTATTGGGACGGTGATCGGCTCGCTGATCTTCGGCGTCATCATCTCCGGCTTCACCTTTCTGCGCCTCGACGCCTATTATCAGGAGATGGTCAAAGGCGTGATCATCGTCGGCGCAGTCGTTCTCGACCAGTGGCGCCAGCGCCTGCGGGCAATGAGGGCTTGACCATGTCGGACATCGTCCTGAAGACGGAAAACCTGACCAAGTATTATGGCGGCGTCCATGCGCTGGAGGGTGCCAACTTCGAGCTGCGCAAGGGCGAGCATGTCGCTATCATGGGCGACAACGGCGCTGGCAAATCGACCTTCGTGCGCCAGATCACCGGCGTCGAGCAGCGCACCAGCGGCAGGATGTGGTTCGACGGCAAGGAAGTGAATTTTGCCGGCCCGATCGAAGCCCGCGAGGCGGGCATCGAGACGGTGTTCCAGAACCTGGCGCTCGCCGACGATCTCGACGTGCCCTCGAACCTGTTCCTCGGCCGCGAGCGGGTGCTGTTCAATCTAGGACCCTTCTCGATCCTCGATCGCAAGTTCATGCGCAAGGCGACCGAGGCAGCCTTGGTCCGCACGGCGGTCAAGATCCCCAATCTTTCCAACACCATCCGCCATATGTCGGGCGGCCAGCGCCAGTGCGTGGCAATTGCCAGAACCGCGACCTTTGCTTCCAAACTCATCATCATGGATGAGCCGACGGCGGCACTCGGCGTGCAAGAGACGATGCAGGTCGAAAACATCATCCGCACGCTGAAGGAAAATGGCGAACCGCTGATCCTGATCTCTCACAACATGCGCCAGGTGTTCGACCTGGTCGACCGCATCGTCGTTTTCCGGCGCGGCCGCATCGTCGCCAATTTGCGCAAGCAAGACACCGACGGCAACGATATCGTCTCCTACATCACCGGTGCCAAGACCGGGCAGGCGGAGCTTGCGGCGTAACGGCAACGAGGCCACCGGCGCTGACACGCCTTCCCTTCCCAACCATCCTCAAAGGAAAATTCTTCATGCCTCTTCGCTTTGCTCTTCTCGGTGCGGGCCGTATCGGCAAGGTCCATGCTCGCGCCGTTGGTTCCAATCCGCAGGCCAGGCTGGTTGCAGTTGCCGACGCCTTCGAGAAGGCGGCGACCGATCTGGCCTCTGCCTATGGCGCCGAAGTGCGCAGCATCGATGCCATCGAGAAGGCCGGCGATATCGATGCGGTCGTCATCTGCACGCCGACCGACACCCATGCCGATCTGATCGAACGCTTCGCCAAAGCGGGTAAAGCGATTTTCTGCGAAAAGCCGATCGACCTCGACGCCGCCAGGGTGGAACGTTGCCTGGCCGTCGTCGACAAGGCCGGCGCCACCCTGATGGTCGGCTTCAACCGCCGCTTCGATCCGCATTTTGCCGCCGTGCGCAAGGCGATCGACGACGGCGCCATCGGCACCGTCGAAATGGTGACGATCACCTCGCGCGATCCCGGCCCGCCGCCGCTCGACTATATCGGCCGCTCGGGCGGCATCTTCCGCGACATGACCATTCATGATTTCGACATGGCGCGCTTCCTGCTCGGCGAGGAGCCGGTGGCGGTCAGCGCGCACGCTTCGGTGCTGGTCGACAAAAAGATCGGCGAAGCCGGCGACTTCGACAGCGTCAGCGTCATTCTCGAAACCGCCTCCGGCAAGCAATGCGTCATCTCCAACTCGCGCCGCGCCACCTATGGCTACGACCAGCGCATCGAGGTGCATGGCTCGAAAGGCATGATCGCGGCCGAAAACCAGCGGCCGGTGTCGATCGAACTGGCCAACGAGAAAGGTTATACGCGGCCGCCGCTGCACGATTTCTTCATGACCCGTTATCTCGACGCCTATGCCAACGAGATCGCCGCCTTCATCGCGGCAGCGACGTCGGGCAAGAAGGCGGTGCCGAGCGGCAGGGATGGCCTGGTGGCGCTCAGGCTGGCAGATGCGGCGCTGAAATCGGCCAAGGAAGGCAAGACCGTCCGCCTCGACAAAACAATCTGACTATCAAGCACAGGAGCAAGGCGATGAACGGTTCAGCCGGTCGCAATTCCGAAACACGCGCCATCGTCACCGGCGGCGCGCAAGGCATCGGCTTCGCCGTGGCCGAAGCGCTGGCCGACGAGGGTTGCCGGGCGTTGGCGCTGATCGGCCGCTCGCAGGAGAAGGGCGACAAGGCTGTCGCCGTTCTCAAGCGGGCAGGCGTCGATGCCATCTTCATCAGCGCCGACGTCTCAAAAGTGGCCGACTGCAAGCGTGCCGTCGAGATGGCGATTGGCCATTTCGGTACCGTCAACGCACTGGTCAACGCCGCTGCCACCTCGGCTCGCGGCTCGCTGGTCGAGACCTCCGAGGATCTCTTCGACCA
Source organism: Mesorhizobium sp. M0208 (assembly GCF_040322015.1). Lineage (NCBI taxonomy): Bacteria > Pseudomonadati > Pseudomonadota > Alphaproteobacteria > Hyphomicrobiales > Phyllobacteriaceae > Mesorhizobium > Mesorhizobium sp. M0208. The sequence continues at coordinate 241,089 of NZ_JAMYSP010000001.1, read as the reverse complement.
GATATTCCAGACCAATGTCCGCGGCCCGTTTTTCCTGATGCAGGGCGTGGTGGCGCATTTGCTGGCGCGCAAGGCACCGGGCTCGATCGTCAACGTGCTGTCGATGTCGGCGCATTGCGGCCAGTCGTTCCTGGCACCCTATTCGTCGAGCAAGGGTGCGCTGGCGACACTGACCAAGAATGTCGCCAATGCCTATCGCGGCAATCGCATCCGCTGCAATGCGGTGCTGCCCGGCTGGATGGACACCGAGGGCGAAGCGATCGTGCAGAAAAAATGGCACGACGCGCCGGACGACTGGCTGGAACGGGCCGAGGCCGCGCAGCCGATGGGTCAATTGGTGAAACCGGCACAGCTTGCCAGGTTGATCAGCTATATGATCAGCCCGCAGTCCGGCGTCATGACCGGATCGCTGGTCGACTACGACCAGAGCATCGCGGGGGCGTCGCCGGAGTAAGGCCAGCTGAGTGGCCCTGCGTCTGTTGCGTCGGCATCGCCATTCCCGCATAGTCAACGTAGTCGGACTAGTCACGGGATTAAGATGCCGCCTGCACCTAAGAATACCAATTGGACGGTCGCCGGGGCAAAAGCCCGGCTCTCAGAGGTCATCGAGCGCGCGCAGTCGGCGCCGCAGACGATCACCAGAAACGGCAAACCGATCGTGGTTGTCGTCTCGGCCGAGGAATGGCAGCGCAAGACCGCACGCAAGGGTACGCTTGCGGAGTTCCTGTTGGACTCCCCGCTGCGCGGCGCCGATCTCAACCTTGGGCGTCAGCGTGACGAACCGCTGGGGCGGCAAGAGCACGTCTGATGCATCCCTATTGGATCAAGGTAAGCGGCCACCTCGGGGTTGGCGTCACCGCGCAATCGAAAGCCGACGCGCTACAACTCTTTTCGCTTGCCTTTGGGTCTGCCGAGAATGTTGTCGGCATCGAGATCATCAAGGACATGAATGATCTTGACCAGAATCACGTCATACCCAATCTGGGCGTGGCCAACTGGTTTCGGCGTGGCATCTGGTTTCCCCAAGGCCAGGAGCACATTTCAAACTGAGACACTGCTTCGCCTCATCACCCACGTGACAAGCGCCCCGGCATCGATTATATGAACCGCATGATCAACCTGACCGCCACCTATTGGTACTTTAGCAGCTCGCTGGCGGCGGGAGGATTGCGCTCGATCTGAAGATTGCAGCATCAAAAATCCGAACAGCCGCCAGACCTGGCGGCTTTTTTGTTTGCCGGCAGGTCTCCTAAAGCATGATCCCGAAAAGTGGCATCCGGTTTTCGGAAAAGATCATGCTCCAACAGACAGGAGCAGAAAGCCGTGTTGACGACCACAGACGATCTTCGGGTCAAAGAGATAAGGGAATTGAGCGCGCCGGACGAGGTGATGCGGGAGATACCGCGCACGCTGACGGCGACGCGCACCGTTGCCGCATCACGCAACGCGATCCACGCCGTGCTGACCGGCGCCGACGACCGGCTGGTGGTTGTCGTCGGCCCCTGTTCGATCCACGACCCGGCCGCTGCCGTAGACTATGCCAGTCGTCTGGCGACGCTGCGCGAAAGCCTGTCGGACCGGCTGGAGATCGTCATGCGGGTGTATTTCGAGAAGCCGCGCACGACGGTCGGTTGGAAAGGCCTGATCAACGATCCCGATCTCGACGGCAGCTTCAACATCGACAAGGGGTTGCGGATGGCCCGCAACGTGCTCTCCGCGGTCAACAATCTCGGCCTTCCGGCGGCCACCGAATTCCTCGACATGGCCACCCCGCAGTATATTGCCGACCTCGTCGCCTGGGGAGCGATCGGCGCGCGCACGACCGAGAGCCAGATCCATCGCGAACTGGCGTCAGGCCTGTCCTGCCCGGTCGGCTTCAAGAACGGCACCGACGGCAATTTGCGGATCGCCGCCGAAGCCGTGAAATCCGCCGCCCAGCCGCATCATTTCATGGCGGTGACGAAAGGTGGGCGCAGCGCCATCGCTACGACCACCGGCAACGAGGACTGCCACGTCATCCTGCGCGGCGGTATTGTGCCTAATTATGACGCGGCCAGCATTGCTGCTGCCTGCGCGGAACTCGGCCGGATCGGCGTGGCGCCGCGGCTGATGATCGATGTCAGCCACGCCAACAGCAGCAAGAAGCCGGAAAACCAGCCAGGGGTGGCAGCCGAGGTGGCGGGCCAGGTCGCGGCGGGCGACGAGCGCATCATCGGCGTTATGATCGAGAGCAACCTTGTCGCCGGCCGGCAGGATGTCGTGCCCGGCAGGCCGCTCGTCTATGGCCAGAGCATCACCGATGGCTGCATCGACTGGGCAACCACCGAGACGGTGCTTTACGGCCTTGCCGACGCGGTCGAGCGGCGCCGGTCGGTGCGCCGCGCCATGATATCAAGCCGTCCGGGAGCCGCCTGACCCGGCCGGCGCCGCTGCCATGGACGTTGCGCCCTTCGGGCGCGGAATTCACGCCGCCTTCAAGCCTTCCCAGACGGTGAGCGCCGAAACCGCAACGAGAAGCAGTCCGGCCGCCCGGCCGGCAAGAGCGGTTGCCCTTGGATTGGCGGCCAGCAGATCGCGGCTGCGACCGGCGGTAATTGCGAGTCCGCCATAGACAGCGAACTGCGTGGCGATCGTCATGAGCCCCATGATGATCGCCTGCATCCAGATCGGGCCGTAATCCGGCCTCAGAAACTGCGGATAGACGGCAAGAACAAAGAGATAGGCCTTTGGATTGATCAGGCAGGTCATGATCCCCTGGCGAAAGGCCTTCCATGCGGAGCGGCTGGCGGCAGGGCCGTCATGGCTGACGGTGATGGAGCTGCGCATCAACGTGATGCCGATAAAGGCCATGTAGGCGGCGCCGGCAATCAGCAGCGGATTGAAGAGGATCGGCAAGAAATGCATGAGCAGGCCGACGCCGAGCGCGCCGTTCAGCGTATGCACCACGCCGCCCAGCATGATGCCGCCGGTCGCCGCAAGCCCTCTGCTGCTGCCGCCGGTCAGCGCATTGGCAAGCACGAAAAGCATGTCCATGCCGGGCACGATGATGATGCCGACAAGGAGGAGAAAAAAGAGCCAGAGGTTTGCCGCGTAGTCCATGTCAGTTGCCTGTCGCCTCATGCAGGCGAGCTGCAGAGGAACTTGTTGATTTTCAATCCGATAGGCGATCCTATAGGTCAGTCCAACTGACGAGGTGTTGTCAGTTGCCTTCGGGCCGAGTGAGGGAATGCGCAAGGCGTCGCGTCTGTTCGAGATCATCCAGATCCTGCGGCTGGCGAGGAGACCGGTGACGGCGGCAATGATCGCCGAGCGGCTGGAGGTGACGGTGCGCTCGGTCTATCGTGACATTGCCGCGCTGCAGGCGATGCGCGTGCCGATCGAGGGCGGGCGCGGCATCGGCTACATACTGCGTCCTGGCTTCGACTTGCCCCCGTTGATGTTTTCGATCGAGGAGATGGAGGCGATCGTACTGTCTCTCGCGCTGCTCGAACGCACGGGCGACAGCGAGCTCAAGCAGGCGGCCAAGCGCGTCAGCGCCAAGATCGCCGGCGCGGTGCCGCCGCCTTTGCGCCAAACGCTCGACGCCAATCAGTTGCATGCATGGGGTTTTGCCGCGCCATCGGCCTCCGCGGTCGATCTGGCGTTGGTGCGCCGTGCCATCCGCGACGAGGCCAAGCTGGACCTTTCCTACCGCGACGAACTGGGCCGAGCCACCGACCGCATCATCTGTCCGATCGCCCTCATCTACTACTCCGAAACCGCCAACATCGTTGCCTGGTGCGAGCTGCGCCAGGCAATCCGCAATTTCCGCAGCGACCGGATCGAGGATTGCCAGGCGACGGGACTATGGTTCAAGGGTGAAGGCGACGGTTTGCGGCAGGTCTGGGTGAACGGGTGGGAAACGGACACCTCAGCCGCAGGCGGCTGAAGCGGCCACTGTGAATCGGATGCCGGGGGAGGGGCTACCTCACGTCCTCCCAGCGGCTCTCACTGAACGACCTGGCCATCGCGTGCACGGTGCGCTCGATCTCCAGGCCTTCGTCGAAGTCGATGATGCGCGCCGGCTTGCCGGCCAGCCGCGTCAAAAGTTCCCTGCATTCGATGATCTTGAGGTCGTTGAAGCCAAGCCCGTGGCCGGGTGCCGGCAGGAAGGCGTCGTAGGGCTTGTGGTGCGGCGCTACCAGGATGGTGCGATAGCCTTGCTCGGTCGGCCGGTCGGCTGTCAGATAGAGCTGGAACTCATTCATCCGCTCCTGATCGTACAGGATCGAGCCCTTCGAGCCAAAAATCTGAATGGCGATCCGGCCTTTGCGGCCCCAGGCCGAACGGTTGACCAGCAGCGTGCCGGCGATGCCGTTTTCGAGATGCATCAGGATGCTGGCGATGTCGTAGGTTTCGACCGCGCGGCGCCCGCCAGAGGCGACGCGGCGTTCGGCATAGGGTTTGGCCATGTCGCACATGACGCGGGCAACGCGGCCGAACAGCACGGCGATGAGCGAAAGCGGATGCACGGCGAAATCGTCGAGCGCGCCGTAACCGGACGCCGCCTCGTGCTTCCAGAAGAACAGCGCTTCCGGATCGGCCATGAAGTCCTCGTCCATCTCGATGCGCAGATGGTTGACCTCGCCGATGATCTTGTCGTCGAGCAGCGCGCCGATATGGCGGATTGCGGGGTTCTGGATGTAGTTATAGCCGAGCGCGGCGACTTTGCCGGACTTTTGGGCTGCCGCAGCCATTGCTTGCGCCTCCGCAAAACTCGGCGCCATCGGTTTTTCACACCACAGATGCTTCCCGGCTTCGAGGATGGCGATGGCCATTTCCGGGTGGAACTGGTTCGGCGTGGTCAGCGAGATGACATCGACGTCGGGATCGTCGACCACCGCGCGCCAGTCACCGGACGCCTTGGCGAAGCCGAATTCGCTGGCACGGCGTTTGGCAAGGTCCTCGTTGACCTCGCCCAGATGAACCAGCCTTGGCTTGGCCACATCGGGAAAGACGGTGCCGACCGCGTTCCAGGCAATGGCGTGGCACTTGCCCATGAAGCCCGTGCCGATAAGACCTACCCCGACCATCCGCTTGCCTCCCTGTGTGCAAAGTTTGTGTGGATGAATTAGTCCATTTTGTCTGCAGATGGAACGCTTGTCTCATTTTTTATGGTGTTCTTGCACAGGCCCGCTATGATGGGGCACAGAGGGAACCAGACGATGAGCCTGGGCGGAGCGACGATGGACGAACGGGTGCCGCGCGATTTCGAGACGCTGCGGGCGACGATCCTGGAGCGGCGCCAGAGCCTGCCGAAACGTATCGCCCAGATCGCCGCCTATGCGCTCGACAACCCAGACGATATCGCCTTCGGCACCGCCGCCAGCATCGCCGCTTCCGCCGGTGTCCAGCCTTCGACCCTGATCCGCTTTGCCCAGCAGCTTGGTTTTGATGGTTTCACCAGCCTGCAGTTGGTGTTTCGCGAGCGTCTGCGCGAGCGCAACTCGTCCTATGATGAAAGGCTGGCGGCATTGCGCGCCAAGGCCGAGGAAGGCGCCGGCCACCGCGCGATTTTCGATGGTTTTGTTGCCGCAGCCAGCACCTCGCTCAACGACATTTCGCGCACGCTGAATGAAGACCATTTCGAAGATGCTATCGCCGTGCTGGCCAAGGCCGAAACCATTTACGTGCTGGCCAAGCGGCGCTCCTACCCGGTCGCCTCCTACATCGCCTACGCATTGGGCAAGCTCAAGATCCGCAACCAGCTGATCGAATCGGCCGCCGGCCTCAATGCGGAGATGATCGGCTTTGCCTCTCCAAGGGACGCCGTCATCGCCATAAGCTTTTCACCCTATGCCCCGGCCACCATCGAGGAGGCGCGCGTCATTTCGGAACAAGGCGTGCCGATCGTGGCGATTACCGACTCCTCCTTTTCGCCGCTCGCCCAGTTCGCCAGGGTCTGGTTCGAGGTCGCCGAGGCCGATTTCGCCGGCTTCCGCTCGCTGTCGGCGACGATGGCCTTGGCCATGGCGCTGACTGTCGCCGTCGGCGAGAAGCGGCGCGACAGCGGCAGGAAGCGCAAGCCTTAGAGCACCTCTATTGCCGTTTCGCCTCCTGCCAAAAGCCGCGCTGCGTCGCGGGCAGGCGGCGATCCGAACTGGCGGGCATACTCCCGGCTGAACTGGGAAGCACTCTCATAGCCGACAGCGAAGGCGACACGCGCCACGTTGCCCGGCTGGGCAATCAGCAGATGGCGGGCTTCCAGCAAGCGGATTTGCTTTTGATACTGGATTGGGCTCATGGCCGTCGCCGCCTTGAAGTGACGATAGAACGCAGCACTACTCATATGGGCGATTTCGGCCAGATCCCCGACCCGGACCGGCTGATGGGGATGCGAGCGGATCCAGGCGATCGCCTGGCCAATCCGGGACAGATGGCCGTCGGCGCGCGCAAGTTCACGAAGCTTTCCGCCTTGCGGGCCTTGCAGGAGCCGAAACAGCATCTCCCGCTCGAGCATGGCCGCAAGCACGGGAATCTCCGCTGGCCGGTCAAGCAGCCGCAGCATTCGACGCAACGCGTCGAGCAGGTCGTCATCAACGGGAGAGGTGGAGAACCTGTCGCCGCCGAGGACCGGCCCGTGCTCAACGAGGAGCGCGGCGACAGCCTGCAGGTCAAGGGTCAAGCCAATGGCCAGATAAGGACGTGCGGCGCTCGCTTCGACTATCTGGCTGATGCTGGGCGTCTCGACAGTGTAGATGAAATAGCTGGCCGGGTCGTAACGAAGAGCCCGGTCGCCGATCAGAACCGTCTTCGCGCCCTGCAATACGAATAAGACCCCCGACCCCCACACACCCGGCAATGGCGCCGTCGCGACTTCGCTGCGGCCGATCGAAACGCGGGGAATTGCCGTTCTTATTCTTCGCCCGCGCGCATGGCGGCCGGCGATTTCGATCAACTCCTGCAGCGCCTCGCTCATTGCGCCAGCATCGCGCATTCGCACCGGCCGCGCAACAGCGTGAGGGGATTAGGCAAGAGCTGGAGAGTTTCCGGCGCGCGGCGCCCGCTGCCTCGCGCCATTTGTGGGTCTTCGACAGCAAACATGGAGACACGACATGACGACATCGAAAACTGCGCTGGTGACCGGCGCCAACAAGGGTATAGGCCGTGAAATCGCCCGGCGAATGGCGACCATGGGCTTCAAGGTCTGGCTCGGAGCCAGGAGCGCCGAACGCGGCATGGCGGCGGCGCAGGCATTGCGTGCCGAAGGCCACGACGTAGAGTGGCTTGAGCTGGACGTCACGAGGGATGACAGTGTGAAGGCGGCAGCCGAGGCGTTCGGGCAGGCCAGCCGCCGCCTTGACGTGCTGGTGAACAACGCCGGCGTCGCCATCAACTACGACCTGCCGCCGGGCCAGCAGCGGATCGCCGATATCCAGGCCACCTACGACGTCAATGTCTTCGGCCCGATCCGCGTGACCCAGGCATTCCTGCCGCTGCTGCTGGCAGCACCTGCTGCCCGGATCGTGATGGTGAGCAGCTCCACCGGCTCCATCGGCAGGGCGCTGGATCCCGCCACCGCGAACCACGCCATCAATATGATGAGCTACGGCAGCTCCAAGACAGCGTTAAACGCCATCACGGTGGCCTTCGCCAAGGAGCTCGCACCGCAAGGCATCAAGGTCAACGCCGCCGCGCCTGGTTACACTGCCACCGATCTCAACGGCTATAAAGGTCACCGCACGGTGCAGCAGGCGGCCGAGATCGTCATTCACCTGGCGACCTTGGACGCCGATGGCCCGACCGCGGGGTACTTCAACGATGATGGCCCACTTCCTTGGTAAATCAGCTGGTCTCAGGGGTAGACACTTGACGTTCGTCTGACTTCAAAATTTCTGAACGCGCGAGCCTTGCACACTTTTCAGCTTGGGAATGCTCGTTCCATATTGACTATGGATTGGAATTATTATTTCATATTGCTGGCGCCACGCTGCCGCTCGCGCGTGTTACCCAAGACAACAAAGCCGATGGGAGGTTCGAATGGGCGAAGCCGTGGAAGCGAAATATTCGCCGCTCGACATCATCACGATCGGCCGCGCTTCCGTCGATCTCTACGGCCAGCAGATCGGCTCGCGCCTCGAGGACATTACTTCCTTTGCCAAGTCGGTCGGCGGCTGTCCAGCCAATATCGCAGTCGGCACTGCCAGATTAGGCCTGCGCTCGGCGCTGCTCACCCGCGTCGGCAATGAGCAGATGGGCCGCTTCATCCGCGAGCAGCTGACCCGCGAGGGCGTTTCGGTCCAAGGCCTCAAGGCCGATCCGGAGCGGCTGACCGCCCTGGTGCTGCTGTCGGTCGAGGCTGAAGGCGTCTCGCCGATGATCTTCTATCGCAGCGATTGCGCCGACATGGCACTTTCGGAAGACGACATCGATGAGGCGTTCATCGCTTCGGCACGCGCGATCGTCGTCACCGGCACGCATTTTTCACGACCCAACAGCGACGCCGCCCAGCGCAAGGCGATCCGTGTCATGAAAGCCAAAGGCGGCAAGGTGGTGTTCGACATCGACTACCGCCCCAACCTCTGGGGTCTCGCCGGCCACGCCGAAGGCTTCGAGCGCTATGTGAAATCCGACCGCGTCTCGGCGCGGCTGAAGACGGTGCTGCCCGACTGCGATCTCATCGTCGGGACCGAAGAGGAAATCATGATCGCGTCGGGCGCAGACGATTGCCTGAGCGCGCTGAAAACCATCCGATCGCTGTCGGCGGCAATCATCGTGCTGAAGCGCGGCGCCATGGGCTGCATCGTCTATGACGGGCCGATCAGCGATGATCTCGAGGACGGTATCGTCGGCAAGGGGTTTCCTATCGAGGTCTACAATGTGCTTGGCGCCGGCGACGCCTTCATGTCGGGCTTCCTGCGCGGCTGGCTCGGCGATGAAAGCCTGGCGACGGCGGCGACCTGGGCCAATGCCTGCGGGGCATTTGCCGTGTCGCGGCTCCTCTGCGCACCTGAATACCCGACTTTCGAGGAATTGCAGTTCTTCCTGAAAAACGGCAGCAAGCACCTGGCGCTGCGCAAGGACGAGGCGATCAACCACATCCATTGGGCGACCACGCGCCGGCGCGACATCCCCTCGCTGATGGCGTTCGCCTGCGACCACCGCGTCCAGCTGGAGGACGTCGCGGCAAAAGCCGGCGCCGATCCGTCGCGGATCCCGGCTTTCAAGGTGCTGACCGTCAAGGCTGCGGCCAAAGTCGCGGCCGGCCGCGCCGGCTATGGCATGCTGCTCGACGAAAAATACGGACGCGAGGCGATGTTCGAATTCGCCCACCATTCCTTCACCTGGCTCGGCCGGCCGGTCGAGTTGCCGGGTTCGCGGCCGCTTCGCTTCGAGTTCTCGCAAGACATTGGTTCGCTACTGACCGAATGGCCGGTCGACCACTGCATCAAGTGCCTGTGCTTCTATCATCCCGATGATCCGGCGGAGCTGAAGACCGAACAGCAGCAGAAACTGCGCGCTTTGTTCGAGGCCGCGCGGAAAGTGGGCAGAGAACTTCTGGTGGAGATCATCGCCGGCAAGCACGGCAAGCTCGACGACATGACCATCCCGCGCGCGCTCGAGGAACTCTACGCACTCGGCATCAAGCCCGATTGGTGGAAGCTCGAACCGCGGGCATCGCACGGCGCATGGGCAAAGATCGAGGCGGTGATCCTTAAAAACGATCCGTGGTGCCGCGGGATTGTGCTGCTCGGTTTGGAAGCGCCGCAGGACGAGCTGGAAGCGGCCTTTGCCGCCACCGCCAAGGCGCCCATCGTCAAGGGCTTTGCCGTCGGTCGCACCATCTTCATCAACGCGGCCGAACAATGGCTTGCCGGCAAGATGTCGGACGATGAAGCGGTTGCCGACATGGCATCTCGCTTCGAGAGACTGACCGAGGCGTGGCTTGCCGCGCGCGGCCGCAAAGCAGCATAAGAAGGCGCGGCACAAGGACTGCGGAGGAACCGACATGACCAAGACAATCCGCCTGACGATGGCGCAGGCTCTGACCCGCTTTCTTGCTCGACAGATGACCGAGATGGACGGGAAGAAGGTGCCGATCTTCGGCGGCGTCTGGGCGATCTTCGGCCACGGCAATGTCGCCGGCGTCGGCGAGGCGCTGTACCAGGTTCGCGACGAGCTGCCGACCTTCCGTGCCCATAACGAGCAGGCAATGGCGCATGCGGCGATCGCCTATGCCAAAGCCAATTTCCGCCGCCGCTTCCTGGCTGCGACCAGTTCGATCGGCCCCGGCGCGCTCAACATGGTGACCGCTGCGGCGCTTGCGCATGTAAACAGGTTGCCTGTCCTGTTTCTGCCCGGCGACGTCTTCGCCAATCGCATTCCCGATCCGGTCCTGCAGCAGGCCGAGGATTTCTCCGACGGCACGGCGACCGTCAATGACTGCCTCCGGCCGGTGTCGCGCTATTTCGACCGCATCACCCGGCCGGAGCAGATCATGCCGGCGCTCAACCGCGCCATGCAGGTGCTGACCGATCCCGCCGAATGCGGCCCGGTGACGCTGGCGCTGTGCCAGGACGTGCAGGCAGAAGCGTATGACTACCCCGAGAGCTTCTTTGCCGAACGAATCTGGCATCAGCGGCGACCGCGTCCGGATCGCCAGGAGCTGGCCGCCGCGGTGGCGGCTCTTAAAGCGGCGAAGAAGCCATTGGTGATTGCCGGCGGCGGCGTACTCTATTCGCAGGCCTCGGGTGAACTGGCCAGACTGGTGCAGGACGCCGGCGTTCCGGTCTGCGAGACGCAAGGCGGCAAATCCTCGCTGCCCGACGATCATCCGCTGAACATGGCGGCGGTCGGCGTCACCGGCACTTCGGCTGCCAACAGGCTGGCCGAAGAGGCCGACGTCGTGCTTGCCGTCGGCACCCGGCTGCAGGACTTCACCACCGGCTCCTGGGCACTGTTCAAGAATTCCGGCAAGACCATTATCGGACTTAACGTCCAGCCCTTCGACGCCGGAAAGCACCAGGCGCTGACGCTGGTCGCCGATGCGGCGGAAGGGCTCGCCGAACTCGGCGAGGCGCTGAAGGGCTGGAAGGTGCCTGCCGCCTGGACCGACAATGCGATCAAGGGCAAAAAGGAGTGGCAGGCGGAGGCGGGCAAGGTGACTGCGTCGACCAATGCCGCCTATCCGTCCGACGCGCAGGTGATCGGCGCCGTACAGCGCGCCATGGGCTCCGGCGTGGTACTGCTCCATGCCGCCGGCGGCTTGCCCGGCGAGTTGCACAAGCTCTGGCAGGCGGGCGCGCCCGGCTCCTACCACGCAGAATACGGGTTCTCGACAATGGGCTATGAAATCGCCGGCGGACTCGGCGTCAAGATGGCCAAGCCGGACGAAGAGGTAGTCGTGATGATCGGCGACGGCTCCTACCTGATGCTCAATTCCGAGATCGCGACCTCGGTGATGCTCGGCCTCAAGCTGACCATCGTGCTGCTCGACAACCGCGGCTATGGCTGCATCAACCGGCTGCAGATGGCGACCGGCGGCGCCAACTTCAACAATCTGCTGAAGGACGCCCGTCACGAAACCTTGCCCGAGATCGACTTCGCCGCGCATGCTGCGAGCATGGGTGCGATTGCCGAAAAAGTGCCATCGATCGCCGGGCTGGAAACGGCGCTGGCGCAAGCGAAGAAGAACACGCGAACGACCGTGCTGGTCATCGACACCGACCCGCTGGTTTCGACCGAGGCCGGTGGAAGCTGGTGGGATGTCGCAGTGCCGGAAGTCTCGGCACGGCCGCAAGTGAATGCGGCGCGCAAGAAATACGAGGAAGCGCTGAGCGGGCGGGTTCTTTGAACCATCCGCGAACGCGCCTCGAAATGTCCGAAACTGGAGTGACGACTTGAAAGCCAAACTGGGCATGTCCCCCATTGCATGGTGGAACGACGATCTTGCCGAACTCAGCGATGATGTGTCGCTGGAGGAGTGCCTGCGCCAGTCGCGCTCGGCTGGCTTTACCGGCATGGAAATGGGCCGCCGCTTTCCCAACGATCCGCAAATCATGCTGCCGATCCTGAAAGAGGCCGACGTGACACTTTGCGGCGGCTGGTTCTCGGGGACGCTGGTCAATGAAGACATGGCGAAAAACAAGGATCGTATCCAGCCGATGATCGATCTGTTCAAGGCGGTGAATGCGCCCTGCATCGTCTATGGCGAAGTCGGCCGCTCCATCCAGGGCGACCGTTCGAAACCCCTCGCCAGCAAGCCCAGGCTTTCGGACGATGAGATGAAAGCCTACGCGAAGCAGCTCACGCAGTTCGGGGAATGGTGTGCCGAGCAAGGCATGCCGCTCTCCTATCACCATCACATGGCGGCGGTGGTCGAGACCGAGCCAGAGCTCGACGCCTTCATGCGCTATTCGGGAGAAGGCATTCCACTGCTGCTCGACGCGGGTCACCTGGCTTTTGCCGGGGGCGATGTGCTGCGCGCTATTGATAACCACCACCGGCGCATCAACCACGTGCATGTGAAAGACGTGCGCATGGAGGTGATCAACAAGCTGGATCGTAGCAGGCAATCCTTTCTCGATGCGGTGGCGCTTGGTGCCTTCACCGTGCCGGGAGATGGCTCGCTGGACTTTGGCGCCATCGTCCAGAGGCTCGCCGACCATGGCTATGAAGGCTGGTTCGTGGTCGAGGCCGAGCAGGATCCGAAGAAGAACCCGCCGCTCAAGATGGCGCAGGTCGGCTACAAGGAATTGATGCGGGTGATGACAGCGGCCGGCTATACGGTGGAGACACAAGGCTTTCCCAATGCTTGAGGCTCGCGAGGAAGGGCTGATCCGATGCCGGGGGTGATCCGATGAAAGACTCCGAGCACCCGTTTTTCCGGCCGCTGTGGCGGCGCGTTGCCGTTGTCGCGGTCTGCCTGGTCTGGTCGGTGATCGAATTCGCCACCGGCACGCCGTTCTGGGGCGTGATCGCGCTCGGCTTCGCCGGCTATGCCGTCTGGCAATTCTTCTATCTCTACAAGCCGGCTGACGAGGACAAGCCATCGGCGGACGCCAAACCGAAGGAATGACCATGTCTAAGCTGCTCATCAAAGCCAATAAGGGCCACGGCCGCGTCGCTCATGTGACGCCGCAAAACGCCGGCTGGACCTATGTCGGCTTCGATCTGCATCGGCTCAGACCCGGCGAGAGCGCTTCCGGGCAAACCGCGGATCGTGAGGTCTGCCTGGTGTTCGTCACCGGCAAGGGCAAGGCCAAAGCCGGCGGCAAGGATCTCGGCCTGCTGGGCGAACGCATGTCGCCGTTCGAAGGCAAGCCTTGGTCGGTCTATGTGCCGCAGGGGTCGGAGTGGTCGGTGAGCGCCGATACCGATCTCGAACTTGCCGTCTGCTCGGCGCCAGGACTGGGCGGCGGTCTGCTGGTCCGTGTCATCGGGCCCGACGATCTCGGCCAGGAGGTTCGCGGCAAAGGCACCAACACGCGCTACGTCACCAACATCCTGCCGGAGGACAAGCCGGCCGATTCCTTGCTGGTGGTCGAGGTCATCACACCCGGCGGCCACACATCGAGCTATCCGCCGCACAAGCACGACCAGGACAATTTGCCGGCTGAATCCTATCTGGAGGAAACCTACTACCACCGCCTCAACCCGCCGCAGGGCTTTGCTTTCCAGCGCGTCTACACCGACGCCGACCAGAGCGGTGCTCGTTCGCTCGACGAGGCGATGGCTATCGAGGACGGCGACGTCGTGCTGGTACCCAGGGGTTATCACCCCTGCGCAGCCTGCCACGGCTATGATCTCTATTATCTCAACGTCATGGCCGGACCGAAGCGGACGTGGAAATTCCACAACGCGCCCGAGCACGAATGGCTGATGAAGGCCTGACCACTTCCCCTTCGCCCCAACGGCTGGTCCAAGCGAAAAATCGTCGGCTAACTACCCGGCTGCGTGGTTTTGTTACCGAAAACGCCGCAAAGCTTCGTCAATTCGTCATGGAAATCACCTATGGCAGCGGGGCTGACAAGGACTTTCGATGCGCTACGCGATCTATTTCACCCCCCGACAGGACGAACCGCTGGCACGGATCGCCGCCAACTGGCTCGGCCGCGACCCATTCGGTGCCGCCACAAAGCCGGTCGAGGCAGTAGGCGAGTTGTCGGCGGCAGAAGTTGCCTTCCATACCGCTTCGGCGCGCCGCTATGGCTTTCATGCGACGCTGAAGGCGCCCTTTCGACTGGCCTCCAATGAGACGGAAACCTCGCTTCGCGCGGCACTCGACGATTTTGCCGAGGCGACGCCGGTGGTTACGATCCCGCGCCTCGTCGTCAGCCAGATCGACGGCTTCTTCGCGCTGGTGCCGGAAGCACCGCTGCCGTCGCTCAACCGCTTCGCCGATGATGTGGTGCGCGACTTCGACCGCTTTCGCGCGCCGTTGACGGAAGCCGAGATCGAACGGCGCAGCCCCGATTCGCTGAAGCCCGACGAGTTCCGCAATCTCTGCCAATGGGGTTATCCCTATGTGTTCGAGACGTTTCGCTTCCACATGACGCTGTCCGGCCGGGTCTCGTCACAGGAAAGCCCTCGTCTTCGCTTAGCAATCGACAGCCTGTTTGCGGGCGTGCTGCAAAGGCCGGTGCCGGTGGACGCGCTGACGCTGTTTGTGGAAACTGAACCTGGCGCGCCGTTCATGGTGCTGTCCCATCACGCGCTCGGGCGCCGCCCGGCCAGAAGAACTGCCTAATGACTATTTGCTCTAACCGCGTTTGTGCGACGCCAATTGGTTCCAGTTGGCTGCAAAATCCTGCAAGGACTGCTTGAAATGACCGCCGAGACTGTTCTTGACAACGCCCGCATCGTGCTCGCCGATCAGATCGTCCAAGGGTCGATCGTGCTGCGCGACGGCATGATCGCCGCCATTGATGCCGGACCCGGCCGCAGCGGCGAGGACATGGGCGGCGACTTCATCATCCCTGGCCTGGTCGAGCTCCACACCGATCATCTCGAAGGCCATTACGCGCCACGGCCGAAAGTGCGCTGGAACCCGATCGCCGCGGTGCTCGCCCATGACGCGCAGGTGGCGACCGCCGGCATCACCACCGTGCTCGACGCCTTGCGCGTCGGCATGGACGAGGATGCGGACCTGACGGCTGCCGACATACGCAAACTGGCCGACGCGATCGAGGACAGTGTCCAGCAGGACCGGCTCAGGGCCGACCATTTCATCCATCTGCGCTGCGAGGTTTCGGCGCCGGACTGCCTTCCAGCCTTCGCCAATTTCGACGGTGACGAGCGGGTCAGGCTGGCGTCGCTGATGGACCATGCGCCGGGACAGCGGCAATTCGTCGATCTCGAGACCTACGCCTACTACTATCAGCGCAAGCTGAAGCTTACGGACCGCGATTTCCAGAAATTCTGCGAAAAGCGGATGGCTGAATCGGCGAGGAACTCGAGCCCGAACCGCAGCTTCATCGCCGCGGCTTGTCATGAGCGCGGCATCGTGCTCGCCAGCCATGACGACGCGACCGTCGGCCATGTCGACGAAGCGATCGAGCAAGGTGTGCGCGTCGCCGAGTTCCCGACCACCGAGGAGGCAGCGAGGGCTTCGAAAAAGGCAGGGCTCGGCGTATTGATGGGCGCGCCGAACGTCATGCGCGGCGCTTCGCATTCGGGCAATGTCTCGGCCCGCACGCTGGCCGGCGACGGCCTGCTCGATATACTGTCATCGGACTACATTCCGTTCAGCCTGATCCAGTCGGCCTTCTTCCTCGGCGACGTGGTCGAAGGTATCTCGCTGCCGCAGGCTGTGGCCATGGTTTCGAAGAACCCGGCCGAGGCGGTCGGCCTCACCGATCGCGGTGTCATCGAGCCCGGCCGGCGCGCCGATCTGGTTCGCGTGCGCGTCGACGACCATGTCCCGGTCGTCCGCACGGTCTGGCGGCAGGGACGCCGGGTCGCATGATGGTGTCGGCATCGGTCGAGCGTGAATTGTCCGCCGCGGGATTTCCGATCCGCGACGGTGTCTTCGTCGCCGTCGTCGGGCCGAGCGGTGCCGGCAAGGACACGGTGATCGGCTATGCGCGCGCGGTGTTTGCCGGCGAGAGCCGGCTGGAGTTCGTGCGCCGGGTGATCACCCGGCCGAGCGATGCGGCCACCGAGGATCACGATACGCTCGCCGATGCTGCCTTTGTCGAGGCCGAAGCGGATGGCGCCTTCGCCATTTCCTGGGAGGCGCATGGCCTGCACTACGGCATCCCGGCCGAAGTCGACTGGTCGGTCTCCAACGGCCGTGTCGCGATCGCCAACGTCTCGCGCGCGATCATCCCTGCGCTGCGGGAGCGCTACGCCAATCTGGCTGTCGTCGAGATCACGGCTACACCGGATATCCTGGCCGAGCGGCTGGCATTGCGCGGTCGCGAGTCGCGCGGCGAAGTGCTGGCACGGCTGGCGCGCAGTGCCAATGTGGCGCTGTCCGGACCGGGTGTCACCTCGATCGACAATAGCGGCCCTCGTGAAGCCGCCGGCGAGCGCTTCGCCGAGGTGCTGCGCAAGGCCATGGCCTTCTCCGACATGTCGGGCCTTATCTAAAGTAGCGCCCATCCGATGCATTCGGTATGGGCGCTACTTGTCTAACCAATATCTTTGGAAGCCGGTACCCCCTTTTCGGGATTATGGCCTCATGCGGCGTGCCGGTCCCGACCAGCGTGACGAGTATCCGCGGCAGTGGTTATCGAAGGCTTCACTGGCGCATCCGCCGGTGTATCCAGAACTGCAACGTGATGGCGATACACCATTTCCCAGCCCTTCCAGCCGGTGAACAGCAGTATGCAGACCACTATGAACGACAAGAGCACACCCCATGGGCGGACCGCGGCTTCGGCGCCTTGGGCATAGCGAAGATAAAAATTGATCAGTGCCACAACGACCGCGGTCAGGTTGCCCAGCATGTGATACCAGGCGTCCGACAAGGCGCGAATGCGCGGCTCGTTGAGGAAGTCGATAAAACCGGCTGTCGCGGCGAGAAGGGCCATTACGATGGCTGCCCCGATCAGCCACATCGATGCCCGTGCCCAGAAAGCATCGGCAGTTCCCCAGAAAACCAGGTCGGTGACAAAGGCACCGACAAGAAACGCGACAGGAAAAGGTATCAGCATCGGGTGGAGAGGGTGAGTTCCGACCTTTGCGGTACTTACTGGATTCGTGGGCATGGGACGCCTCCGCATAGCAAAGCTTAAATAAACGCTTCGATACGGGTTTCGTTCCAAATGGAGAGATGCCTGCCAATGGCAGTCGGCGCATTTCATCCAGCTATTTTTGCGTCATTCCGCGGCAGCACCCGCCACGCCCTTACGGGTAGCTTCCAGCATCCGCCGCCGCGCCCTGAACACGCCCCATTGCTGGTCGACCAGCACGCCGATGAGGATCACCCCGCCCATGACGGCGAAGTTGAGCGAGGACGGGATGCCGAGCAGGTTGACGAGGTTCTGCAGCTCCTGCAGCAGCACCGTGCCGAGCAGGACGCCGATCAGCGAGCCTTCGCCGCCGCGCAGCGAGAAGCCGCCGAGCACCGCTGCCGCGATGGCGTAGAGTTCGTAGAACTGGCCGTGGCTCGCCGGCGAGATCGAGCGTGTGTACATGGCGAAATAGATAGCCGACAGCGCCGTCAGCACGCCGCAGATGACATAGGCGGCTATGACGATGCGGCCGGTGCGGATGCCGGAATATTTTGCCGCTTCCTCGTTCTTGCCGATGGCGTAGAGATAGCGCCCGAATACCGAACGGTGCAGCACCACCCACATGACGACGGCGATGACGATCAGCGCGATGAAACTGTTCGGCACGCCCCAGGACCGCCCCGCCGTCAGGAATTCGAGTTCCGGGAAGTTCTGCCCAAAGGCAAAGCCGGCGGTGCCGTCGGCAGTGTAGAAGCGCGCCACGCCGCGATAGATCAGCAGGCCGCAGAGAGTGACGACAAACGGCTGCAACTTCAGCCGGGTGATCAGCCAGCCATGCATCAGGCCGATGATGGCGCCGAGCGCGATGATCAGCACGAAGGCCAGCGGCCACTCCATCTCCCGCACGGCGATGAAATCGATGAAAAGCGTACCGAGTAGCGCAACCACCGAGCCGACCGACAATTCGATGCCGCCGGTGATGATGACGAAGGCTTGGCCAATCGACAGGATGCCGAACAGCCCGATCAGGTTCGAGGTGTTGGCGAGATTGATCGGCAGCAGGAAGCGCGGGTTGATGATCGCCACCACCGCGCCGACCACCAGGATCAGGATCAGCAGGCCGAGATCTTTCTTGCTCATCGTCTTCTCCCAACGCCTGCGAATTACTTCGGCTGCTTGCCGACCGCCAGCAGCAGCACGTTTTCCTGGCTGAACCGGTCCTTGTCGAGAATGCCGGAGATCTGGCCCTCATGCATGACGGCAATGCGGTCGGAAACGCCGATCACCTCCTCCATGTCGCTGGAGATCATCAGCACGGCGACCCCGGCATCGGCCAGCGCCCGCATCAGCCCGTAGATCTCGGCCTTGGCGCCGATATCGATACCGCGTGTCGGCTCATCGAGGATCATCACCTTCGGCTTCATCGCCAGCCATTTGGCCAGCACGACCTTTTGCTGGTTGCCGCCCGACAGCGTGCCGGTGCGCGTCTGCACGGAGGGCGCCCTGATGCCGAGATCGGTCTTCTGTTTTTCGGCGGTGGCGGCCTCGGCGCTGGCCGAGACCAGCGAGCGCCGCGAATGCGCCGGCAGATTGGGCAGCGAGATGTTCTGGGCAATCGACAGGTCGAGCAGGATGCCAGTCAGCTTGCGGTCTTCCGGGACGAGGAAAATACCGTTGGCCACTGCGTCGGCGGCCGAACCAAGAACCAGATCTTTTGCGTCAAGCTGGAACGAGCCGCCAAAGCTCCTGTCGATGCCGAACAGCACGCGCGCCAGTTCCGTCCGGCCGGAGCCGACGAGACCGGCCAGGCCGAGGATCTCGCCATGCCTGACGTCGAGGTCGACGGGGCGGTCAGGATAGGCGGCGGTGCGAATGGCCTTGACCGACAGCGCGACAGAGCCAGGCGGGCGCGCCGATTCTGCGGCCTTCTCGCGCTCCTTGAGCATGCGGCCGATCATCAGCTTGACCATCTGGTCGTGATTGATGGCGCTCTTCGGCAAGGTTCCGGCGAGCATTCCGTCCCTGAGCACGACGACGCGGTCGGCGACGCGCTCGACCTCGTGAAGGCGGTGCGAGATGAAAATGACACTGATGCCGTCTGCCTTCAGCGCCTTGATGACACCGAGCAGCTTGTCGGTTTCGGCGATCGGCAGGCTCGAGGTCGGTTCGTCGAGGATAACCAGCCGTGCCTTGATCGACAGCGCCTTGGCGATCTCGACCATTTGCTGCTGCGCCAGCGACAGCGCCGACACCGGCGTATCGGCCGAGAAATTGGCGCCCACGCGTTTGAGCAGCGGCGCCGCCTGCGCTCGCAGCCTGGCGCGGTCGACGAGCTTGAGCGGCCCGGCGCGCAGCGGTTCGCGGCCGAAGAAGATATTGGCGGCCACGTCGAGGTTTTCGAACAGGTTGAGTTCCTGGTGGACGAAAGCGATGCCCGAGCCGATGCTGGCCTCGACAGTCAGCCCGTCATGGGCGACGCCATCGACGGTGATGGTGCCTGTGTCCGGCCTGGTCACGCCACCGAGGATCTTCATCAGCGTCGATTTGCCGGCGCCGTTTTCGCCGACCAGGCCGATGACCTCGCCGGGCCTGACCTCCATCGAGAATCCGTCCAGCGCAACGACGCCGGGATAGGTCTTGCGCACACCGTCGAGGCTCAGGAACGGAGCGTCCGCAGATGCAACGATGGATGGGTCGGAATAATTCATCACGCCTGACAGCAGCCGGTGAGCCGTTTGGTCTCAGACTGACGAGCCTCGCGAGGCCCGTCAATAGAACGCCGGCTCAAGGCGAACCTTGAGCCGGCGCAACCTAATTCGCTCAGTTTCCAGACATCGCCTTGAGGCTGGCGGCGTAGGCGTCGATATCGTCCTTGCCGATGATCTTGGTCGGGATGATGATCAGGCCATCGGCGGGAATGCCCGACTTGTCGCCCTCGAGATAGGCAGCCATCAGCTTCATGCCCTGATAGGCCCATTCGAAGGGCTGCTGCACGACGGTGGCGGCGACGGTGCCTTCCTTGACGCCGCCCAGCGTGATCGGATCGTCGTCGAAGCCGACGACGGTGATCTGGCCGAGCTTGCCGGCATCGCGCAGCGCTTCATAGATGCGCGGCGTGTTGTAGGAATAGAAGCCGACCATGCAGGTGACGTCGGGGCTGGCGACCAGCGCGTCCTCGACGTTCTTCTTGGCGCGAGCCTGATCGATGTCGTCGCCACGCACGTCGACCAATTCGATCTTGGTGCCGGCGAGACCTTCCTTCATGCCCTGGATGCGCTCCTTGGCGTTGTCGGCGCCGAGCAGGCCGACGAAGCCGAGGCACTTGCCGCCGTCAGGCATTGCCTTCTTGGCGATCTCTGCCGCCTGCTTGCCGGCATCGACATTGGACGAGCCGATATACGCGACACGCTTGGTCTGCGGCGCGTCGCTGTCGGTGGTGAACAACGCCGTTTCCGAGGCGATCTTGTTCAGCCCGTCGGTCGACGTCTTGGGATCGACGGCCGAGACCATGATCGCCTTCACGCCGGCCGTCACCAGATCGTCCATCAGGCGCTGCTGGATGGCGACCGAGGACTGCTCCGGATATTTGAGTTCAAGATTGTAGTTGGGCAGTTCGGCTTGAGCCTTCTTGACGCCGGCTTCCGCCGCCTTCCAGAAATCGGAAGCGCCGTTGACGACGAAGGCCAGTGTCGGCTTGTCGTCGGCCCGCGCAATTGCGCTGGCGGACAGGCCGAGCAGCAGGGCCGCAGCGGCGACGGACGCATTTCGTATCACAGATTTCATATTCAACCTCCCATTTTGACTCAGTAATTTTCGCTGATGATGAACGTGCCGGCGCGGCTTGGACGCCCTCCTCCTCAAGGGTTTCCGGCAGCGAAGAACGACGCCATTCCAGCCGCGATCGTCGACTTTAGAGACTCATTCGCCGTTCGTAAATAGTCCGATTTGTCTGACATTTCCCGGAGCGGCAGGCAAGCTTCGGCTGACGGGAACCGTCCGATACCAGGCTGGCTTGCGTTCCGAACATGCGCGGTCCGAGGTCGTCCGGGCATGATGGATTGACGTTATAGTGATGCCGGATATTAGTAAAGAGTATTAGTTTGGTCGAGATTCTCGCACAAAGGAGAGAGGCCTCCCCAGTCGCAACCGTTTGAACCGGGGACTACATCGCCTAAGAGGTCGATTATATCTATTAGTAGCGCTTCGCCCTATAAATGCGAGATTCGAGGGACCAATGACATGAACGAACCACTGCGTGATCCCGTCCTTGAGGGTACCAGGCGGCGCAAGCCGTCCGGGAAAAACCCCAAGGGCCGCGTTACCATGACCGACATCGCCAGGGTCGCCGGCTGTTCGCAGGCGACGGTTTCGTTCGTGCTCAACAACACGCCGGGCATCAGGCTGTCGCAGCAAACCCGAGAGCGGGTGATCGAGACGGCGCGAGCACTGGGCTATTCGCCGCCGGTGTTTTCTGCCTTGCGAGCCCCGGTTGCCGCATTCGACGGGCTGGATGGCGTGATCGGCTTCGCCGTCGACCAGTTGGCGACCAGCCCGGAGGCGGTCGTCGCCATTGAAGGGGCGCGGCAAGCCTCGTGGAACGCCGGCAATGTAGTGTTGGTGGCGCAGACCATGGGCGACGAGGTGATGGAGGCCCGGGCCATCGCGGCACTGACCAAGCGGGGCATTTCGGCGCTGATCTACATGACCATCTTCACCCGCGAGATCGTCGCGCCGGACTATCTCTACGGCCTCGACATTCCGGTCATCCTGCTCAACTGCTACACCGCCGACTATGCCTTTCCCGCCGTGGTGCCGAGCGAGATCGCCGGCGGCCAGAGCTCGACCCGGCACCTGATCAGCTATGGCCATCGCCGTATCGCCACCATCACCGGCGAGCCCTGGATGCAGGCGGCTCAGGACCGGCTGAAAGGTTACCGCCGGGCGCTGGCGACGGCCGACATCCCGTTCGACCCGGAGCTGGTCGTCGAAGGCGATTGGTCAGCGAGCGCCGGCTATGCCGCGACCGTCAGGCTCTTGGCGCTGAAGGACCGGCCGACCGCCATCTTCTGCCAGAACGACCGTACCGCGATCGGCTGCTACGAGGCGCTGAAGGAGGCCGGCCTGCACATCCCCGGAGATATTTCGGTGGTCGGCTATGACGACGAGGAGATCGCGCGGCATCTGTTCCCGCCGCTGACGACGTCGATCCTGCCGCATATGGCGATGGGACAATGGGCGATCGAGCAGTTGGAAGTCCCCGCTGCTCCCGGTCGCGGCCGGAGCCGCTATCCCGTAACCAAGCTCGAATGCCCGCTGGTCGAGCGGGAGTCGGTTGGCGCCGTGGCGGGCTGAGGCGAGCGCGCCGGCGATCGACAGTTGCACAGGCTTGACATCAGGCCCGCCATATACCCGATTGATTTCATGAGATTGCAAAGCTGCTATAATTTTCAGGACTTCCGCCGGCTCGCAAAACAGCGCCTGCCAGGCCCAATCTTCAACTATATCGATGGCGGCGCGGACGACGAGACGACGCTGCGGCGCAACACGGCGGCTTTCGAGGACTGCGATCTCGTCCCTAACGTCCTTGCCGGCGTTGGACAGGTCGACATGTCGGTCACCGTCATGGGCCAGAAGCTGGCGATGCCGGTCTATTGTTCGCCGACGGCTCTCCAGCGGCTGTTTCACTACAGCGGCGAGCGCGCCGTCGCCGCGGCGGCGGAGAAGTTCGGCACGATGTTCGGCGTCTCGTCGCTCGGCACGGTCAGCCTGGAGGAAGTGCGCAAGCACAGGACGCCGCAGGTCTATCAGTTCTATTTCCACAGGGATCGCGGCCTGAACCGCGCCATGATGGAGCGCGCCAAGGCGTCCGGCGTCGAGGTGATGATGCTGACGGTCGACAGCGTCACCGGCGGAAACCGCGAGCGTGACCTGCGAACCGGCTTTTCCATCCCCTTTCGGCTTACGCTCGGCGGCGTGATGCAGTTCGCGATCAAGCCGAGATGGGCTATAGACTATTTGACCCACGAAAAGTTCAGCCTGCCGCAGTTGGACGGCCATATCTATCTCGGTGGCGGAGCGCTTTCCATCAGCCGCTATTTCACGGAGATCCTCGACCCGTCGCTGGATTGGAAGGATGTCGAAGACATGGTCCGCTTCTGGAACGGCCAGTTCTGCCTGAAGGGGATCATTAGCGTCGCCGATGCCAGAAAGGCCGTCGACATCGGCTGCACCGGCATCGTTCTGTCAAATCATGGCGGCAGGCAGCTGGACGGCTCGCGCAGCCCCTTCGACCAGCTGTCCGAGATCGTCGACGCGGTGGGCGACAAGATAGACGTGATCATCGACAGCGGCGTCCAGCGCGGCACACATGTGCTGAAAGCCCTGTCGTTGGGCGCCAAGGCCGTCGGCGTCGGGCGCTACTACCTCTTCCCGCTGGCCGCCGCAGGACAGGCAGGCGTCGAACGGGCGCTCGGCCTGATGCGAACCGAGATCGAACGCGACATGCGGCTGATGGGATGCAGGTCGGTGACAGAGCTTTCCAAGGGGAATGTGCGGTTTAGGTGAGGGAGCCGGGAAGTGGCGCACGGCATAAGCTTTTCGAAGTGCGATACTATACCGACCTGCCGCCGCTCCTGCCGTCCGTTTCGAAGACAGTCTCGCCGGAAACAGCATCCGTATATCCGCCTTCAAGCTGCTGCAACGTATGCCGGAACCGATCAAGATTGCCGAGCATTGTGGGCCTGGCATCGACCATGTGCTGGAAAGTGTCCCACTCTCCAATCGAGAAGAAGGCGCCATCTCCCGATTTGATGAGAGCCATTTTTCGCAATCCCTCGAAGTTGCGCGGAGCGCTGCTGAACAGTTCGACGAATTCGTCTTCACTACCCGGCTTGACCCGGAAGCGGACGCTGTTGAACGCCGTCATGTACGTTCCCCCGTGAAAGACCTGAAGAAGCTCGAATATGCGAAAGCCCTAAGGCACTCAAACCCTTCGCACACGTGTACAGGAAAATCGGAAGGTTGGCTTCAGTCACCTCCGGCCGAATGCCCCGTTTCTGGCGCTATTTTGCCAGGTAGAGGACGACGCTCGATCTCAATCGGTACGCCCTTCCGACCGGCAATGAAACGCGCTGTTAACGCCGTTCGCGGGTGACAGGATGTTGGCCGCAGTTCGAAGGTATAATCTGCGTCTCGCTGTCAGTTGCGGAGGCGAAAATGAACGTGCTTCGGATTGCGCTCTTGTGCACGGCCATGATCGACCTTGGAATGCCGGCCGTTCGTGCTGAGGATCGGCCTGTGCCGCCGAACAACGAAGCCGCCACAGTGCAGCCGCCCGTTCATTGTGAAGGCCAAAACTGTCTCCCGCCGGCGAACGATCCTGTGCAGGAATGCACCGGCCAAGATTGCACGCCAGTTCCGCCAACTGAACCAGGTCCGGAGGTCAAGCAGGCCGACTGAGCAGCTTCAGCCGACACCGCTCTTTTGGCAGGGATGGCGCTCACTCCTCGCAATCTTCCGGCCGCAGGCGATAGATTCTGTTACCTATGTTCCCGGGGTGGGCATGAGTTTAATGGCGCCGCATCGGGGCGATGATGAGAACTCTGCCTATTGCCTCTAGAACACTCCCAAATGGGGCGTGAGCCAATCGCGCGGGTTTAGATCCTGTCGCTTCATTCCCGATGCCGCAATGCGTCCACAATAATCTTGAACGCAGGAAGGTTTTGGCGGCGGCTAGGATAATAGAGGAAATAGCCATCGAAGAAGGGCGACCAGTCGTCGAGGACCTGCACCAGCAACCCTGAGGCGACGTGCCGCTCCACGATGTTCTCGGGAACATAGGCGATACCATAGCCACTCACCGCGGCGTCGATCATGGCGTAGGTGTTGTTGAAGGTAAGTTGACCGTCCACACGGACACGCAGCGCCTGTCCATCCTTCTCGAATTCCCAGGCATAAAGACCGCCGGCGGTCTCGTGGCGCATGTTGATGCAGACATGGCGGATCAGGTCCTGCGGATGGACAGGCACACCGTGCGCCGCGAAGTATCGCGGCGAAGCCACGGCGACCAGGCGCCAGTCCGGGCCGATGCGGACCGCGATCATGTCTTTCTCGACGCTCTCTCCAAGCCGGACACCGGCGTCAAAGCCTTCCTCGACGATGTTGCGGAAGGTGCTGTCCAGGATCAGTTCGACGCCGATGTCGGGATAGGCGCTGAGGACCGGCTTAAGCTTCGGCCAGACCACGCTTTCGAGCGCGTGGTCGGACAGGGTCAACCTGATCGAGCCTGACGGCTTTTCGCGGAACGCCATCAGCGCTGCGATCTCGTCTTCGATTTCACCAATGCGCGGGGCGATCGTCTGTAGCAGCCTTTCGCCCGCAACGGTCGTCGCGACATTACGCGTCGTGCGGGTCAGAAGGCGTATGCCCATGCGTGTTTCGAGCTGCTTGATCGTGTGACTGAGCGTCGATTGCGCGACGCCGAGCTTTGCCGCTGCCTTGGTGAAGCTGCGCTCTTCTGCGACGGCCTGAAACCACGTCAATTGGTTGAGATCGGTTCTGGCCATGAGCTTCCTTCGTTTGCCATCTCGCAACAGATTATTCGATGTAGTCGATTAGTTCATGCCAATTTCGACGGGTAATCGTTTTATGGCAAAACCACTAGGTTTGCACTGCAACAACGCATTACCGCGATGTCGGTGATTTGGATGACATGGATGTCGCAAAATGCGGACGATGCGCCCGAGGCCGCCGGCAGCCTGATGGTCGCGGCGATCCAGGCTTCGATCCTTCTGGGCGCGATAGTCGGAGGGGTGCTGCTGGATGGCCTGACGATCTCCGCGACCTTTATCGGCAGCGTGGTTCTGGCCGGCTTTGCAATCGCGCTGATCGGCACCGGCCGGCGTCTGCTCGAGCCCGAATGACCGAGAGGGACTGGCCAAGGCGGCGAGTGGCTCAATTCAACCCAAACCTACAGGAGATCGGAAATGCCTATGAATACCCCTGATACGAAAACATCAGAGCGTGCAATCCACCGGCGCGAGCTTTTGAAGCTGACCGGTGCCGGCGCAGCCGCCTTCAGTGCGGCGTCACTCTTCAACATTCACTTCGCAAAGGCTCAAGACATGTCGAACGGTGCAAACAATTTCTACACGAGCGATCAGGTGACGCTCGAAAAGGTCGCCTTCAAAAGCCAATACCAGATGAATGTCGCGGGGAATCTGCTCGTTCCCAAGGACCTTGACCGCAATGCACGTCATCCGGCCATCGTCGTCGGCCATCCAATGGGCGCGGTGAAAGAGCAAAGCGCGACCCTCTATGCCACCAAGATGGCCGAGCAGGGTTTCATCGCCATGGCAATCGACCTGCCCTTCTGGGGCGAGAGCGAAGGCGAAGCCCGTCAGATCGTTTCGCCGGATGTCTATGCAGAAGCGTTCAGCGCAGCGGTGGATTTCCTTGGAACACGCGCGTTCGTCGACCGCAATCGCATCGGCGCGATTGGTGTCTGCGGCAGCGGCAGCTTCGTCATCAGCGCCGCCAAGATCGACCCGCGCATGCGCGCCATCGCCACGGTCAGCATGTATGACATGGGCGCGGCGAACCGAAACGCACTCAATCACTCGCTAAGCGTCGAGCAACGCAAGCAGATCATCGCGGCGGCCGCCGAGCAGCGCTACTCCGAATTCGAAGGCGGCCAGATCCAGCATACGGGCGGAACTGATCTCGAACTGACCGCGTCGACGCACCCCATCCAGCGTGAGTTCTACGATTTCTATCGGACATCCCGCGGAGAGTTTACCCCGGCGGGTGTCTCCGACCAGATAACGACCAAGCCGACGCTGACCAGCAATGTCAAATTCATGAACTTCTACCCGTTCAACGACATCGAGACGATCTCGCCGCGCCCAATGCTGTTCATCAGCGGCGATCAGGCGCATTCGAAGGAGTTCAGCGAGGAAGCCTACAGACTGGCAGCCGAGCCGAAGGAACTGGTCTGGGTCCAGGGCGCCGGTCACGTCGATCTCTACGACCGTGTGGACCTGATTCCGTTCGACAGGCTTACCAGCTTCTTCGGTCAGCATCTGGCCGCTTAACAAGGCCGTATTCGTCGAAGGGTGCGGCCGTGTGCCGGAATAATGGATATGGCCGCACCGATTGGGAGACCTTAAATGACACGCGACGCCACATGGCTTTCACGCCGCACCTTGCTGGCAGGCGCTGTCAGCTTCGCGCTTCCCTCTTCGGTGCACTCTCAGACCTCCACAACCCCGGGTACGAAAGGAGCCCCGATGCGCCTGAGATTTGTTTTTGCAGATCAGGATTTCACGGCGACGCTGGAGAACAATCCTTCCGCGCACGACCTGGTCTCAATGCTGCCGCTGGACCTGACGATCGACGACTATTCGTCCAACGAGAAGATCGCCTATCTGCCGCGCAAGCTCACCGAGGAAGGCAGCGGTCGCTTCGGGAACGAGGCGGCTGGCGATCTTTGCTACTACGCCCCCTGGGGCAATCTCGCGATGTTTCATGGTCCCTATCGTTGGTCGCGCGGCCTGATCCGGCTCGGGCGACTAGACCAGGGACCGGCGCCGCTTCTGATACGCGGAGAACATCCGCTGCGCGTCGAAATGCTTTCCTGAACCTGGAAGGCCGCTGCGCATCAGGACAATGCCGCGGGTGTCGGAAAAACCCGCATCATTCACCGGGAACAGCAAGAAGCTGCAAACGCAGAAGGAGACGAACATGAAGAAGATTCTCGCTGCCGCTGCAATCAGCACCGCCGGCCTAATGCCGGCCGAGGCCGAGACCATCGAAATCCGCACGAACGGCAGCACGCCGGCCGTGATCGGAACGGCGGACAACTTCACCGGGCAGGCGGTCATCAGTCCGCTCTATCCGCCTACCGACATGACGCGGGCGAGCACCGGACTTGTGAACTTCGCGCCCGGCGCGCGGACGGTCTGGCACAGCCATCCGGCAGGCCAGATGCTTATCATCACGGGCGGTCAAGGCTGGGTGCAGGAAGAGGGCAAGGAGCGGCGCGGCATCAATCCTGGCGATGTGGTCTGGATTCCGGCCGGCGTGAAGCACTGGCATGGAGCGACCGCGATCAGCCCCATGACGCATATCGCCTTGAGCTACATGCAGGACGGCAAGAACGTCGACTGGCTCGAACCTGTTTCCGACGAGCAATACCGCTGACGGGATAACGGAACGAAAGGCTTCATCATGAAAACCTCGACCGTTCTGGCTCTCGCTCTTTCCATGGGAGCCGTCGATACCGCCGCGCAAACCGGATCGCAGACCGGCAGCCTGTCCCGCGAAGACGTGCGAACCGTTTCGCCCGCGCTTGAGCGCTACGCCGATGAGAAGCTTGCAAATGGCCTCTGGAAGAGGCCGGGCCTGTCGCTGCGGGATCGCAGCATCGTCACTGTCGCTGCCGTGATCACGCGCAACCAGGACATTCTCCTGCCGGAGCAGGTGCATCTCGCACTCGACAATGGGGTGAAGCCGGCCGAAATCTCAGAGATTATCACGCATCTCGCCTTCTATGCCGGCTGGGGCAATGCGGTTGCCGCGACGGGCATCACGAAGGAGGTGTTCGCGGCGCGCGGTGTCGGACCCGACCAGCTCCCCAAGGCCATGGTTGATTTCCTGCCGCTGGACGAAAAAGCCGAGGCCGATCGCGCCGCCCGCGTCGCGCAAGGCACAGGACCGGCATCGCCGGGATAGGTGAGGGATACGACCGACGTATTGTTTCGCGACCTGTGGCTGCGGCCCGATCTCGCCCCGCGCGATCGCAGTCTGGTGACGGTCAGCGCCCTGATCTCGGCCGGCCAGGTCGAGCAGATTCCCTACCACCTCAACCGGGCGATGGATAATGGACTGATGCGCATGGAAGCCTCCGAAGCCATCAGCCATCTCGCGTACTACGCCGGATGGCCGAACGCTTTCTCGGCAGCCGCTGTTGCGCGCTCCGTGTTCGAGAAGCGCTCCGCCAACTGAACGCTGCTGGTCGCGATGACTCCTTTGCCCTCATCGTCCAGACCGCCGCCCTCGGCCGCCGTGACGTTGCTGCCGATCATGGCGGCCGTGTTGGCCGGCTTCCTCGTCATCGGCGCGGCCCTGCCGGTGCTGCCGCTGCATGTGAATCAGGATCTCGGCTTCGGAACTTTCGTCGTCGGCCTGGTTGCGGGCTCGCAATTTGCCGCGTCTCTGGTCACGCGCATATGGTCCGGCACCTATTCGGATGCGAATGGTGGCAAACGCAGCGTCGTCCTCGGCCTGATCGCCGCCGCCGGTGCTGGATTGCTGTATCTCCTGTCCTTGACCTTCGTGAGTTCGCCAACCCTCTCTGTTGCGATTCTTCTGGTGGGACGTGCGGTGCTCGGTGGAGCCGAAAGCTTCATCATCACCGGGGGCGTGAGCTGGGGATTGGCAATGGTCGATTCCGGCCATGCGGGGAAGGTCATCGCCTGGGTCGGCACGGCCATGTTCGCGGCGCTCGCCTTCGGCGGTCCGCTCGGCACGATGCTCTTTGTACCGTACGGCCTTGCGGCGATCGGCCTTATCACGACCTTGGCGCCACTGCTCGTTCTGCTGTTCCTATTGCGAGCGCCGAGTCCGCCTGTCCTATCGGCACGGACGAGATCCACTTTTGGCGGCGTGATTGGAGCGGTCTGGCTACCCGGACTTGGCGCGGCGCTTAGCAGCATCGGCTATTGCGCCATTCTCGCATTCAGCTCGCTCCTTTATGCCAATCACGGCTGGCAGCCCGTCTGGCTTGCCTTCACTGCCTTTGGCGCGGCGTTGATCGTGGCGCGAATGATGTTTGGCCATCTACCGGATAAGTTCGGCGGCGCGAGAATCGCCTTGGTGTTCGTTCTGGTGCAAGCGGCCGGATTGATCCTCATGGGATTGGCCCGAAGCACGATGATGGCATCCGCCGGAGCCGCTCTCGCGGGACTCGGCTACTCGCTCGTCTATCCCGGTCTGGGTGTCGAGGCTGTCCGTGACACCTCGCCTGAAAGCCGCGGGCTGGCAATGGGCATCTACACGGTCTTTCTCGATGTCGCGATGGCGCTAGGAAGCCCGGCGTTGGGATGGGCTGCCGATCGAGCAGGTTTGAGCGTTGTGTTCTTTATCAGCGCCGGTGTCACCTTTTGTACGACGGCCATTGCCTTGTATTTAGCCTACAGCACGCACCGAGGCCGACGGGCGCCTGCAAAGAGGTCTTATTGGTAAACTTCGCGGCAATCAGCGGCCTTCTACGTTCGCAACCGAAGTAGATTTAGAGTGAAATGGCTGATGCCACCCAAGTGATATATGGCACGTGCCTGCTGATCAGAAATCAGCCATTCAACCCGAGAGATTCGACCTTTTCCACCGCCTAACGCCGCCGTTTCTACGCCTTTCGCTCGCGGACTATCTCCCGCTCTTTGCGCGGGCGTAGTCTGATGGGAATCGGGCTATATCGTACGATTGCGCGCTATCGGCGGTATTTGGCGCGCCCGAAGAGATTCGAACTCCTGACCCCCAGATTCGTAGTCTGGTGCTCTATCCAGCTGAGCTACGGGCGCGCAACAGGCCATGCTTGGCATAGCCCCGCGATCCGATCCTGGCGACCGGCCGCGATGTGACGTGTTCCCTAGCGACTGAATTTGCGAAAAGCAAGCCGATCCTGGCCAAAAGTTTTGCAGTCATGCTTTGCCGTCATGCGCCGGCCGGCGAAGGCAATACCGCGTCACGCGGCGGCCGAGCCGACAAGTCGTAGTCTTGGATCGGTCATTTGCCAGTCGGAACGGTCCGTAACGAAACGAGCCGTTGCACGGCGGCCGAGCCGATGGCTCGTAGTCTCGGACCAACCCTTTGCGAATTGAAACGATCCGTAACGAAACGGTTCGTTACGCGGGGCGGCGCAGCCCGTTGCGGGCCTGGTCGAGCCGGACCGGCTGGTCGGGAATGGTGACCGCGAATGTGGTGCGGCCGCCGATCGATTCGACCAGCTCCACCGTGCCGCCATGGGCGCGGATCAATTCATGGGCGATCGCCAGGCCAAGGCCGGTGCCGCCGCTACGGGCCGAGCCGCGAAATGCCGCGAACAGGTTTTCTCGCGCCTTTGGCGGCAGGCCGGGGCCGGT
This sequence comes from Mesorhizobium sp. M0208, assembly GCF_040322015.1. Lineage (NCBI taxonomy): Bacteria > Pseudomonadati > Pseudomonadota > Alphaproteobacteria > Hyphomicrobiales > Phyllobacteriaceae > Mesorhizobium > Mesorhizobium sp. M0208. The sequence goes on along the minus strand of NZ_JAMYSP010000001.1, from coordinate 209,792 downwards.
GTCGGTGACGACGATGCGGCTGACGCTGCCGATGCGCTCGGCCGATATGGTCAGGCGGCGCACCACGGCGCTCTCGGTATCCGCCGCCATCGCCTGCACGGCGTTGCGGCTAAGATTGGTGAGCACGCGGAACAGCTGGTCGGAATCGGCATCGACCTCGAGCACCGGGTCGACGGCGTTGACGAATTCGATGCCGCATTCGATATCGAGCAGGCCCTGGACGTCTTCGACCAGCTGACGCAGCCGCAGCCTGCGGCGCGACGGCGGCGGCTCCTGGGTGCGGCCATAGGCCAGCACGCCCTCCGAATAGGACACCGCACGGTCGAGCGCGCGCAGCAGTTTTGGCGCGAAGGCCTGCACGGTCGGGTCCTTGACCTGGCGCAGGCGGTCCGACATCAGCTGCGCCGAGGCGAGGATGTTGCGCATGTCGTGGTTGATCTTCGACACGGCCAGGCCGAGATCGGCCAGGTGCTTCTGCTCGGTCAGCATCTTCTGCAGCCGCTCCTGCATCTGCGACAGTTCGCGTTCGGCGACGCCGATCTCGTCGGCCCGGGCGGCGGGGTGAATGATGCGGCCGGGATCGTCGGGCGCCTCGGAAAAGGACAGCATCGAGCGTGTCATCGTCCTGATCGGGCCGATCATGATCAGGTCTATCGCGGCATAGACCAGCATGGCGGTGAACAGCGAGATCAGCAGCGAGACGAAGGCGACGTTGCGCGAATAGATCAGCATGGCATTGCGCAGGCGGTGGTCGGGCATGATCAGCTCGAATTCCTTGTCGCTGTCGCCAACCGGCCCGAAAACGCGCAGCATCCGCTTGCCGCCGAAAAACAGCGTGTCCAGCGCGCCGGTCATGCCCTTGATCATGCCGACATTGGCGATATCGATATGCTCGTCGACCTGCGGCGGCATTTCGGCCACGACCAGAAGCCGCGAGACGCCGCCGTCGCGCACGGCGATCGCCTTGGCGCCGATCGCCATCAGTACGTCGTTCTGGGCGGCACGCGACAGCGAGGCAGGTTCGCCCTGCACCAGGACGATGGAAACCGCGGCGGCGGTGCTCAGCCTTTCCTTCAGCCAGCTCAGCCTGTAGCTGGCGATCCAGGGCACGAAGATGAGGATTTCGGCCAAGAGCACGAAGACGATGGTGAGCAGCAGCAGCTTCGTCGACAGGCCGCGCGCCAGCGGCACCCTGCGGGTGGCGTCCTTCGCCTGGGCGATGCTTTCGTCGGTTGCTGGGACTTCACTCATGCTCGTCGTCACGGCTGCCTGTCATCACGGCTGCTTGTCTTAAGGACTGCTCGTCTTCACGATCGCTTGATCGGGCAAGATTAGGCGATTGCGGCTTTTTTGCCAAATTCATCCTTGGTCGAAGCCGGAAAGAGGCCGCAAGGACTACCCTGCCAGTCCGACAACGCCGGCCCGACAGGCTGGATTGACTTCCAAAACCCTTCTTTCTATAAGCCCGCTCACGCTCGGGCCATTCGTCCCGGCGCGGTTTCGATCGCGCCAAAACCGGCCCGGCAAAGCTCCTGTTACAAAGTGACAGAATCAAGAAGGGCCGCACCCCGCGGTATTTAAACAAATGAAGCGTACTTACCAGCCGTCCAAACTCGTTCGCAAACGCAGGCACGGTTTCCGTGCCCGCATGGCCACCAAGGGTGGCCGCGGCGTCGTCGCAGCCCGCCGCAACCGCGGCCGCAAGCGTCTCAGCGCCTGAGCACCGAGCGAGAGACAAAATCGTTGCCCGCAACCGGCAAGCCAACGGGTGCCCATCCCAAGCGGCTTCTGAAGCGCGCGGAATTCCTGGCCGTCCGCCGTGGTGAAAAGCGCCGCGGGCGGCTTTTCCTCGTCGAGGTCCTGGGCCGCGGCGACGGCGAGGCGCCGCGTGTCGGCTATACCGTCACCAGGAAGGTCGGCAACGCCGTCGTTCGCAACCGCATCCGGCGGCGGCTGAGAGAGGCCGTGCGCACGCATGCCGCGGATGACATGGCGCCGGGCAATGATTATGTCATCGTCGGGCGCGAAGACGTGCTTACGACTCCGTTCGGCCAGTTGAAGGCCGAACTCTCCCGCAGATTGCGTGGAACACGATAGGCCAAGGGCTTCGATGGAAAACAACCGCAACTTCTTCATCACCATCGCACTGTCGGTGCTGATCCTGGCGCTTTGGCAATATTTCTACGTGATGCCGCGCAGCGAGATGCAGCGCGAAGCCGCCCGCATCGAAGAACAGCGCGTGGCGGAGCAGAAGAAGGCTGCCCAAGGCACCGCTCCCGGCGCGAGCGAAACACCGGTGCAGCCGGGCGCCATTCCGAGCGCGCCCGGCGGCGACGCGGTGACGCCGGCCGGCCGCGAGCAGGCGATTGCTTCGACCAAGCGCGTCAAGATCGACACGCCGAGCCTCGAAGGCTCGATCAACCTCACCGGCGCGCGCCTCGACGATCTCCGGCTCAAGCATTACAGGGAGACGGTCGACAAGACCTCGCCCGAGATCGCGTTGCTCAACCCGGCGTCCCTGCCAAACGGCTATTTCGCCGAGATCGGCTTTTCCGGCACGCCGGATGTGGGCAGGCTGCCCGGCCCCGACACGGTCTGGCAGACCGACGGCAATGCGACGCTGACACCAGCGACGCCGGTCACGCTGACCTTCACCAACGACAAAGGCCTGGTTTTCAAGCGCACCTTCTCGGTCGACAGCCAATATATGTTCACCGTATCCGACACGGTCCAGAACGGCGGCTCGGCACCCGCGACGTTGTCGAACTATGGCCGCGTCACCCGCTTCGACAAGCCGGCTATCGCCAGCACCTATGTGCTGCACGAGGGCCTGATCGGCGTTACCGGAAGCGAGGGCCTGCAGGAATACAAATACTCCAGCGTCGAATCGGACAAGGAGTACAAACCAGGCAAGTCGAGCGACGGCTGGCTCGGCATCACCGATAAATACTGGGCGGTGACCCTGGTGCCGCCGAGCGGCCGCGAATTTCAGCCCACATTCTCTTATTTCGAGTTCAAAAGCGGACCCCACCCGCATAGCTACCAATCCGATTTCCTGTCCGATCCGGTCACAATCGCTCCCGGGCAATCGACGACCGTGGAGTCGGAGATATTCGCCGGCGCCAAGGAAGTTTCGACGATCAACGCCTATGAAAAGGACCGTCATATTCGCCAGTTCGACCTGCTGATCGACTGGGGCTGGTTCTATTTCATCACCAAGCCGATGTTCTGGCTGATCGACACGCTCTACAAATTCTTCGGCAATTTCGGCCTGGCGATCCTCGCCACCACCGTCATCGTCAAGGCGCTGTTCTTCCCGCTCGCCAACAAGTCCTATGCGTCGATGGCGAACATGAAGAAGGTGCAGCCCAAGATGCTCGAGATCCGCGAGAAATACGCGGACGACAAGATGAAGCAGCAGCAGGCGATGATGGAGCTGTACAAGACCGAGAAGATCAATCCGCTCGCCGGCTGCTGGCCGGTGGCGTTGCAGATCCCGGTCTTCTTCTCGCTCTACAAGGTGCTCTACATCACCATCGAGATGCGGCACGCGCCGTTTTTCGGCTGGATCCAGGATCTGGCGGCGCCGGACCCGACATCGATCTTCAACCTGTTCGGGCTGATCCCGATCACCTTGCCGCACATGCTGATGATCGGCGTCTGGCCGCTGATCATGGGCGTGACGATGTTCCTGCAGATGCGCATGAACCCGACGCCGCCGGACCCGACGCAGGCGGCGATCTTCACCTGGATGCCCGTGATCTTCACCTTCATGATGGCGGGTTTTCCGGCCGGTCTCGTTATCTACTGGGCCTGGAACAACACGCTGTCGATCCTGCAGCAGGGCGTGATCATGAAGCGGCAGGGCGCCAAGATCGAATTGTGGGACAATCTGGTCGCGCTGTTCCGCAAGAAACCGTCGCCGGCGGAATAGCCGGCGCTCCGATGATGCGAAACCAGAAAGCCCCGGTTCGTCCGGGGCTTTTTGTACAGGCTGGCGGTCTGGATTAAGCGATTGGTACTGCCGGGCGGATCGCGCTATTTTGACCTGGCTGGCAGTTGCCCGACGGAGCTCGATATGACCGGACCCAATCCATCGATCAAGCATCCGATTCCGTTGCACACGCGCGTCGGCTTTCTGAAACCGCTGGTGACGGCGCCGAACATCGAGATCGGCGATTTCACCTATTATGACGATCCGGACGGGCCCGACAAATTCGCCGAAAAATGCGTGCTGCATCATTACCCGTTCATCGGCGACAGGCTGATCATCGGCAAGTTCTGCGCCATTGCCGAAGGCGCGCGCTTCATCATGAACGGCGCCAATCACGCCATGTCCGGCTTTTCGACTTATCCGTTCAACATCTTTGGTCACGGCTGGGAGGAAGGCTTCGACCCGGCGACATGGTCGAAGGAGGTGCGTGGCGACACAATCGTCGGCCACGACGTCTGGATCGGCATGGAAGCGGTGATGCTGCCGGGCGTGAAGATCGGCGACGGCGCCATTGTCGCGGCAAAGTCGGTGGTGACGCACGATGTGCCGGCCTATGCGATCGTCGCCGGCAATCCGGCCAAGGTGGTAAAGATGCGCTTCGACGACAGGACCATCCGGCGGCTGCTGGCGCTGGCGTGGTGGCACTGGCCGGTGGAAAAGATCAGCCGCAATCTCGATGCCATTCGTGGCAGCAACATTTTTCTTCTGGAGGCAGCGGTTTGAACGCGTTGAACAAGACCACGATCGGCATCGAATTGTTCACGCGAGCCTGGATATTCATCCGCGGCGTGCCGGCGATGAAATTCCTGCCGCCGGAGGGTCCGCCCGAGATCGCCTTTGCCGGCCGCTCCAATGTCGGCAAATCGTCGCTGATCAACGCGCTGGTCAACCAGAAGGGGCTGGCGCGCACCTCCAACACACCGGGCCGCACGCAAGAACTCAACTATTTCGTGCCGGGCGGATTTTCGGGAGAAGGCGCCGACCTGCCGCCGATGGCCCTGGTCGACATGCCGGGCTATGGCTACGCCACGGCGCCGAAGGAAAAGGTCGACGAGTGGACGAAGCTCGTGTTCGACTATCTGAAGGGCCGGGTGACGCTGAAGCGCGTCTACGTGCTGATCGATGCCCGCCATGGCATCAAGGCCAAGGACGACGAGGTGCTGTCGCTGCTCGACAAGGCGGCGGTGTCGTATCAGATCGTGCTGACCAAGACCGACAAGATCAAGGCGGCGGGGGTACCGCGACTGGTCGAGGAAACGCTTCAGAAGATCAAGAAACGCCCGGCGGCCTTCCCCTTCGTGCTCGCCACGTCGTCGGAAAAGAGCGAGGGCCTCGAGGAACTGCGTGCGGCGATCGTGCTCGCCGCCAATGGCGGATAGGCAACGGCCTCCGACGGCTGGTCAGGCGGGACTGGAGGCCCGTTCCTGCTCTGCAAGCTGTTCTGTGCCGTAGGCCTTCAGGAACACGTCGACGCCCGACCTGACGATATGTTCAATCTCGGCCACACTTGGCGCCTTGGTGCGATAGGCGAATATGCACTGGCGGAAAAGACCGGCCAGGCACAGTTCGGTGAACTGATAGGCGGCAAGCTCGACGTCGTCGATCTTCAGCAGGCCACGTTCGATAGCCATGTTGAGGAAAACGACAACCCTGTCATGGCCGCGCTTCGGCCCGCGTTCGTAAAATCGCGCGCCAAGCTCCGGAATCCGTTCCGACGCACCGATCACCGTCCGCTGCGCCAGGATGACCCTGGCCGAAGTGATCTTCATGGATAGCACGATGCCGAACTTCACCAGCGTCTGGCGAAGGTCGCCGATCTGGTCGAGCACCTCATACATATTCTTGAAGATCGTGCCGCGTTCTTCCTCGATCAGCGCTTCGAACAGCTCTTCCTTGTTGGCGAAGTAGACATAGATCGTGCCCTTGGACACGCCGGCCTCGCGCGTAATGTCGTTCATCGACGCGGCTTCGAAGCCCTTGTCGATGAAGACACGGCGCGCACCCTCGATGATCTGGCTTCGCTTGACCGGGTCTTGCCCCGCGGCCGGGCGGCCGCGCGGCAGACTGTCCAGCAGATCGCACTGCTCCTTGCCAGCGCTGGACAATGGGCCTGAATCAGACAAAGGAGCGGCCTTGGGGGCTTCGGCCATAATGTCACACCTCGTAAAATAATTCGAACCATCCGGTTCGATTGCTCTTGATATGGGCCTGTTTAAGCGCTAAGTCAATGTCGAGATCGAACCGAACGGTTCAGTCTGACAACATTCAGCGCCAGTTAATTTAGAGAGATATCATGTCCTCGAACGCGCCTACCAGTGCCGAAGTCCGCCCTTTCCCCAGCGCCAAGGTCCAACCTGCGATCGAAGCGCCGGAAGCCCCTCTCAAGCCCGCCGACATCACCCCGCTGGCTCCCGCCAAAAAGAAGCGCTCGATGCGCTCGATGTTGTTGCCCATCATCGGCCTGGCCCTGCTGGGCGCCGGCGCATGGTATGGCTATGACTACTGGACCGACGGGCGCTTCATGATCTCGACCGACGACGCCTATGTCCAGGCCGACACGGCGTTCATCTCGCCAAAAATCTCGGGCTATGTCGATCAGGTCAAAGTGACCGAGAACCAGCAGGTGAAGGCCGGCGACCCGCTGCTGATCGTCGATGACGGTGACTACAAGATAGCCGTTGCCCAGGCCGAGGCGCAGATCGCCACGTTGAGCAAGACGCTCGACCGCATCGATGCCCAGACCGAAGCGGCCCGCGCCTCGCTCAAGCAGGCGCAGGCGCAGAAGACCGCCGACCAGGCCGCAGCAGACAATGCGAAGCGGGTTCAGGTCCGCGCCGCCCAGTTGCTCAAGACCCGGGTCGGTACCCAGGCCCAGTTGGACGACGCCCAGACGGCGGTCGAGCAAGCCAATGCCGCACTAGCCGGCGCCGACGCGCAGATCGCGGCGGCTCAGGCCAATATCGGCGTGCTCCAGGCGCAGCGGGCGGAATCGGCCAGTACGCTGGCCTCGCTGCAGCTTGCCCACGACAAGGCGGTGCGGGATCTGTCCTTCACCGTACTGCGCGCACCCTATGACGGCGTGGTCGGCAACCGCTCGGTCGAGCAGGGCGACCTGATCAGCCCCGGACAGAAGCTCGCCGTCATCGTGCCAATGGACAAGCTCTACATCGTCGCCAATTTCAAGGAGACGCAACTTGCCCGGCTGGTGCCTGGTGAAAAGGTCAGGGTGTCGGTCGACGCGATCGACGGCCAGGACTTCGAGGGTACCGTGTCGTCGCTGGCGCCGGCTTCGGGAGCAGTGTTCTCGCTGCTGCCGCCGGAGAACGCCACAGGCAATTTCACCAAGGTGGTGCAGCGCGTTCCGGTTCGCATCGACGTGCCCGCGGATGTGCTGAAGACGGGCAAACTGCGCGCCGGCCTGAGCGTCGTCGTCGCCGTCGACAGCCGCACGGCGCCTTCGGCATCGAAGTAAAGCGGAACCGGGAGCAAGGGTCATGGCGACCGCAACCATTACCGCCGGATCGGTGTCGGCCATCCCGGCCCAGACAGATCACATGCCGATCCGCCGCGTCATCGCCTTCCTGGCGATGGTGTTCGGCATGTTCATGGCGATCCTGGACATCCAGATCGTCTCAGCCTCGCTGGCCGAGATCCAGGCGGGCTTGAGCGCCAGCTCGGACGAGATCCCGTGGGTGCAGACGGCCTATCTGATTGCCGAGGTCGTGATGATCCCGCTGTCCGGCTTTCTCAGCCGGATGCTGTCGACGCGCGTGCTGTTCACAATCTCGGCGGCGGGCTTCACCGCGGCCAGCGCGCTGGCGGCAACCGCAACCAATATCGACCAGATGATTGTTTACCGCGCCGTGCAGGGCTTCATCGGCGGCGGCATGATCCCGAGCGTCTTTGCAGCCGCCTTCACCATCTTCCCGCCGTCCCGCCGCGCCGTCGTCTCGCCGATGATCGGCCTGGTGGCGACGCTGGCGCCGACCATCGGCCCGACCGTCGGCGGCTATATCAGCCATGCCATGTCCTGGCATTGGCTGTTCCTGGTCAACGTCGTGCCCGGCATTCTGGTGACCACGGCCGCCTGGTCGCTGATCGACTTCGACAAACCCAATCTCAAGCTGTTCAGCAAGTTCGACTGGTGGGGGCTTGCCGGCATGGCCGCTTTCCTGGGCTGCATGGAATATGTGCTGGAGGAAGGCCCCAACAACGACTGGCTGCAGGATCAGGCGGTGTTCGTCTGCGCCGTCATCATGACCTTCGGCGCGGTGCTGTTCTTCTGGCGCGTGTTCACCGCCGAGGAGCCGATTGTCGATCTGAAGGCTTTCAGCAATATCAATTTTGCGTTCGGCTCGCTGTTCTCCTTCGTGGTCGGCATCGGCCTCTACGGTCTGACCTATCTTTATCCCGTGTTCCTGGGGCGCATCCGCGGCTACGATTCGATGATGATCGGCGAGGCGCTGTTCGTCAGCGGCCTGGCCATGTTCTTCACCGCGCCGATCTCCGGCATCCTGTCGAACAAGATGGACCCGCGCATCATGATGATGATCGGCTTCTTCGGCTTCGCCACGGGAACCTGGTGGATGACGCATCTCACCGCCGACTGGGATTTCTACGAACTGCTGATCCCGCAGATCCTGCGCGGCTGCTCGATGATGCTGTGCATGGTGCCGATCAACAACATTGCGCTCGGAACCTTGCCGCCGGAGCGGCTGAAGAATGCGTCTGGCCTGTTCAACCTGACCCGCAATCTCGGCGGCGCCGTCGGCCTGGCCGTCATCAACACCGTGCTGATCGACCGCAATGCCTTCCACTACGCCAGGCTCTCCGAGCACGTGCAATGGGGAAGTGCCGCTGCGCAACAGAAGCTGCAGAACATGACGCTCAACTTCGAGCAGACCGCCGGGCTCGACGCCTCCAAGGCGGCCATCTCCAAACTGTCAGGCATGGTCCAGCAGCAGGCGTCGCTGCTGTCGTTCATGGACGTATTCTTCATGCTGACGGTTTTGTTCGCGACGCTTGGGCTCTTCACCCTGGTGATCCGCAAGCCAGCCGCTCAGGGCGGCGGTGGCGGAGGCCATTGAGGCGCGCTGGATCCCCCGCCTGGCGCCCTCGCGCATGACCCCGAAAAGCGATTTTCGGGGTCATGCGCAAAATCAACCATTACGAGGTCTTGGAGCGGCGGACACTCCACCGCTCCAACTTTTTGTTTGAGCATCGGATTTTCCCAAAACCGCTTCGCACTTTTGGGTCCGATGCTCTAGCGCGCTCCGACAAAGTAAGGGTCGCAGCCGTCCTCACGCCGTCGCCGGCTTAAAGGTCAAGGCGACGCCATTGATGCAGTGTCGCAACCCGGTCGGCGGCGGACCGTCGTCGAAGACGTGGCCGAGATGGCCGCCGCAGCGGCGACAATGGACCTCGGTGCGGGTCATGCCCAACGATCTGTCCACGGTCTTGCCGATGGAATTCGGGATTTCCTGCCAGAAGCTCGGCCAGCCTGTGCCGGAATCGAACTTGGTCTCAGACGAATAGACCGGCAGGCCGCAGCCGGCGCAAGCGAAGATGCCTTTGCGGTGCTCGTTGAGCAGCGGACTGGTGCCCGGATATTCGGTGCCCTCCTTGCGCAGCACATTGAAGGCCGCGTCGGACAGGATGGCGCGCCACTCGGCCTCGGTCTTGGTAACCTCGAATGTCTCGGCCGCGCGTGCATCCTGGGCTCCGCCCATGCGCAGCGCGGTGGCGCCTGCGACAACGCCAATGGCTGCCGCACCACTCAAAAGAAGCTCGCGACGGTTCATGGCCATTCCTCCTGTTACTGCTTGTGCCAAATTCGACCGCCACACGGAAATCAAAAGCCGGTGACGATCGCTGTCCTCAAAGCGGGACTCAGCGCCTATCCATCTTGCGTGAACGGCGCGGAGTGTGCGCAGGGAGGCCCTAGCGATATCTTCGCCGGCAGCGTGCGTTTGTTACATCTTCGGCAGGAGAACCTTGTCGACGACGTGGATGACGCCGTTGGACTGTTCGACATCGGCGATCGTCACATTGGCGACGTTGCCGTTCTCGTCGGTCACGGTGACCTTGCCGCCGTCGGTCTTGAGCGACAGTTCGCAACCACCGACCGTCTTGACCTTGTGCGTGCCGCCGTCGTGCTTGACCATCTTGGCGACGTCGGCGGCCATCGCTTTGGCGTCGATGACATGGCAGGTCAGGATCTTGACCAGCTTGTCCTTGTTTTCAGGCTTGAGCAGCGTCTCTACCGTGCCGGCTGGAAGTGCCGCAAAGGCCTCGTTGGTCGGCGCGAACACGGTGAAGGGGCCGGCGCTTTGCAGCGTATCGACCAGGCCGCCCGCCTTGACGGCAGCGACCAGCGTCGTGTGGTCCTTCGAGTTGACCGCATTTTCGACGATGTTTTTCTGGGCATACATGGCGGCGCCGCCGACCATCGGGTTTTGGGCATAGGCAATGGTGGCGAGCGCAAAAATGGCGACCGTGCCGGCGAGCAAAAGGGTGGCGAATTTACGCATGATTTCAATCTCCTCGGGTTATCGTTCCCCTTATTCGGGAACGCAAGGAGATACGCGATAGAAAATTCCGGAGTTTCGTCCTCTCCGCAGAAAAATTGTGTCGCCGAAATTTTCCCGGCGCGGATCGACAACCACCAACAAGCTTTGCAGGCGCTTAAATCGCGGAAGATAGATTTTAAGGTCTGCTTCCGGAGATGAGAAGCGGTCAGATGCTCTTCAGATCGCCCGCTGCGACCACCGGTCCAGTCGGCTGGCCGGTCGGTGAACCGCCGGCAGGTTCAACGCTGACCGCAAGCACGGCGCCTTGCGCCAATTTCTCCTGGACGGGGGGCGGGATGGCCAAATGCGCGGTCGCGCCGGCCGGGATGATGCCTATCGACACCGGCGCCTTCTTGCCTTCGATCATCCACAATTCGAAGTCCTTGCCGGCGGCCCGCTCGCCGGAAACGTGGGAAAGACCGACCTCGTGACGGGCGGCATCGTAGACAACGAGATATTTGACGTCGCTGCCTTCGGCCGCCAGCGAGGCGACAAGCCGCGTCTGCGGCGGTTCGGTGGGCGGGCGGAAGTAAGGCACGGCGATGTAGATCGCCAGCGCTGCAATGGCGGCGGCGGCAAGACCGCGCCAGAAGCCAAGGCTCGACCAGAGGCCGGCCCGCGGCTCTGCAGCGAACAGCCGGCGGTCCAATGCTTCCTTGACCCTGATCGGAGGCTCTGTCTCCGGATAGGCGGCGGCCATCGGCGAAAGATGCGCCGCCCAGCTATCGACAAGGCGCGCGAAAGCGGCGTCCGCATCGATGCGGCGCGACGCGATCTCGCGTTCATCGGCGGCTAGAACGCCAAGAACGTATTCGGCGGCGAACAGGTCGTCGCCCCTACGTTCCGGTCCATTGTCGTCAGCCAGCGTCATCTTTCCAGGCATTCTCTCAGTTTCAACAGGCTGCGACGCAGCCAGGTCCGCATCGTGTTCAGCGGTACGCCATAGCGCTCCGCCAGCTCGGCATAGCTTTTGCCATCCAGATAGGCGCCCCGGACGGCCGCCGCCCGGTTACTCTCCAACTCCTCGAGACAATGGTGGATGCGTCCGGACTCACCGCCCACCACGGCCATGGCCTCCGGCCCGGGCGCCGGATCGGCCACGTCGAGCGCGGCATCGATATAGGCGGCAGGTTCTCGCCGCGCTCTGATCCGATCGATCGCATGATTGCGCGCAATGGCCACCAGCCAGGAGATCGGGCTCAGATCCGAAACGGCAAAACGGTCCGCCTTCGTCCATATCTTGACGAAGATCTCTTGAAGCGCCTCTTCTGCATCTCCCCGATCCTTCAATACACGAAGGCAGACGCCGAAAAGTTTCGCGCTGGTCTGCCGGTAGAGCAGATCGAACGCAGCCCGGTCCTTCATCGAAGTCCGGACAATCAGGTTGCTGATGTCCTGCGGCGTCATCGGCCGCCAAATTAGGCGATTGCAATGTATTTGCAACGACTGAAATGGTCTTGCGCACCGGCAGCGCCAGCCTCGATTGCCAATGGAATCGCCGCCCGCTAGCTTGCCATGAGCGGGAGGGCGACCATGTCGATCGAGCGGGTTCTGTGGGAGCATGACGCAACCGGCCAGGCCGCGCTCGTGCACAAGGGAGAGATCACACCGCAAGATCTCGTCGATGCGGCGATCGCCCGGGCCGAGGCCACCCGGCCGGAGATCAATGCCATTGCCGAACCGCTTTTTGAGGCGGCGCGGGCGCGAGCGAAAACCGTCGACCACAAGCTGCCGCTAGCCGGAGTGCCCTTTGCGCTGAAGGACCTCGGCATCGCCATGAAGGGCGTGCCGACGCATGGCGGCAGCCGCATCCCAGCTTTCACCCCCGATTTCAACTCGGTCATGACGGAACGCTATCTGGCCGCCGGCCTGATCCCGATCGCCACCAGCACCGCACCCGAACACGGACTGAGGCTGGTGACCGAGTCGGTGGCTTACGGCGTCACCCGCAATCCATGGGACACCGCGCACACGACCGGCGGTTCCTCGGGCGGTGCGGCTGCGCTGGTCGCGGCCGGCATCGTGCCGGTGGCGCATGCCTCGGACGGCGGCGGCTCGATCAGGGTGCCTGCCGCTTGTACCGGGCTGATCGGGCTGAAAACCTCGCGCGGCCGCGTGCCCTTGACACCGCTCGTCACCGAAAGCTGGTACGGCTTCGTCGTCGACCATGCGTTGGCCCGCTCAGTGCGCGATACGGCGGTGCTGCTCGACCTGACCCACGGGGCTGACCCGCTGTCGCCCTACGCGGCACCGTCGCCGACCGGCAGTTTTGCTGCGGCGGCCGGGCGCGATCCGGGCAAGCTCAACCTCGCCTTCTATCGAAAATCGCCGCTCGGCCTGCCGATATCGGAAGAGACGTTGAAAGCTCTGGATGCGGCGATCGCGCTGGCGCGCGAAGGCGGGCACAGCGTCGAGGAGATCGACCTGCCCTATATCGATCGCGATTTCATCGCCGATTTCGCCAGAACCGTCGCCGCGGCGGTGGCCGGCACGATGCGGGGCGAGGCCTTGCGCGTCGGCCGCTCCATCTCAGGCGACATCGAACGCGCCACGCGCGTCATGAGCCGGTTCGGTGAAATCCTCTCGGCCGGCGAAATCTATGCTGGCCTGCAGCGGCTGCACGCCGCGTCGCGCCGGCTTATCACCGAAACCGCGCACTATGATGCAGTGCTGATGCCTGTCATCGCGCACCCGCCGCTCGCCTGCGGCACCATGGACCCGAAAGGCGCCGACGAATTCATCGAGAATGTCCTGGACAGACTGCGCCTCGCCGGCCTGCTGAAGTTCAAGCCGCTATTCGGCCAGCTGATGGACAAGAGCCTCTGGTTCACCCACTGGCCGGCGATCCAGAACGTCAGCGGGCAACCGTCGATCACGCTTCCGGTCTACGTCACCGATGCCGGCCTGCCGCTCGGCGTCCAGGCCGCCGGCCGCCCCGGCGACGAGGAAACGCTTTTGTCGTTCGCCGCGCAGATGGAAAAGATCTCGGGCTGGCTGGGACGGCGGGCGCCGCTGCAGGTGCCGGCATAGACCATAATCCCGAAAGGTGGGAACCGGTTTTCGGACAAGATCATGGTCAAACAAATAGTAGTACCGATTTGATCGATCGCGACAGCAAAGCCGTTTGCCCCCTCGTCCAATTCCCGCTAAGACGCCGCCGTTCATGCCAAGCTGGGAACCACGCCGATGACGGATGTCGCCGCCACCGCCGAAATGCAGGCCGCGCTGCTTTCAAGGGCGCTGCCCTATATGCAACGCTACGAGAACAAGACGGTCGTGGTGAAATATGGCGGCCACGCGATGGGCGACATCGCGCTCGGCAAGGCTTTCGCCCGCGACATCGCACTTTTGAAACAATCCGGCGTCAACCCAATCGTCGTGCATGGTGGTGGGCCGCAGATCGGCGTCATGCTCAGCAAGATGGGCATCGAATCCAAATTCGAGGGCGGCTTGCGCGTCACGGACCAGAAGACCGTCGAGATTGTCGAGATGGTGCTGGCCGGGTCGATCAACAAGGAGATCGTCGCGCTGATCAATGCCGAGGGCGAGTGGGCGATCGGCCTGTGCGGCAAGGACGGCAACATGGTGTTTGCCGAAAAAGCGCGCAAGACCATGATCGATCCGGATTCCAACATCGAGCGGGTGCTCGACCTGGGCTTCGTTGGTGAGCCTGTCGAAGTCGACCGCACATTGCTCGACCTCCTGGCGCGGTCCGAAATGATCCCGGTGCTGGCGCCGGTAGCGCCCGGCCGCGACGGCCACACCTACAACATCAACGCCGACACTTTTGCCGGCGCCATCGCCGGCGCCTGCCAGGCGACGCGCCTGCTGTTCCTTACCGACGTGCCCGGCGTGCTCGACAAGGACAAGAAGCTGATCGACGAGCTGACGGTGGCCGAGGCCAAGGCTCTGATCAAGGACGGCACGGTCTCGGGCGGCATGATCCCCAAAGTCGAGACCTGCATCGAGGCAATCGAGCGCGGCGTCGCAGGCGTCGTCATCCTTAACGGCAAGACGCCGCATGCGGTGCTGCTCGAGCTGTTCACCGAACACGGCGCCGGCACGCTAATCGTGCCGTGAGGCCGGGTGTCTGAGGGGCTCAAGCGTTTGGCGAAATAGCGGTCACGGACTGACGCGGCAGGCGTTCGACAACCATCGATTCCTCTTCCTCGTCTTGCGGCGAGCCCCAGAATTCGGCGAGCGACGGGCCATGTTTCAGGCGGCGGTCGCGGACCAGAAAGCCCCAGACTTCGCGGAACCAGACGCGGCGGCCCATTTTGGTGTACCAGCGCATCGAATGCCGTTGCTCCGGATCCTTGTGGAACAGGATACGCGCCAACGCCTTGGGCCGCGACTGCACCGCCAGTTCGATCAGCTTGACGGCGAAGAACAACATCCACGGCTTGAGGCGGGTCATCTGCAGCACCTGATGCTTGTAGTCCCACAGGCGGGCGTCCAGCTGGATCACCTTGCGGTCCCTGGCAATCCTGAAGAACGGCGTCCAGCGATGCGGCGTCACATAGAGCGCTTGGATCTGGTCAGGGTCATAAGCGATCAGTTGGCGGAAGCCGCGCCAGAGGTCGCGCAAGCTTTCGTCCTCGAAACCGGCCACCCAGGTCGCCATCGACAAGATGCCGTTGAGGCGCAGCAGCCGTATCGCCTCGCGGTCGGATGAGGTGCTGCCGCCCTTGCGGATCAATGCAAGCGTCTGCTCGTCGGTATTTTCCATGCCAAGCAGCCAGCGAATGACGCCGGCCTGGCGATAAAGATGCACGCTGTCGGCGTCGCGGACGATGTCGTCGGCGCGGGTGGAGCCGACGATCAGCACCGGCACATTCTCGGCGATCATCGCGTCGAGAAAGGCGAGCCAGGCCTTTTTGGACGACGTCGGGTTCTCGTCGGCAAGGTTGATCAGTTCGACGCCGTGCTCGCGGTAGAGCCAGGCAATCTCCCGCGCGAACTTCATGGGGTCGCGGTGCCGCCAGCGCGTCCAGAAGCCGCGCTGGCCGCAATAGTTGCACAGATGCGGACAGCCTCGCGAGAACTGCATGACCACCGCGCGCTTGCCTCCCCAATAGCTGTAGCGACTGAAGTCGATCAGTTCCCAGCCGATGCGGTAGTCGTCTAGGTTGATGATCGTTCTTGCCGGCCGGGTTGCAAAGGGCTGGCGCAAATCGTCAGGAAAGGCGATGCCCGCCACATCCGACAGCGGCTTGCGTTTCTCAAGCGCTTCGACCAGCGCGACGATGATCGCCTCGCCCTCGCCGCGCACGATGAAGTCGAAAACATTCGTTTCAGCCAGTATGTCGCGCCAATGATAGGTCGGAAACACGCCGCCATAGATCAGGATTGTCGCTGGCTGGATGTCCTTGACCATGCCGGCGATCAGCAGGGCTGTCGGATGCGCAGAGGTCGAGCCGGAATGGCCGATCAGAATGCAGTCGGGATGGTCGCTCAAGGCGTCCCGGACCAGCGTGGCAAGCGCCATCGGCCCGAATTCGGCGTCCACAAGCCGCACTTGATGTCCCGCGTCGATCAGCGGACCGCCCAGTGCCAGCAAACCGAGCGGCGGCAGATGGTCGTCCGGCACACGGCTGCCGATGGCGGTATGCGGCGGGTTGATCAGGACGATTTTCATGGCGGGCCTTATGCGATGGCGGTCCGCATGTCGTAGTCGGCGATCTAGTTCCGGAGATTGGCTCGCTTCAGCAGTTCGTGTGCAGCTTTTCCGCAGAAATGCTATCGTCTGAGATGTGCCAGCGGCACATGGCCGGGTCCCTTGATGTTCTGCAGCACAAGCTGCGTGTGGACGTCGCGCACGCCTTCGAGCCGCATCAACCGGTGCATGACGAAGGCATTGAGCTCGTCCACCGACGGCACCATGACATGCAGCAGGAAATCGTAGTCTCCAGTCATCGTCCAGCACGACGACACCTCGTCCATGCGCTGCACGGCGGCGATAAAGGTTTCGGGCGAGCCGTCGCTGTGGGTCACGAGGCGCACCTGGATGAACACTTCGACCATCAGACCGACGGCGCGGCGGCTGAGTACCGCGGCGAAGCCTTTTATGATGCCCGCCTGCTGAAGAGCCTCGAAGCGCCGCGCGCAAGGTGTCGTCGACAGGCCGATCTGCTGCGCCAATTCCGATACCGGCTTGCGCCCGTCGCGCTGCAGGATGTCGAGCATCTTGATCTCGAATTCGTCAAATTGAGGCATTTTCACTCTCCCAAAGCTAGATCGTGGAGTCTTTTACCTCCAACCCTGCATTTGAGCCACCATCAAAGTTGATTTGCCTCGCGCGATCCGGCTAGAACTTCCGGCAATTCGCTGGTCATGATTTCCAGGGAGAGCAAGCCATGACAATGAACGTTGCCGACTATGCCCGCGAATGCGCGGCGCGAGGCCTTCGCGGCGATTATTCCGTCTGCCGTGCCGATTTCACCGTGGCGCAGGGCTACAATTATAGCGACGAAGAACAGGCGGTGTGGCGCACGCTGTGCGACCGCCAGACGAAGCTGACCAGGAAGCTGGCCCACCACTCCTACCTCGACGGCGTCGCGGCACTCGGCCTTCTCGACAAGATCCCGGATTTCGGTGCGGTCAGCGAGAAGCTGCGCAAGTTCACCGGCTGGGAGATCGTCGCCGTGCCGGGGCTCATCCCCGCCCAGCCGTTCTTCGACCATCTCGCCAACCGCCGCTTCCCGGTCACCAACTGGCTGCGAACCCAGAAGGAGCTCGACTACATTGTCGAGCCCGACATGTTCCACGATTTCTTCGGTCACGTGCCGATCCTGACGCAGCCGGTCTTTGCCGACTTCATGCAGATGTATGGCAAGAAGGCGGATAGCGTGATTGCGCTCGGCGGCGACGAGATGATCACCAGGCTTTACTGGTACACCGTCGAATACGGCCTGATACGCGAGCCGGGCCAATCGCTGAAGGCTTTCGGCGCCGGGCTGATGTCATCCTTCACAGAGCTTCAGTTCGCGGTCGAAGGCGGCGAGGGACACCATGTCCCCTTCGACTTGGAAACCGTAATGCGCACCGGCTACGAAATCGACAAGTTCCAGCGTGCCTATTTCGTGCTGCCGTCGTTCGACGCCCTGCGTGATGCTTTCGAGACCGCCGATCTTGCGGCGATCGTGGCGCGCCGCAAAGGCGAGCCAGCGCTCGACCCGGCGAGCCTATAGGCTGTCGGTTGTCTCCAAGGCCTCGGCCTTCAGCCGGGCCAGCTGGTCGCGCTGAAGGTCGAGGGATGCCGTGACGAAGCGCAGGATCGTGGCGAGTTCAATGTCGCTGAATGTGGCGATCACCTTTTCCCCCTCCTGCGCGATCGCGCCATAATAGCGCGTCGATAGTTCTCGCGTGAGTTCCGTCGCCTCTATGACCACCTTGCGCCTGTCCTCGAGGCTGCGCGTTCGTGTCAGCAGGCCGCGCGCTTCCAGCCGGTCGATCAGCGCGGTGACCGCAGCCGGCGTCAACCCTGTTGCGGCCGCGACCTCGCCAGCCGATCGCGGGCCGCCATAGAGCAGCGCCAAGCAATGGCGTTCCGCCATACTCAGCCCAAGCCTATCGCCCACTGCCTCGTCATAAGCCTGCGTCGCGTCCTGCCAGCCCATAATGGCAAGGCTGATAGCGGTCTTCATGTCTGCCCGATTCATGCTTGACGAATTTATTTCGATCATCTAACTATCAATCTGCCTAACATTATGGCTGTTATAATAATGTGCTGCATCGGGCACAAGGCAAGGCCTATCGCAGCCTGCAAGGAGTGAAAATGAATCAGACCCCGACGCGCGGCCCACTCACACCGGCTGAGGAGTTCAAATACGCCAAGCTGGCGATGGAGTGGTATGGCTGGGGCTCTCCCATTGGCCTTGGCATCGCTCTGGTCGCACTGGCGGCCGCCGCCCTGCTGTTCCGCATCGCCATACTCGGATTTTGACAGTCTGGCCACGGCGCGGTTGAATGCAGACAGGGTGGAACTCTCCCAGCGGAAGGCTCAGGGCCGAGCTCAGGCGGCTTCGGAAACATCGCGGTCGATGATCGACAGATTACGGCCGCGATGCTTGGCCTCATAAAGCCGCTGGTCGGCGGCGCGCATCAGCTCCGACACTGCGGCGTCCCTGCCGCAGGTGATGCCGCCAATACTGACTGTCAGCGGAACCGTTCGTTCGTCGACGGGCCGGAAACGGATACGCTCGACCTCACGGCGGATGCGCTCAGCGACGCGCCTGGCCTCGTGTTCGGTGGCACCAATCAGAAGGGCGCAGAATTCCTCGCCGCCGATGCGCCCAAGCACGTCGCCGCTGCGCACGCCACGCTCTATCGCCTTTGCGATCAGGAGCAGCGCATCGTCGCCGATCAGATGGCCGTAGCTGTCGTTGATGGTCTTGAAATGGTCGGCATCGACGATCAGCAATGCCCCGCGATCGGATTTACGCCGAGAGCCGTCGAGGGCGGCAAAGAAACTTTCGCGGTTGAGCATGCCGGTCATGTCGTCGCGGCTCGCCTTTTCCGCCAGGCGCCGGTGCGCGGCTGCAAGCTGGGCATGATTGCGAGCAAGGTGGCGGTGCGCGTTCTTCACCCTTTCGCTTTGCCAGAATGCATAGGCGCCGGTGCCCCAGGCCAGAACGAGTGGGCACAGGGTAGATGTCAGCCAGATGGTGCGATTGATCGAAAATCCCATCGCCGGCACAACGATCAGCGTCGGCAGAAGTGAGGCGGCGACGGAGGCGAAAGCGATGGCGGCAGACTTTAGAATTATGCGATTCATCGCTTGCTCCCACTGGCCCGTCTTGGTCCCAGCAAGCGCTGAATGTCACCTTTCGGCGATGCTTAAGATTTTAATCATCGCGCCATTTTCACCGTCCAGAGCGCGTATAGGTTGTGGATAAACCTCCTGTTAGAAAGATCGTTTCGTGCCATAAGGACGGTATGACCACACTTCCCGACCCCGCCCGCTTTGCCCATGTCACCGACTGGGTGTTCGATCTCGACAACACGCTTTATCCGCACCATTCGAATCTGTTCTCGCAGATCGATGTGAAGATGACCGCCTACGTTGGAGAATTGCTGACGCTGCCGCGCGAGGAAGCACGCAAGCTGCAAAAGGAGCTCTACCGCGAATACGGCACGACACTGAACGGATTGATGACGCGCCACGGCATCGACCCCGACGATTTTCTCGAGAAAGTGCACGACATCGATTATTCCTGGCTGGTACCCGATCCCGTCCTCGGCACCGCCATTCGCCAGCTTCCCGGCCGTAAATTCATCTTCACCAATGGCGATCGCCGGCATGCCGAACGCACCGCGCGGCAACTGGGCATTCTCGAGCATTTCGACGACATTTTCGATATCGTCGCAGCCGGACTGAACCCCAAGCCGGCGCGGCAATCCTATGAGAGATTTGCCGAACTCCACGCTGTTACCGGGCAAAATGCGGTGATGTTCGAAGATCTCGCCCGCAACCTGTCGGTACCGAAATCGCTGGGCATGACCACGGTGCTGGTGGTGCCGCGCAATTTCGAGCCGACCTTCTCGGAAATTTGGGAACGCGACCCGGCCAACGAGGATGATGTGGACTTCGTCACCGACGATCTCGCCGGCTTTCTCACGGCGATCGTCGAAGTCCCTGCTTGAGGCAGCCGGCGCGCTTCAAGTCCTGCTTGCTTGTCAAAGTTTATAGAAACGGCTGACGATCCCCCAGGCCTCGTCGGCGGTCTCGACGAAATCGATGATATCCTGGTCGCCGGGAGTGATCGTGCCTTGCTCGGCGAGGAAATCGAGGTCGATTGCCCTTGCCCAGAAAGCCTTGCCGAACAGAATGACCGGCACGCGTTCCATGCGGCCGGTCTGGATCAGGGTCAGCGTTTCGAAGAACTCGTCCATCGTGCCGAAGCCGCCGGGAAATACCGCAACGGCCTTTGCGCGCATGACGAAATGCATCTTGCGGACCGCGAAATAGTGGAAGTTGAAGCAGAGCTCCGGCGTCACGTAGGCGTTTGGCGCCTGCTCGTGCGGCAGCACGATGTTGAGACCGATCGACGGCGCGCCAACATCGTCGGCGCCACGATTGCCGGCCTCCATGACGCCCGGCCCGCCGCCGGTCACCACGACGAATTCGCGGTAGTACGAGCTGGCCGACTGCTGTGAGCAGAGGCGGGCGAATTTGCGCGCCTCCTCGTAATATTTGCTGTTTTGCTCGAGGTTCTTCTTCTGCGTCTCGTTCTTGGCCGCCCAGGCTTCGCCGCCGGGCTCGGGGATGCGGGCGCCGCCGAACAGGATGACGGTCGATTGGATGCCGCGCTCGGCCAGGATCATCTCCGGTTTCAGCAGTTCGAGCTGCAGCCTGACCGCGCGCAACTCGCGCCGCGTCATGAAATCGGGGTCGTTCCAGGCCAGCCGATATGTCTCCGCGCGCGTTTGCGGCGTGTCCGGCACGCTTCTCGACCGCTCCAGATCCTCGTCCGAATGCGGCAGCGGCGTCCATCCCGCCTTTTCCATGGGAGTCATATTTGCTTTACCCGTCCAATTCATTCACTTGCGCCGTCCCGTGACGCTGCCGCGATTGACCCTCCCCAAGCCTTCACATAGGGTCCGCGCGACTTTCAAACAGGTTAAGGCGCCGGCCCTTAACAGCTTGGTAATGGAGCGAATTCATGTCGAAGCACGATCTCGCGAGCCTCGAGGAGATCATCGAGAACGCCTTCGAGGAACGCGACACGATTTCGACCGCAACCCGCGGCGAGACGCGCGAGGCCATCCAATCGGCGCTCGACCTGCTCGACCGGGGCGTCGCCCGCGTCGCCGAGCGGCAGGCCGACGGCAAATGGCACGTCAACCAGTGGCTGAAGAAAGCGGTGCTGCTGTCCTTCCGGCTCACCCCGATGGAGATCATAAAGGGCGGTCCCGGTCAGGCGGTATGGTGGGACAAGGTGCCCTCAAAATTCGACGGCTGGGGCGCCGTCGATTTTGAGAAGGCCGGCTTCCGCGCCGTGCCGTCGTCGATCGTGCGCCGCTCCGCCTATGTCGCGCCCGGCGCCGTGCTGATGCCGTCCTTCGTCAATGTCGGCGCCTATGTCGACAGCGGCACCATGGTCGACACCTGGGCTTCGGTCGGCTCCTGCGCCCAGATCGGCAAGAATGTGCATCTGTCGGGCGGTGTCGGCATCGGCGGTGTGCTGGAGCCGATGCAGGCGGGTCCCACCATCATCGAGGACAACTGTTTCATCGGCGCCCGTTCCGAAGTGGTCGAAGGCTGCATCGTGCGCGAAGGCTCGGTGCTCGGCATGGGCGTCTTCATCGGCCAGTCGACCAAGATCGTCGACCGCGCCACCGGCGAGATCTTCTACGGCGAGGTGCCGCCTAATTCCGTCGTCGTCGCCGGCTCGCTGCCCGGCAAGCCTTTTCCAAACAACGAGCCCGGCCCCAGCCTCTACTGCGCCGTCATCGTCAAGCGGGTCGACGCCAGGACCCGTTCCAAGACCTCGATCAACGAATTGCTGCGCGATTGATCTTCCCAAGAACGGATGCAACGGGTTGACTGACAAACCTCAATTCCTGTGGCTTTTCTTCAGCCTTTCCGGGCGAGTGAATCCAAGCGCCTATGTTTTGGCTGGCCTCTTGCCGGTCATCGTTCAACTCTTCTTGCTCTATCAGTTCGCGCGAACGCCGTTAGGCACTGCCGCGAGCCAGTACTGGGCGCTCGCCTTATGGATCGCAGTGTTCGTCTCGACATGGTCGACCTTTGCGCTAACGGCTAAGCGGTTCCATGATTTCGGCAAGCCTACCTATTACGCATTGGTCTCTCTCATTATCGGCTTCGTCCTGCTTTTTATCCTGGCTTTTTTCAAAAGTGACCCCGGCCCCAACCGCTACGGCAAGCGCACCAATGCCCCGGCTGAACCCTGAGCGCCGATCGGACATTTCGTCATGCGCTACCGCTCGCTTGATCCGAAACTGATCCTCGAAACCGCCGAACGGCTGGAAGGGCGCGTCGCCGAGCGCTTTCCCGATGCAGGCTTGCGCGGCGTCGCCGCCGAACTCGTGTCGCTGTCGCGCGATCTGGCAAAAGCCGCCAAGGCGCTGGAGGCGCCGATTTGGTGGCTGCGCGGCCTCATCATCGCCGCCTTCGTCGTCGGAGCGCTGATGTTCCTGTTCGTTGGCACAATCCTGCCGCTCGGCCGCATCTCGGGAAACCACGATGCCTTCCAGTCGGTGCAAGGCATCGAAGCCTCCCTCAACATGATCATCCTCGCGGTGCTGGGCTTCCTGGCCCTGATTCGCTCCGAGGAGCGGATCAAGCGCAAGCGGGTGTTTCGCCAGCTCCACGGGTTGCGTTCGCTGATCCATGTCATCGACATGCACCAGCTGACCAAGGATCCGGCCGCACTTTCACCCAGTTTCAGGCCGACTGCCCATTCGCCAGCCCGCATCACCAACGCTGCCGACCTTGCCCGCTATCTCGACTACTGCTCCGAAATGCTGTCGATCACCGGCAAGATCGCCGCGCTGTTCGCGCAATCGGTGAATGACGCCGTGGTGATCGACGGCGTCAACGACATCGAGAACCTGGCTTCGAACCTCTCGCGAAAGATCTGGCAGAAGATCACGCTGATCGAAACCCCTCATGGGCAGCCGGCACGTGCGGCGAAGACCGATCCCGAGCCGGGTCCACCGCGTCGGCCTGCAGTCCGCAGACGACCGGGGCCGGCAAGCTAAAACCGGCGACCCGGCGGTCAGATCCGCTAGAGCGGCAGAGCGGGGAGTTCCGAAAGCCCGGTTTTGTGCCGGATGCTCTAAGCGAATGTTAATCACCCTGGCCCAGCATGCCGGCGAAGACTGTGTCGACCGGCACGGAGCGCTCGACTGGCAAGCGACCTATCCCTGATCACCAAGGAGCCGCGCAAAACGTGGAGCGCCGCCGCTCGCCTGTTTGCCTGGTTCTCTTCGCCAATGAAATTGGAACCGGAAGCTGTCCGCGCCCGGCTTCTCGACACCACCTTCGATCGCAAATTCGCAGTCCTGTTCGGCACCATCAGCGTTCTGTTGGTTGCGGTCAGCGCCGCTCTCGCCACCGGGGATTGGTGGCCCTACGCCTGGATTGCCGCCGACCTGATGCTTTTCACCGTCCGCGTTCTGCTGATGCGGGAATGCGAACAGGCCCGCAGGCGCGGCTCGAAAGGGCCGCTGGCGGGCCTGATGACAGCCAGCGGCGTCTGGTCGGTCGTCTTCGGCCTCGGCTGCTATGGCTGTGTTGCCAGCGGGAATATGGCGCTTTCCGTACTTGCCGCCTTGAATGTCGCAGGCGTCGTCGGCGTGGTGTCGTCACGCAATGCGGCGACCCCGCGCTTCGCCATATTCGTCATGTTGGCCGTAAGCCTGCCTTACGTGGCCGGTGCATTGTTTTCTGCGGCGCCCGGAATGCCGATCGTCGGAATTCAAACGCCGTTCTATGTGGCCGGCGTCATCATCGTGCTGCTTCAGAACCACGCAATCAATGCCCGCATGATCCGCGCCGAACTGGACAATCGCGACCTGGCCATCAAGGACGCGCTGACCGGCCTGCCAAACCGCATCTTCCTGCAGGAGAAATTGCGCGACATGTGCCGCGAGCTTGCGGCGCCGGCCGCCAATGGCGGCAAGCCGTTTGCAGTGCTCAGCATGGATCTCGACGGTTTCAAACGGGTCAACGACCGTTTTGGCCACGCCGTCGGCGACGTGCTGCTGCGCAAGGTGGCCGAACGATTGAAGCGCGGCTTCCGTCCGGGGGACGTTGTCTTCCGCATTGGCGGCGATGAATTTGTCATCCTTTTGCCCGCAACCTCGGAGATCGAGGCCACCTACCTGGCAAAGCGGGCCATCGAAAAGGTCTCGGTGCCTTTCGACCTCGGGGTCGGTTCCGCTATCCATGTCGGCCTGAGCGTCGGCAGCGCCTTCGCACCCGCCGACGGCGGCGATCCGGAAATCCTGCTCACCTGTTCCGACCATGCGCTCTACGAAGCCAAGCGCACCGGCAAGGGCCGTTACTGGGCACCTGTGCGGGCTACCATCTGACGGCGACGGCTTCCGGCGACAGGCAGGGCGATCCGCTTCTCTCCTGCCCGGCCGGCCATGCCTTGCGTCGCGCCGCTCTTGACCGTTACTTGCCCGCCTTCTCGATGCGCGGCCGCGCCGGCAGAACCATTTGTCGCCCGGCAAGTATCGGGCAGCCGCCGGCGTAGCAGCCGATACTGCCGGCACCGGCGATTACGATTGTCTTGCCATGCGTGATCATGCGATGGCCCTGCCCTGGTCGAGAGGCCTTGCCGCAATTATACGACATGAAAACCATAATGTCGGCGGCATGTCTGGCCCTTATGTCTGGCCGTGACAGTCCCTGCGCTTTCGACTATCGCTTTGCCCATGACGCTGCCTACCGATCCGACCAGAAATCTGGCTGCTCTCATCCGCTGCGCTTCCGTGACGCCCGCCGAAGGCGGTGCGCTGAGCGCGCTGGAAGAAATGTTGAAGCCGCTCGGCTTTGCCGTCGAGCGCCCGGTGTTTTCCGAATCCGGCACACCTGACATAGAGAATCTTTACGCGCGGCGTTCCGGCAACGGCCCGCATCTGATGTTTGCCGGCCATACCGATGTCGTGCCGGTGGGCGATGAAACAGCCTGGACGCACCCGCCCTTTGCAGCCGACATCGCCAATGGCGAGATGTTCGGCCGCGGCGCCGTCGACATGAAGGGCGGCATTGCTTGTTTCGTCGCGGCGGTAGCGCGACACATCGCGCAGAAGGGCGGCCCGAAGGGGTCGGTCTCGCTGCTGATAACCGGCGATGAGGAAGGTCCGGCGATCAACGGCACGACGAAACTGCTCGAATGGGCGGCCGCCAAAGGCGAGAAATGGCATGCTGCGATCGTCGGCGAGCCGACCAATCCCGACGCGCTCGGCGATATGATCAAGATCGGCCGGCGCGGCTCGCTATCGGGCACGGTCGTCGTCAACGGCCGCCAGGGACACGCCGCCTATCCGCAGCTGGCCGACAACCCGGTGCGCGGCCTGGTCACGCTGGTCGACGCCTTGCTTCACCCCGCCTTCGATAACGGAACAAGGGATTTCCAGCCGACCAATCTTGAGGTGACCTCCATCGATGTCGGCAATCCTGCCACCAACGTCATCCCGGCGAAGGCGGCGGCTACCTTCAATATTCGCTTCAACGACACATGGACCGCCGAGACGATCCAGGCCGAGATCCACAACCGCCTCGACCGGGCGGCGAAACGCAAGAAATACCGCGCCGGCAAGGCGACGCCCGTCGACTACGAGATCGCTTGGCGCGACGGACCGAGCCACGTTTTTCTGACACGCGACGACAGGTTGATCGAGACGCTTGGCGGCTCGATCAAGGCGGTGACCGGCAGGAAGCCTGCGCTCTCCACCTCCGGCGGCACCTCCGATGCCCGCTTCATCAAGGATTATTGTCCGGTGGTCGAATTCGGCCTTGTCGGCAAGACCATGCACATGGTCGACGAACGCGTGGCGATTGCCGACCTCGAGACGCTGACGCAGATTTATCTGCGCTTCGTTGAAGACTGGTTTGCGCAGGACATATCCTAGTGATGCTTTCAGCGGATGAAACCTACGCTTCGCTTGCCGGTGCCTGGCGGCTGATGCTCGGCAAGGCCGACGGATTTCGCCTGCTCGACCTTTCGGCGGACGGATTCTGGAACTCCTTTTTTGCCATCGTCGTCGCGGCGCCGGCACTGATCGTCGGCTGGGTCGGTATTGCCAACGAGATCGGCGACCCCAACGCATTCGTCGGCCGTTTCAGCATGTTGATCCGCCTGGCCACCGTCGATATCGGCGCCTGGGTGCTGCCGCTCATAGGCCTCGCGCTGGTGGCGCCGCGGGTCGGCGTCGGCGGCCGTTTCGTCCATTATGTCGTGGCCAGCAACTGGGCCTCGGCGATCATCGCCTGGATGATGCTGCCATCGGCGTTGATCCGGCTTTTCCTGACGTCGGCCAACGAAGTCTCCGGACTCGTGTCGCTGCTGTTGTTCGCGCTGTCGATGGTCTTGACCTGGCGGATGACCAACGTTGCGATCGGCAGGGGTGCGGCCGTCGGCAGCGCCGTTTTTGCCGGCATGTTCGTGGCCTCGCTGATCGTCCTGTTCGGACTGCAGGCGCTGCTCGGGATCAGCGTTCCGGATCAGCCAGGCGTCGGATAGTCGACGCCGACGAGAAACAGCCCGTCGGGCGGCGCCACCTGACCGCAGGCCGCACGGTCGCGCGCCTCAAGCGCCGCCTTGAGGTCGGCAACAGTCCAGCCGCCTTCGCCGACGCGTTTGAGCGAGCCGACCATAGAGCGCACCTGGTTGTGCAGGAATGAGCGCGCCGAAGCGCGGACCTCAATGAAATCGCCCGCCCGGCTGACATCCAGCCGGTCGAGTGTGCGGACCGGGCTGGAGGCTTGGCACTGGGTCGAGCGGAAGGTGGTGAAATCATGCCGGCCAAGCAGCACCTTTGCCGCTTCGTGCATGGCCCCGGCATCGAGCTGCTTCGGTACCCACCAGATCTTGCCCTTGTCGAGCGCCGCCGGCGCGCGGCGATTGACGATGCGGTAGAGGTAATGGCGGCCGATCGCCGAGAAACGCGCATCGAAACCATCCGGCACGGAGGCGGCCTTCAGGATGGCGATGCGCACCTTGGCCGCCTGCAGATGCGCGTTGACGGCGTCGCGCACCTTGTCGCCGGGCCATGCCTTGATCAGATCGACATGCGCCACCTGAGCGGTCGCATGGACGCCGGCATCGGTGCGGCCGGCGGCGCGCAGCGAAACCTGCTCGCCACAGAACTTCTCGATCGCCTGCTCGATCGCCTGCTGCACCGAAGGCTGGTTGGCCTGGCGCTGCCAGCCGGCGAAGAGACTGCCGTCATATTCGATGTCGAGGCGAAAACGCGGCATTCCCGGATCGAAGCGAAATCAGGCGGCGAGGGCTGAGCCGAAGGCCGAGGCGTAGACCAGCCTGCCGGTCTCCGGCGCCTCGCCCCAGGCAAGCGCCTGCAAAGCCTCGCTTTGGTACTCGCTCTCGAACTTCGCTGCACGGGCGCGGCTGTAACCGAAACGTCCATAGTAAGCGGGATCGCCGAGCACCACGGCGAGCGTCTCGCCAGCAGCCTTCAGGCGGATATGCGCCTCGCGGACCAGCGCACCGCCGATGCCGGTGCCGTGGAACGACGGCTCGACCGCCAAAGGAGCCAAAGCCACCGCCGGGAAGCTCTTGCCGCCATTCTGCACGAAAAGCCGTGAAAACAGGATATGCCCGACCACTTGCCCGTCTTCGTCCGCCACCAGTTCGACGACGGCATCACCGCCGGTGACCAGCGCGTCGACCAGTCCGGCCTCCGTCTGCTGGCCGAATGCGTGTTCTTCGACTAGGCGGATCGCCTCGCGGTCCCGCGGCGTCGCCGCGCGTATGGACATCATGCTCATGACAATTTCATTCCTTTTTCGAGCTTGGCCCCGCGCAGAAACTCCTGCGCGGCTATGGGCCTTGCGCCCGCACGTTGAACTTCGACCAGCCTGATCGCGCCTGACCCGCAGGCGACCGTCAGCCGGTCATCGAGAATTCCTCCCGGTTCGCCGGCGCCTTGCGAGAGCGTCGAGCGAAGCAGTTTCAGCCGTTCTACACGGCCGCCGATTTCGGCCTCGCACCATGCACCGGGAAAGGGCGACAGGCCGCGAATCTGGTTGTGCACGTCGCCAGCAGGTCGCAGCCAGGCTATGCGAGTCTCCGATTTATCGATTTTCTTGGCGTAGGTCACCCCCACCTCCGCCTGTGTGGTAAATGTCAGCGTATTCCGCTCCAGCCGCTCGAGCGCTTGCACCATCAGCGCAGCACTGAGGACCATCAGCCGGTCGTGCAGATCGCCGGCCGTCATGTCGGGTCCAATGGGACATTTTTCAACCATTGCCACCGGCCCGGTGTCGAGGCCTTCGTCCATCCGCATCACCATCATGCCCGTTTCGGTATCGCCGGCCATGATGGCGCGCTGGATAGGGGCAGCGCCGCGCCAGCGCGGCAACAACGATGCGTGGCCATTGAGACAACCGAGCCGCGGCGCCTCGAGAATGGGTTTGGGCAGAAGCAGCCCGTAGGCGACGACCACGGCGACGTCGGCGCGCAAGGCGCGGAACGCCTCCTGCTCCGCCTCGCTCTTCAGCGACACCGGCGTCCGCACCTCGACGCCCAGCCGCTCCGCCTCGCGCTGCGCCGGCGACCGCGTCAGTTCGAGCCAGCGCCGGGCCCCGGCGCGCGGCGGCTGCGTATAGACGGCGGTCAACCCGTGCCCGGCCCCGGCAATCGCCCGCAGCGTCGGCACGGAGAATTCGGGCGTACCCATGAAGATGACACGCAGGGGCATTCGTCGACCCCTATCCCACCATCTTGCCCGGCGCCTTGTCCCTGGCGAGCTTTTTGAACTTCTTGACCACCATGTCGCGCTTCAGTTTTGAGATGTGGTCGATGAACAGCACGCCGTTGAGATGGTCGATCTCGTGCTGCAGGCAGGTCGCCATCAGCCCCTCGGCCTCGATCTCCTGCAGCTTGCCGTCGCGATCGAGATACTTCACCCGCACCGCGGCGGGGCGCTCGACTTCGGCATAGTAATCGGGGATCGACAGGCAGCCTTCCTCATAGACCGAACGCTGGTCGGAGCTTTCAAGGATTTCGGGATTGATGAAGACGTGCGGCGCCGGCGTCTCGTCCTCCTTGGCGAGGTCGATCACCAGCATGCGCAAGGGTTCGCCGACCTGGATCGCTGCGAGGCCGATGCCGGGCGCGTCATACATAGTGTCCAGCATGTCGCCGGCCAGTTTGCGCAAATCGCCATCGACACGCTCGACCGGTTTTGAAACCTGGCGCAGGACGGGATCGGGGAGGATGATAAGCGGCTTGATCGACATGGCGTCTCACCTAAGACCTCGCAGGAAAAGCGTCAACCGGGACGGCTTCGGGTCGTTCACGTTTTGATCTGTGCCGGCAGACCGAATCATCTATGCTGTCGGCATGAACGATCTGGCCACCATCCTGTCCGAACCTGTCGCCCGCCTCGGCGCCACCACGCTCACGCTCGGCCAAGCCCTGGGTTTCGGCGCAATGCTGTTCCTTGGACTGTTCGTGGCGCTCGTCGTTGCGCTCTGGCGATCGGCCAAGGCGCGTGCAGTGGCGGCCGCCGAAGCCGCCGACCACGCCCGTGACGCCGAGGTGCGGATGGCCGGCATCTTGGCAAGCCAGGCGGAAATGCAAGGCCGCATGGGCGCCATCGCCGAAGTGTTCGGGGCGCGCCAGGCGGAACTGACCCAGTCGATCGGCCAGCGCCTCGATGCCATGACCGGCCGCCTGGGCCAGACCATGACCGAGCAGACGAGATCGACGCATGAGAGCCTCGCCAAGCTGCAGGAACGGCTGGCGGTTATCGATATCGCGCAAGGCAATATCCAGTCGCTGGCCGGCCAGGTCGTGCAATTGCAGGCGATCCTTTCCAACAAGCAGACGCGCGGCGCCTTCGGCCAGTCGCGCATGGAGGCCATCGTCGCCGACGGATTGCCGCACGGCGCCTATGAATTCCAGGCGACCTTGTCGAATGGCAGCCGGCCCGACTGCCTGGTGAAGATGCCGAACGGCGCGCCGTCACTTGCCATCGACGCAAAGTTTCCGCTCGAGGCGTGGAATGCCATCCGTGCCGCCGAAGGCGCCGACCTGCAGAAGTCGGCAGCACAGGCTTTCCGCCGCGACATCGAGGTGCATGTCCGCGATATTTCCGAAAAATACCTGATCCAGGGCGAGACGCAGGACACCGCCTTCATGTTCGTGCCCTCGGAATCGGTGTTCGCCGAAATCCATGAGAATTTCGAGGCCGTTGTCCAAAAGGCGCATCGATCGCGGATCGTCATCGTCTCGCCATCGCTTTTGATGCTGTCGATTCAGGTCATCCAGGCAATCCTCAAGGATGCCCGCATGCGCGAGCAGGCGCACCTGATCCAGGGCGAGGTCATCCGGCTAATGGAAGACGTCTCCCGGCTCGACGAGCGGGTGCGCAAATTGCAGACGCATTTCGGTCAATCGGCCAAGGATATCGACGACATCCTGGTCTCGACATCGAAGGTGACCCGGCGCGGACAAAAGATCGAGGCGCTGGAGTTTGGCGTGCAGCCGGCGGAGGATACCGCTGGTTCGAATGGCAGCGGAGCAAAAGCGGAAAGCAGCCCGCGCGTCGCTGATTCGAAAACCGGGCAGTTGAGGCTAAGGGTCGTCGAAGGCGACGATTGAGAGCTACGCCGGAACCGGAGGCTTCACCCGGATCTGGCGCTACTGCTCCTCGATGATGGTCGTGCCTTCGAATTCCGGCAGCCAATGCAGCGCCGAGCGGTGCCAGATCTGCTTTTTCGGCACCAGTTGCTCGCGTTGCCGTGCCGTGCCGACCCTGATGCCGTAAACCTTCGGTCCCTCGCCCGCCGACGTGGCGTAGAGATGCGAGCCACACTCACCGCAAAACGCCTGGGCGCGCTTGGCGCCGCTCGAACCGGTCTTGATGTAGATTTTCGGCTTGCCCTTGGTGATCCTGTAATTGTCCTGGGACGCCGGCACGGTGACGCGAAAGGCCGTTCCGGTTAGCTTCTGACAATCGATGCAGTGACAAATGGTGGTCTTTTCCGGATCGACCTCGGCCTCGTAAGTGATGGCGCCGCAATGACACCCGCCGTCGATTTTCATCTTCGTTCCTCCCGAGCTTTTGCCTGCGATCATAACCGGGACTGTCCGATGGCGCATCGATTTCCTCAAGCCATTTTCCTTAGGCCGGTTCTTGTCCGGATGCCCCCGCCAAGGCCTTGCTCCGGCGTTCCCAGGTGCCGGTGGTCTGAGGCTTGACGAACAGCCGCGTCACCTCCGGCATCTCCGCTTTCAGCCGCGTCTCGAGGCGTTCGACGCAGGTCTCTATCTCGGGCGCCGACAAGTGGTCCTCGAACTCGATGCTCAGAGCGGCGACGATCTCCTGCGGACCCATATGCAGCGTCAGCGCGCCATTCGCCCGCTGCACCGCCGGGTCCTGCTGGACGATGTCCAATACTTTCATTTGCACCTCGGGCGAAGCCGGCTCGCCGAGCAGCAGGCTTTTGCTTTCGCGCGCCAGGAAGATCGCGGTTGCGCCCAGGATCAGCGCGATGCCGATCGACGCGGCGCCGTCGAGCTTCGGCATGTCCAGCAGTTCCGCCGCCGATATCCCGGCGAAGGCGACAACGAGGCCGAGAAGTGCCGCGCTGTCCTCGAAGAGTACGGTGTAGACACTAGGATCCTTGCTGAGCTGCACCGCCTCGAGCCAGCCGTGGCTGCCTTTTTGGTGGCGGAACTCCTTCAGCGCCACCAGCCAAGAGGTGCCTTCGAAGAGGAAGGAAAGGCCAAGGACAGCGTAGTTCACCTTGGCGTTGGCAATCGGCTCCGGCGTCATGATGTGCGTCACGCCTTCGTAGAACGATATGCCGGCGCCCAGTGCAAAGACGAGGAGCGCAACGATGAAGCTCCAGAAGTACAGCTCGCGGCCATGGCCGAGCGGATGCGTGCGGTCGGCCGGGCGCGCGGCACGGTGCATGCCGTAAAGCAGCAGGCTGCCATTGCCGGTATCGACGAGCGAGTGGACGCCTTCCGAGAGCATTGCCGAGCTGCCCGTGAACAAGGCAGCGGCGAATTTGGTCAGTGCGATCGCAAGATTTCCGGCGAGCGCCGCATAGATCACTTTTTTCGACCCGCCATGCGCCGCCATGGTGTGCTGCCTTGGTTGATGCACCGAGATTGGCGGAGCGTCCGCCCACGCTCCACAGCTCTCACAACGCCTGAAGCGCCGAGTTGTTCACAAAGTCAGTTATCCAAAAGGGCGGGGCGGGGCTATTCGACGACCTCGTCCGTCCAGACCTTGAAGCCAGCCAGCGCGCCCGGCCCGAAAATGTGGGTCAGCGGCACATCAGCGGCATCGCGTCCGGAGGCGATCAGGATACGGCCGATGCGCGGCGCGTTGTTGCGCGGGTCGAACGCGTGCCAGCGGCCGCCGAGATAGACCTCCATCCAGGCGGCGAAATCCATGTCCGACCACGGCTTTGGCAGGCCGATGTCACTGATATAGCCGGTGCAGTAGCGGGTTGGAATGTTCAGGGCGCGGCAGAAGGCAACAGCGAGGTGAGCAAAGTCGCGGCACACACCACTCTGCTCGCGATAGGCTTCGGCGGCGGTGCGTGTCGGCCGTGCATTGAAGTAGTTGAAGACGATGTGGTTATGGACGAAGTCGCAGACCGCCTGGACGCGCGGAATGCCGAGCGGGGTGCTGCCGAACAGCCGCCACGCTTCATTCGACAGCACGTCGCTCTCGCAATAACGGCTGGGCAGCAGGAACAGCAGCGTCTCCGACGGCAGATCGCGCACCTCGTGCTGCCACGCCGTCAGCTCGCGCGTCTCGAAGGAGCCGGGGTCGCGGATGACCGCGTCGGTGCCGAAGGCAAAGCGCCCGGCCGGCGCAACGAGACGGTTGCACCAATTGCCGAAACTGTCGCGGTAGCTCTCGATCGGCACCGGCGGGTTCGACGTCAGGAAGTCCGGCCGCTCAAGATCGGATGCGCGCGAATAATGGACATTTAGCATCGCGATCAGCGGTGTTTCCTGCGGGAAGTCGAAGCTCATCTGGCAACCGATGTGGATCCGCATTGTCGTCCTGACCGGCCTGCCTGATCATCAGCCGGCGAAACGCGAGGGCTGATGCTGCAGTGCGAAGAAGACCATGGCACGGACCGCTGCGGTTTACGAGGGAATTAGAAACCGGTTAACAGCCATCGGTCAGGGCGACTGCCCGGCAGCGGCCTCTTGCAGTCGAGCGTTTTCTCTTGTTTCACTTCGCCAGACGTCAACTGGAGGAACGAATCATGGCTAAGGGTGCGATGAAGGCAGGCAAGGAAGCCCGCAAGCCGAAGAAGGACGCGAAGAAACCAGCTCCGGCGCCGGCCCTGAAGGCACCGCCGGTGAAGGCGATGAAGCTGAAGGACAAGTAGGGCCGCAGCTACCGTTTCGGCTTATTTCGACCGGCCGCAAACGCGGCCGGTATGATTGTTCACTAAGCTCACGCGCATCCCCTATGGATGCGGCGAAGATAGATTTCGCGCATTTAAGAAATCGGCCGAAAGCCATCGAAACGGAGCGTTCCGATGGCTTGAATCAGTGCCGGAAGGCGTTATCGCGCGGAGAAGCCGGGCGGCGTCCTGCCGGTGCGCTGCTTGCGCGCGGCATAGCGGGCGTCACGCTTGGCCTTGCGTTCGGCCTCGTCGGCAAGAAAACGGGCGATGCGCTCGTTCTCTTCAGCTTCCCGGATCTTCGCTTCGGCCTGTGCGGCCTCTTCGGCGGCGATGCGTGCCGCTTCGGCGGCTGCCTCGCGCTCGGCCTTTTCGGCCGCTTCGCGCGCCAGCTTTTCCTGCTTCAGCCTGGCCTTTTCGGCCTCACGTATCGCGCGGGCCTCGAGGATCGCCTTGCGCTCGGCCTGTCGTGCCAGCACCGCTGGATCATCTGCCGCCGGCTTTGCCTTGAAGCGCTCCAGAAGCGCCTTCTTTGCCTCGTTCGCGGCATTGCGCCGCTCGAAAACGTCTTTTTCCCTATAGATAGCCAATTCCACTTCCCTGAAGTCAATTTGCGAGGCTTACATACGCGTGAAAACCGAGAGTTCAAGCGCCAAAACGGTATGCCAGCCATGAAATTCTGATCTGTTGCAGCCGGGAGACGCCATTTCGATTGAATTCGGCTGAGAGGCACCCGCACTGTTCACCATCCAGGCATCTGGCGGGGCGGCGGACTGATCGCTACCTGTAGCGCCAGGACAAACCCTGGGATGACACACTATGGAACTCGGTCTCTACACTTTCGCCGACGTCAGCCCGGAACCGGGTCCCGGTGCGATCGGTGCGCACGAGCGGCTGCGCAACTTGATCGAGGAGATCGAGCTCGCCGACCAGGTCGGGCTGGACGTCTTTGGTCTCGGCGAGCACCACCGTCCCGACTACGCTGCCTCCGCTCCGGTTGTGGCACTGGCGGCGGCCGCCGAACGAACCAGGCGCATAAGGCTGACCAGCGCTGTCACCGTGCTGTCGTCCGACGATCCGGTGCGCGTCTTCCAGCAGTTTGCCACCCTCGACCTTCTGTCCGGCGGCCGGGCGGAGATCATGGCCGGGCGCGGCTCGTTCATCGAGTCCTTTCCGCTGTTCGGCTACAATCTCGAAGATTATGACGAGCTCTTCGCCGAGAAGCTCGACCTGCTGCTCGCCATCCGCGATAATGTCAAGGTGACCTGGTCGGGCAGTCTGCGCGCTCCGATCAATGATCGCGGCGTCTATCCCCGGCCCTTGCAGGACAAATTGCCGATCTGGATCGCCGTCGGTGGAACGCCGCAATCCGTCGCCCGCGCGGGCGTGCTCGGGTTGCCGCTGGCACTGGCGATCATCGGTGGCGAGCCGGCGCGGTTCGCACCGCTGTTCGACATCTACAGGGATGCAGCCAGACGCGCCGGCAACGATCCGGCAAGCCTTGCCACCAGTCTCAACGTGCACGGCTTCATCGCCGACAGCACGGACCAGGCAGCCGACGATTTTTACGGGCCGCAGGCCGAGGTGATGAACCGTATCGGCCGCGAGCGCGGCTGGGGGCCGACATCGCGGGCGCATTTCGACCAATCGCGCGGCCCAAACGGCGCGCTGTTCGTCGGCAATCCAGAACAGGTGGCCGAGAAGATCATTGCCCAGCACAGGATATTCGGCAACGACCGCTTCCTGCTGCAAATGGCGATCGGCACCATGCCGCACGCCAAGGTGATGAAGGCCATCGAACTCTACGGCACCAAGGTGGCGCCGATCGTGCGCCGGGAAACTGCGAGGGCCGTTCCCGCCGTGGCGGCACCGGTTGCCTGATTCCCAGTCACCTGATTCATTGGCAAGGCCGCGCGGCGGCCTTGCCGGTGACGCCGGCTAACGGAACCTTGAAGCGACAGAGGCGTTTTCGCCAACGGTCTGCACCAATCGCGGTGTGCCGCCGAGGGTCAGAATGAAAGCCGAACCCGCCGCTTCGGGCGCAAGCGCTGCCGAAAGCCCGGATCCGCGCGTCGAGGCACGGGCGGATGCGCATCTGATGCGTTCGCTGCTCGTCGGCATCTTCATCCTTATGGCGATCTACGCGCTTTACTTCGCCCGCGCCTTCTTCATGCCGGTCATTCTGGCTTTCCTGCTGGCGCTGACGCTGACGCCGATCGTTCGCTTCCTGCGCAAGCATGGCATGCCCGATGTCATTTCGGCGACACTGCTGGTGCTGCTTTCGTTCTGCCTCGTCGCCGTCGCGGGATATCTGCTCAGCGGCCCGGTCATCGACCTCATCAACAACACCTCCACGATCGGCCAGCAGCTTACCGAACGTCTGGCACAATTGCGCCGTCCGTTCGAACGGATCGTGGAGATTTCGCGCCAGATCGAGGGCCTGACACAGACTTCCCAGGAGCCGGGCGTTCAGAGGGTGGCGATGGCGCCATCCGGTATTCTCTCGCAGGCGGCCGGCAATGTGCTGTCGGCTGGCGTCAGCGTTACCATCGTCTTCGTCCTGTCGCTGTTCCTGCTCGCCTCGGGCACGATGTTCTATGAAAAGATCGTCCAGTCCTTCCCCAGTCTCAGCGAAAAGAAGCGGGCGCTGCGCGTCGTCTACGACGTCGAACGTGAAATCTCGCATTATCTGCTTACCGTCACGGTGATCAATACATGTCTCGGCATTGTCATCGGGCTCGGCCTTTGGGCGCTCGGCGTGCCCAACGCGCAGGTCTGGGGCGCGGCAGCGGCTCTGCTCAATTTCCTGCCTTATATCGGGGCGCTGACCACCATCACGCTGGTCACGATCATCGCGCTGATCAGCTTCGACACGATTTCCTATGCGCTGCTGGCGCCGGCCTTCGTCCTTATGTGCGATGTCGTCGAAGGCCAGTTCGTGACGCCGACGGTCGTCGGCCGCCGTCTTGAGATCAACGCAGTGGCGATCCTCATCGCCATCGCCTTCTGGTCCTGGCTGTGGGGTTTCGTCGGCGCCTTGCTGGCGGTGCCGCTGCTGGTCGTGATCAAGGTGTTCTGCGATCATTTCGACGGCCTCAGTCATGTCGGCAATTTCCTCGCGGCGCAGCATACGGCGGTGATCGAGGACGAAGAAATTCACGAGGCGAAAAAGTAGCGGCTTAAGGGTCAAAAACGTCCCCCGATTGGATCACGACCTTGCATCGGTGGCACGTCCGTTGTGCCTGCAGTGCTCAATCAACATTTTGAATTTGCCGCCTCGGCAACGGCTTCCTACATCCGTTCGGCCCACAGGAAACCCGCGCCGATGACCGCTCTTTCCGTTCTCGACCTGTCGCCGATCGTCGAAGGCAGCAACGCTTCGCAGTCACTCGCCAATTCGCTCGATCTCGCCCGGCATGCCGAGCGGCTGGGTTACCGGCGCTATTGGCTGGCAGAGCACCACAACATGCCGGGCATCGCCAGCGCCGCCACCTCGGTGGTCATTGCCCATGTGGCCGGCGGCACCAAGACCATACGCGTCGGCGCCGGCGGCGTCATGCTGCCCAATCATTCG
The DNA here is from genome assembly GCF_040322015.1 of Mesorhizobium sp. M0208. Classification (NCBI taxonomy): domain Bacteria; kingdom Pseudomonadati; phylum Pseudomonadota; class Alphaproteobacteria; order Hyphomicrobiales; family Phyllobacteriaceae; genus Mesorhizobium; species Mesorhizobium sp. M0208. Next base: position 172,551 of record NZ_JAMYSP010000001.1, on the reverse strand, counting down.
CCGCTGGTCATCGCCGAGCAATTCGGCACGCTCAACGCTCTGCATCCTGGTCGCATCGATCTCGGCCTCGGGCGGGCGCCCGGCACCGACGTGGCCACGGCACGGGCGCTGCGCCGCAACCTCGATGCTGGCGCCGACAATTTCCCGCAGGACGTCGTCGAGCTGATGGGTTACTTCCAACCGGCCGAAGACGGCCAACGCATCCGCGCGGTGCCCGGCGAAGGCGAAAAGGTGCCGATCTGGATTCTCGGCTCCAGCCTCTACGGCGCGCAGCTTGCCGCCATGCTCGGCCTGCCCTACGCCTTCGCTTCGCATTTTGCGCCGGCCGAGCTCGACCATGCGCTGGAGATCTACCGCTCGCGTTTCCAGCCTTCGGAGCAGCTCGACAAGCCTTACGTGATGCTCGGCCTCAACGTCTTCGCCGCTCCTTCCGATGCCGAGGCGCGGCTGCTGTTCACCTCGCTGCAGCAGGCCTTCGTCAATCTGCGCACCGGCCGGCCCGGCCGATTGCCGCCGCCGGTCGAAGGATATGAGCGCGACCTCGATCCAATGGCCAAGACCATGCTCGGCCAAGCGCTTTCCTGCGCCGTCGTCGGCTCTCCCGAAACGGTCAGGCAAGGCATCGAGGCCTTCGTGCGCCGCACCGGCGCCGACGAGCTGATGGTCACAGCGCAGATTTTCGACCATGCGGCGCGGGTGCGCTCGTTCGAGATCCTGGCCGACGCTCACAAATCGCTGTCGGAAGCTGCCTGAGAGTTGGTTCGCCACTTGCCACTGTTGCGGGCAAGGCCGGCCTTGGGCAGGGAACCTCGCGAACAGGTGTGCGAAGACACAGCGAACATTTCGCGCGCTTTACGCGGAGGTTTTCGATCCTCATGCTCGTCCGTTTGCGGGAAACGCGGCGTCCACTAAATGACGATCACCTTGGTGCCGATTGTGGCGCGGTCATAGAGATCGATGATGTCCTGGTTCATGAGGCGAATGCAGCCAGCCGACACAGCTTTGCCGATGGACCACCATTCAGGGCTACCGTGCAGGCGATATCCAGTGTCACCTTTCTCGTTGAAAAGATAGAGCGCCCGCGCCCCGAGCGGGTTCATGAGTCCGCCCTCCATATGGGCCGGTATGATGCGGCCTCGCTTCTGCTCGCGCACGATCATCGCAGACGGCGCGCTCCAATCCGGCCATTCGCGCTTCCTCGCAACGTGAGCAGTGCCATGCCACTCGAAGCCCGCCTTGCCAACGCCGATTCCGTAGCGCAGCGCCTGACCGTCTCCCAACACGTAGTAGAGGAACTTCGCTCCTGTATCGACAATGATGGTGCCCGGCGCCTCTTCAGTCGCATAAGGTACTGTCTGCCGATGGAACTTTGGGTCAACCTTGTAGATCGGAACCGGCGGAACGCGAAAACCGGCGTCGGTGAGGCCGCCATAGGCCGAGGGGAAAGTCTTTAATGCGCCGCTGGTAGTGCAGCCGAAGAATACGGCCATCCCAGCAAGAACCAGCCCGATTAGGATCGATTTCACGCGCATGACTCAAGCCGGCGCCCGTGTGAACGATCAGCCGCATCTCGTCATATTCCAGACATGCTTCGATTGCCAAGATTTTCCTGACTGTCGGCTGGCTGACCGTTGGCCACTTGGCTCGATCGGCGCCGCGTCCTTCCATTGCTCGGTTTTCGAACGACGAACGCCCGTAGTGGCTGCGAAGGCCCGGGTCGGCAGGACAGGGGGACCGCTGGTCCGTCCGGCATTGCAAAGTTTCTGAACGGAGCCCAAGCGCTACGCGCTGACGCTCTGCGCAGTCGCACCTAGCGGACGGCATGAATTGCGGATCATCAGGCGACCCTTGAGCGTCAGCTTGCGCGGCGGCGCATCCCTGTTTCCGGCGAGCCGGTCGAGCAGCAGATTGGCCGCCTGCTCGCCAATCGCCTGCACCGGCTGTGCGACCGTGGTCAATTGCGGCCGGAACACATCCGACCACGGAAAGTCGTCGAAGCAGGCGACCGAAATATCCTCCGGACAGGACAGGCCGATATCGCGAATGGCCTTCATCGTGCCGATCACCATCGGGTTGTTGGCCGAAAAGATGGCGCTCGGCCGGTCGTGCAGCGAAAGCAGCTGCATGGTGGCGTTGTAGCCGTCGACTTCATGGAAGTTGCCGAAGCGGACGAGCTCGGGCTCGGCCGGCAGGCCGGCGGCCTGGAGGGCCTCGCGGTATCCCGCCATGCGGTCATGCATCGGCGAGATATCGAACGAGCCGGAGATGTAGCCGATGCGACGATGGCCGAGATCGATCAGGTAGGTGATGGCGTCGAACACCGCGCGCTGGTTGTCGAGAACGACGGCATCGGTGTCGACACCCTGGCAAACACGGTCGAGCAGCACGACCGGCACATTGGCGTCGTCGACAATCGGTTTGAGGATCGCGCCGTCGCCGACACGCGCGACGATCAGTCCGTCGACCATGCGGTCGAGCAGCAGTCTGATCTGGTCGTCCTGCGTGTTCAGGTGCTCGTCGGTGCAGCACAGCATGACGGCGTAACCGGCCCTGTCGAAAGCCTGCTGGATGACCGAAACCACGTCGGTGAAGAACGGGTTTGTGATGTGGGGGACGGTGAGCCCGATGGTGCGTGTGGTGCCCATCTTCAGGCTGCGGGCGATGGCGTTGCGCTTGTAGCCGATGTCGCGGATGGCCTGTTCGATGCGCTGGCTGAGCTCGGGGCTGACGGTCGCGGTGCCGTTGATCAGCGCCGATACCGTGGCCACGGAAACACGCGCGGCCTCGGCCACGTGAAGCATGGTCGGAGCAGTGAATTTGCGCTGCTTTTTTCGTCCTGACGCTGTCATTTTCGAAACGTTTCACCACTCCACGGCAGCAATACGTACGGAATCTTACGATTTTGCGCAAGAATTGAAATGGAACAATCTCAGACTCCAGATATTGCCTTGACATGATCGAAACGTTTAGATTAGCGTTTGAGGTGTTCGGTGGAGACGGAGGGAGGCCGTCCTTGTCATGCAGCACGGCAATTCCATCCCTGCGCAAGGCGTTGTGGCGGACGGCTCGGCTATCGTGTTGAGCGCCGAGCACATCTCCAAGTCCTTCGGTGGCATCGCCGCGCTTGTCGATGTCGATTTCGAACTGCGGCGCGGCGAGGTCCATGCGCTGATGGGCGAGAACGGCGCCGGCAAGTCGACGCTGATGAAGATCCTGTCCAGCGTCTATACGGACTATAACGGAACGGTCAGTATCGATGGCGATGCGGTGCGCTTTGCCGGCGTCCGCGAAGCCGAGCGCGCCGGCATCGCCATCATCCACCAGGAGCTGAATCTCGTTCCCGAACTCAGCGTCGCCGACAATATCTTTCTCGGCCGCGAGAAGCTGATCGCCGGGCTGATCGTCGACCGCAAGGCGAGCAGCCGCGCTGCCGGCGCGCTGCTGCAAAGGCTCGGCATCGAGCTCGATCCGGATGCGCGCGTCGGTGCCTTGCGCGTCGGCGAACAACAACTGGTCGAGATCGCCAAGGCGCTGTCGATGTCGGCGCGCATTCTGATCATGGACGAGCCGACCTCGGCGCTTTCGCCAGCCGAATGCCAGCGGCTGTTCCGCATCATCCGCCAGCTCGCCGACAGCGGCGTGGCGATCGTCTACATTTCGCACCGCATCGACGAAGTCATGCATCTGGCCAGCCGGGTCACCGTGTTCCGCGATGGACGCCACGTCCTGACGCGGGCGATGGACAAGCTCGACGAAGACGCCATAATTTCGGCGATGGTCGGGCGAAACCTGCTGGCTTCCTCCCAGGAGCACCGCATCCCCGGTGTCAACACCGTCCTTTCCGTAAGCGAGCTGTCGCTGTCGAAGCCGAATCGCCATGGCTGGCGCACCGTGCTCGACGGCGTCAGTTTCGATCTTGCCGCAGGTGAAATCCTGGGTATCGGCGGGCTGCTGGGCTCGGGCCGGACCGAAATCCTGGAAACCATCTTCGGGTCCAGCGGCGGACGTGCCGGCGGTGAGATCAGGCTCGATGGCGAGGTGGTAGAAATCCGTTCGCCGCGCGATGCGCGCCGGCTCGGCATCGCCCTGGTCACGGAAGACCGCAAGACGCAAGGCCTGCATCTCGAGGCCTCGATCACCGACAATGTCGCGCTGCCGTTGGTCGGTGCGCTGGCGCGGTTCGGCCTGCGCTCGCTGGCCGGTGAGCAAGGGCTGGCACGGGACGCCGTCAAGGCGCTCGGCATTCGCTGCGAGACCGTCGAGCAGCCGGCCGGCACGCTGTCCGGCGGCAACCAGCAGAAGGTCGTCATCGGCAAATGGCTGGCGACGAGGCCGCGGGTGTTGCTGCTCGACGAGCCGACGCGCGGCATCGATGTCGGCGCCAAGCGGGAAATCTACGATCTCATCGTCAAGCTGGCGCGAGACGGGCTGGCGATCGCGGTCATCAGCTCGGAATTGCCGGAGCTGCTGCATCTTTCCGACCGTATCCTGGTCATGGCCGACGGCCGCCAGACGGGAATCCTGTCCCGCGCGCAAGCCAGCGAGGAGGCCATCATGCGGCTTGCGGCGCCGCGACGGACGATTACGAGGCCTGCCGCATGAGCATTTTGCATATCCTGTCCCGGACGAAGCTCTATTGGGGCCTGATCGCCATCTTCCTGATCGGCGTGCTCGGCTCGCCGATCAGCTCCAAGGGCAACAACATTTTCCTGTCCTACGGCAACCTCCTCGACGTGCTGCGCCAGGTGTCGACCACCGGCCTGATTGCCACCGGCATGACGGCCGTGATCATTACCGGCGGTATCGACCTTTCCGTCGGCTCGCTGATGGCGATCTGTACGGTGGTCTGTGCCATGCTGCTGACGGTCCCCGGCGTGACGCCGGCGGTGGTGCTTGGGGTGCCGACAGTTGCCGTGGCAGCCCTTTGCCTCGGCATTCTCGTCACTCGTTTCATCCTGCTGAACGTCGAAAAATCCCGTGCCGGCGCGCAGGCGACGCACGACATCAGGCTGGACAGCGTTCGCGGGCTGGTGACGCCCGGCATTGTCGGGGTGATCCTGTGCAGTCTGGTGCTGTGGTTCCTGCTGCCGCAGGTAGGCTCAAAATTCGGCGTGCTCGGTGTGCTGCTGGTGGCGCCTTGCGTCGGCCTGCTGTTCGGCGCGCTCAACGGCTTCATCATCGTCGCGGGGCGGCTGCAGCCCTTCATCGTGACGCTGGCGATGATGGTTACTGCGCTCGGCATCGCCCGGCTGACAGCCGGCCAGAACAATGCGGTGCTGCCGGTCTATACCGGCTCGAACGCCACGGCCGATTTCGAAATGCTGCGCTCGCTGGTATTCGGCGTGATCCCGATGCCGGGCCTGTTCTTCCTCGGCGCCATCCTGATCTACGGCGCCGTGCTGCGCTTCACCCCGTTCGGCCGCTATGTCTATGCAATCGGCGGCAATGAGGAGGCGGCGCGGCTGTCGGGCATCGCCGCAGGCCGCGTGAAGATCGCCACCTATGCCGTGTCAGGGCTGCTGGCCGGCATCGCGGCGGTGCTCTATGTCGCGCAGTACCGGCAAGGCAAGCCGGACGCCGGCGCCGGGCTGGAGCTCGACGCGATTGCCGCCGTGGTCATCGGCGGCACCAGCCTGATGGGCGGACGCGGTAGCCTCACCGGGACGTTCTGCGGCGTGCTGATCTTCGGGCTGCTCTCTAACATCCTGCAGCTGCACAACATCAATTCGAACCTTCAGCTGGTGCTGAAGGGGATGATCATCATCGGTACCGTGCTCGTACAGGAGCGCAATGCCGGTGATCTTCTCTTCTATCTGCGGCTGCCCGGTGGGCAAGCGCACAAGGAAACGGCCGCGGCAAAGCGGCCGTCGCAAGAGACCGCGTCTCTGAATATTGGAGGAAACAAGAAATGAAACGACGTGAATTGTTGAAGCTCGCCGGGCTGACAGCGGCACTCCTGACCACGACCGCCATGCTTGCCGGCGGCGCCCATGCGCAGGACAAGAAGTGGAAGATCGGCTTTTCGCAGGTGACGACCATCGAACCCTGGCGGGCTCAGTTCAACAAGGACATCCTGGCCGAAGCGGCCAAGCATCCGGAAGTCGAACTGATCATCACCGACGGCGAGGACAAGACCGAGAAGCAGGTGGCCGACGTCGAGAACCTGATCCGTCAGGAGGTCGATGCGCTCTTGGTATCGCCGAAAGAATCCGCCGGTCTGACCGGTGTCGTGCAGCAGGCGATCGATGCGAAGATCCCGGTCTTCGTGCTCGACCGCAACGTCGAAACCAATGACTACACGCAGTTCGTCGGCGGCGACAACAAGCTGATCGGCCGGGCTGCCGGTGAATATGCCGTCGAGCTGCTTGGCGGCAAGGGCAAGGCCGCCGGCAACGTCGTCGAGATCTGGGGCGGCATGGGCACCCAGCCGGCACACGATCGCCATGACGGCTTCCATGAATTCACCGACAAGGAGCCGGGCATAAAATACCTGCTCGACCAGCAGTCGGGCGACTGGAAGCAGGACCAGGCCTACAACATCATGGCGACCGCGTTGCGCAACAACGAGAAGATCGATCTTGTCTACGGCCATAATGATCCGATGGCCTATGGTGCCTATCTTGCCGCCAAGGACGTCGGACGTGAGAAGGACATCAAGTTCATCGGCATCGACGGCCTGCCCAATGAAGGCGTGCAGCTGGTCGCCAATGGCGAGCTGACGGCGACGTTCACTTATGTGACGCCGGGCGCCGAAGGGCTGCGGCAGGCGATCAAGTTCCTGAACGGGGAGAAGGTTGAAAAGACCATCACCCTGCCGACGCAGAAGATCACCAAGGAAAATGCCGCCCAGATCCTGAAGGACAACGGCCTCTGAGACGAGGCTTTCCTGCCGGGCGTTTCAGCGCCCGGCAGGAACAACAATCAAACGCCGGCAGGCAGCAGATTAAGCCAGCTTGCCCAGCAGCTTCATGAAAATGGCAGCCTCCTTGGCGGAAAGCGGCGCCAGCGTTTCCTGCGTGATCTCGCGGGCAAGCGGAATCAGCCGCTCGATCGCGTCGCGCCCCTCGGCCGTCAGATTGACCAGCAGGCGCCGTTTGTCGACTTCGTGTTTGCTAAGTTCGACAAAGCCACGCGCTTTCAGCCGGTCGATGACACCCTTCACGGTCGCCGCATCCATGGCGATCAGGCTGCCAAGCTGGTTCTGCGAGGTCTCGCCGACGTCGCGCAATTTGGCCAAAGCGGCAAATTGCGGCGGCGTCAGATCGGCGATGTGTGCGGCGAAGATCGAGACATGGCGCTGATGCGCCTTGCGCAGGATGAAGCCGACCTGCTCCTGCAAGCGATAGTCGTTTTCGTCAGGCTCCTCGGTCTCGACCAGCTTGAGCAGATTGTCTTCGGCGCTCACCGCAGCCCGTCCCATGCCTTGATGTCCTTGGCCGCCAGCCCTCCCATGCGGTCGTGCACGCGCGGGCCGCAGGTCATTGCGAGGCAGAACAGGATCTCGTCGGGACGCGGGCCATCGCTGATGCCGATTTCCATGGCATCGAAATGGCTGCGCACATAGGCGGCGTTGATGTGGCCGAGCGGCACATCGAGCCGCGCGCCGAAAGCGCCGACCTTCTTTGCCGACGGCACGATCGCCTTGGCGTCGCCGAGCCGCTCGCGCATCGCATAGCCGCCCGGCACATGCCACAGCGCGCCATGCTCCAGCTCGCCCGCCATGCCGACGATGGCGCCCTTGCCGTAACCGTCGATCTGTTTCACGTCGCCGCCCAATGCGGCAATAAGCCTGTCGGAGAGCAGCAGCCCGAGCGGCTTCAAATCCTCCATGGCGCTCTGTAGTTCCTCGACGTAACGGCCGGCGAACGGGTTCTTGACCACAGCCATGGCCGCGGCGCGGCGCCGCGGCACCTTCGCCACCGGCCCGCCCTCGTGAAAAATCTCTTCGGTCAGCACGGCGATCTTGCGGATCGGAAACTCAGGCATGAGCAATTTCCCTCTCTAAAGCTTTATCGGCGAGCCCCATCGGACCTGCGATGCGCGCCTGACCGCCGAGGAAAAGCGCCGCGGCGGCAATCAGACCGCGCCGCCGAAACTCCTCGGCAACGGCAAATCCGCCTTCCAGCGCAATAGCGATTTCAGCGGCGGAAAGCGGCCCCACGCCCTGCGTCACCAAACGGTCGCCGAGATCGCTGTCAGGTGCGAGATCGCGCGCCCGTACGCGCCTAACGGCCGGATGACCGGGCAGGTCGACGGCGTTGGCGATCAAGGTCGCGGCGGCATCGGCGTCAGCACCCGTTCGCGCCAGCACCGTGACCGCGTCGGCGATGCCGAGCGAAAAGGAGCGGCCGCGCCAGCCGCTGGTCGCGACGCCGCGGATCCCATCTTCGGCGCGGATCGTGAGACGATCTGCCAACCCATGACCTGTCCCGGCAATGGCAAGCGTCATCGACTGCCCGTTGCCGAGATGGATCGCGCTGTCGCCGCCATTGTTGACATAGGCGCGCTCGAGCCGGCGGTCGGCAAGCAGGGCCCCAAGCACTTCGTCGGCTACCGAGCCGGCGACGGCCGCCATCGGTGTGATAAATTGTTTCGCTAGCGGAACGACCGCCGCTTCCATGCGGCGCGCCGTCGGGCCAGCGAAAGGACGTGGCCGCGAGGCGGCCGGGCGCCGTAGTTCGGGCAACTCTTCGACCAGTTCAACCAGGATTGGCTGGAAGCGCGCCACTGCCTGGCTATAGGCAGTCCGGCATTCGCTTGCCTCGCCGAAGGCCTCGACGATCAGGTCGATCGGCCCATGATTGAGGTGAAGCCTCCGGCCGTCCTCGAGCCAATGCGCCTGCGGGCCGTTCATCGCCCGGCCCCGTTTGCGGCCGCGCGACGCAACTGAGCCAGCGGCGGCCAGGGATTGTCCCGGGGTGCGGCCGTGCCGCGGCGCGGATTGAGATATTCGCCGCCCTTGGCCAGGATATCGTCGACGCTGCGGATTTCGGCTTCGTAGCCGCCAAGCCTGACATAATCGTCGCGGCGCATGGTGAACTCGATCGGGGCCACCAGCGCCGGCGTCGGCACATAGCCGAAGGCGCCTTCCGGCACGCGGGTGACGTCGACCATCAGCGTGATGCCGCCGCCCGGCCAGACATAGACCGGCGCGCCGCCGACCGTCACATAGGTCTTGAGGCCCTGCACCGAGCGGGTCAGATTGACCGGGTTCTCGGTGACGCCGGCGCGCAGCGAGCCGCCGGCGCCGCCGACGAAAAGCACGGTGCAGAGCGCCGGCTCACAATTGTCCTCGATCAGTTCAACCGACTTCCGCAGCCGCTCCGGGAACGGTTTCTGCACAGGCTTCAATTCGTCGTCGAGCTCGTAATAGGCGAATTGCTCGCCGGTGGTCGAGACCATCAGCAGCGACATGCCGGGGCGCGCACCCTTTTTGGCGTTCCATTCACCAAGGATCGACAGCGGGTCGGAGATACTGGTGCCGCCCCAGCCGAGGCCGGGTTCCGACACCTTGAAATAACGGCCCGGCGTCGAACGGCGGCCGATGATCTTGATGCCGGTATCCTGCCAGCCAAGCACCTTGCCGGCCTGATGCTCGGAGACGACGCCGGTGATGTGGTCATCGACCACCACCGCCTCGTCAACAAGGCCGCGCCATTGGGTCGCGAACATGCCTATGGTGGCCGAACCGCAGCCGACGCGCATGCGCTGTTCGAGCTTGCCGTCGATGACCGGCGGCTTGCCGGCTTCGACGATGACGGTGGCGCCGCCGTCGATGACGAGTTCGACCGGTTTGCGGTTGCACAGGGCGAGCATGGCGTCACAGGTGGCGCGCCCTTCAGCCTTCGAGCCGCCGGTCAAATGATGTACGCCGCCCAGCGACAGCATCTGCGAGCCGTATTCGCCGGTGGTGACATGGCCGATCGCCTCGCCTTGGGCACGGACCGTCGCCGTTTCGGGGCCGATATGACGATCGGTGTCGATCTTCACCTTGACGCCGCAATAGGAGAAGATGCCCTCGGTGACGACGGTGACCAGATCGACGCCCTCGACCTCCTGGCTGACGATGAAAGGCGCCGGCTTGTAATCGGGATAGGTGGTGCCGGCGCCGATGGCGGTGACGAAGCGGCGGCCGGTGTTGACCAGTTCGCCGTCCCATGCCTCGCCTTCCTCGGCAAAGGGTACGATTGCGGCGCCGGTCTCGGCCGCGTGGTCGAGGATGGTCAGCGGATCCATCCGCACGATCCTGCCGCCAACATTGCCGTAGCGATCGCAGGCGCCGGTGCGGCCATCGGCGATGTAGCACATGACCGGACAGGCATCGCAGCGGATCTTCTCGGCCACCAGCTTCTCGCCGGGATCATGCGTCTCGAAGCGTTCGGCAAGCTCGCTCATCGGCGCGCCTCCTTGTCGCGGATGGCGGCGCGGATGCGGGTTGGCGTCGCCGGAATTTTGGTGACCAGCACACCTGTTGCATGGCGGATGGCGTTGAGGATCGCCGGCGCCGTCGGAATCAGCACATGCTCGCCCAAACCCTTGGCCCCGAAGGGTCCTTCCGGATCCGGAACTTCTATCAGGATGGTCTCGATCGGCGGCACGTCGCCGATCGTCGGGATCAGATAGTCGTGCAGGTTTTCGGTGCGGCCGGGGATATACTCTTCCATCAGCGCCATGCCGATGCCCTGGGCGATGCCACCCTCAATCTGGCCCTCGGCAAGCAAGGGATTGATGGCCTTGCCGACATCGTGGGCGGCAGTGATTTTTATCAGCTTCACAGTGCCGAGCTTGAGGTCGACCTCCAGTTCGGCGATCTGGGCGCCATAACCATAGACGGCGTAAGGCTTGCCCTGACCTTTTGCATCGAGCGGCTGGGTCGGCGGGTCGTAGCTTTCCTCGGCCCGGAAGACAAATCCTTCGGCGTCTGCCTTTAGCGAGGAAAGATCGATGCGGCGCGTTGCTTCGCCTTCCCTAATGCTCAGGCTTGTGCCGTCCAGCGCAATCGCCGCCTTTTGCGAGACATTGGCGAAACGCAAGATCTCCTCGCGCAAGGCGCGGCCGGCCTTTTCGGCGGCCTTGCCGGTGACGAAAGTCTGGCGCGAGGCCGAGGTCTTGCCGGCGTCGGGGGTGATCGCCGTATCGGCGCCTTTCAGCCGCAACTTCTCCAATGGCAGACCCAACGCGTCGGCGCAGATCTGCGCGATGACGGTGTTGGAGCCTTGCCCGATATCGACCGCCCCCTGATGCAGGACGACTTCGCCCGATATCGAGATGCCGACCTTGATGGTCGACGGATTGGGCAGCGAGGTGTTGCCGCAGCCGTACCAGCAAGAAGCGATGCCGACGCCGCGTTTTTTGATGCTGCTACCGGCATTGAACGCTTCGGCATCGCGAACGGCACGCTGCCAATGTGAACGGAGGGCCTCCAGGCAGTCGGCGATGCCGACGCCCGACTCGAGCCGCTGCCCGGTAACTGTTTCGGATCCGTTCCGAAGGCAGTTCTTCAGGCGAAAGTCGAGCCGATCCATGCCGAGCTTGTCGGCCAGCTCGTCATAGAGGGTCTCCTGCATGATCGTGGCCTGCGGCACGCCGAAACCGCGAAAGGCGCCGGCAATCGGGCCATTGGTGTGGATGGCGCGGCCTTCGGCGCGATAGTTCGGCGTAGCATAGGGGCCGGAGGCGTGCACCGGCACGCGGTTGGCGACCGTCGGCCCCCAGCTGGCATATGCGCCGGTGTTGAAATCGCCGGCGAAGACCATGCCGGTGACACGGCCGTCGGCATCGGCGCCGATGCTCGCTCTCATCAGGGCCGGATGGCGCTTGGTGGTCGAGATCATCGATTCGGTGCGGCTGTAGGCGAGCGCCGCCGGCCGGCCGGTTTTCATGGCGATGAGGCCGATGAGCGGTTGCAGCGAGACGTCGAGCTTCGAGCCGAAGCCGCCGCCGGTCGCGGTCGGCACGATGCGCACCTTTTCCGGGGTAAGGCCGAGCACTTTTGCCGTGTCGTCACGGTCCATATAGGGCGCCTGCGTGCAGGCGACGACGACCAGCGTGTCGCCGTCCATGAAGGCATAGCCGGCTTCCGGTTCGATATAGGCGTGCTCGACATAGGAGGTGTCGATGGCGCCAGAAACGACGAAAGCCGCACCGGCAAGCGCGGCTTCGGGGTCGCCACGCTCGACAAAGCCGGAGGTGAGCAGGTTCGAGGGCCGGTTTTCATGGACCAGTGGCGTGCCGCCGGCCTGCGCTTCGCCAGTTTCCAGAAAATGCCGCAACTCGGTCCAACTGACAGGGAAATCGGCTAGGTCGAGATCGAGGATAGCCTCGCGTTCGCCGGCAACCAGCGCCACCGCCTCGCCGCGAAAGCGCGAAACCCCTTCGGCCAGCGCCGGCTGGTCGGCGAAGGGCGCGATGACGCCGAAACAATTCTTTCCCGGAATGTCGGCGGCGGTGAAGACGCCGGCAATGCCGGGACGGGATTTCACCCAGCTGCCGAGATCGCCGAAGCTGAAGGCGGCATGATAGTGCGGTGAGCGGACCACCAGCACCCACAGCGCGTCGGCGGGGAAGGAATCGCCGCCGAATTTTTCGCCGCCAGTGACTTTCGGCACGCCATCGAGGCGGATCGGGCAGGAGCCGACGGCGTGGCCAGAGGATGGCATGCGCTGATCGAGACCGCCGGCGTGGCGCCAAGCATCCATCACCGCCGCGACGATCTTGCGATAGCCGGTGCAGCGGCAGAGTACACCGCCGAGCGCATCCTGCGTTTCAGCCTCGCTCGGGTAAGGCGTCCTGTCCAGGAGTGCCGTTGCGGCGACCAGCAGGCCGGGCGTGCAGGCGCCGCACTGTGCTGCGCCATGGCTGAGAAACGAGGCCTGCAGTGCCGACAGCCTGCCGTTGCCGAGACCTTCGACGGTCGTCACGACGGTGCCGGAGGCGGAAGCCGCGGGCATCAGGCAGGCGCAGACCGGCTCGCCGTCGACCAGCACCGTGCAGGCGCCGCAATCGCCGGCATCACAGCCGACCTTGGTGCCGGTCAGCCGCAGCTCGTCGCGCAACACCGCGGACAGCCGCCGCACCGGCGGCACGCAAACGCTGACGGCGGCGCCGTTGACCTCGAAGGCGATGTCGGCGCGCTCCATGCCCATCAGGCCGCCGCCCTTTCGCCGGGGATTGCGCCCACAGCACCAAGCACAGCACGGACGACTATCTCGCGCGCCGCATCCAGCCGATATTCGGCGCTGCCGCGCACGTCGCCGATCGGCGACAGCTCGTCCATTGGCGCGGATTGGATCGCAGCGGCCAGCGCGGGGCCGACGGGCAGGCCGTGCAGCGCCGCCTCGACACTCGCCAGGCGCCTGGCGACGACCGAGCAGGACCCGACGGCGACGGCCGCTTTCCTGACAATACCATCTTCGACGGCCAGGCGTGCGGCAGCCATGGCGATGGAGATGACGAGATAACGCCGCGCGCCGAGTTTCACGAAGGCGGAGCCGCCGGCGGTCGCAGGTTTGGCAATACGGATTGCCGTCACCATTTCGCCGGACTGCAGAGCGGTGCGACGGTTGCCAAGAATGAACTTTGCAAGGGGCAAATGCCGGGTCGCAACCGAGGAACGCAGTTCGACTTCGGCATCGAGCACCAGCAGCGCCGGCACACCGTCGGCGGCCGGCGAGGCATTGCAGAGATTGCCGGCTATCGAGGCAACGTTTTGGATCTGCACCGAGCCAACTTCCCGCGCCGCCTGCTTCAGCACGTCGAAGGCCGCCGGCAGCGGATGGCGGACGAGATCGGTCCAGGCGGTGCGGGCGCCAATGAGCCAATGGTTTTCGGCTTCAGCAATGCCGCGCAATGCCGCCAGGCCATTGATGTCGAGGATATTGTCGCGGAAAGGCTTGCTGCCCTGTGCCGGATAAAAATCCGTGCCACCGGCAAGGATGCGCCATTGCCCTTCGCCCAGCAACGCGAGGGCGTCGTCGACCGTGGTGGGTTTTGCGTAACGGATCACGCTTTGCCTTCCCAGAATGGGCTTCCCGAGAGGGATCCTGCCGAAAGACCTTCCCGAGCATTCAAGGCAGGAAATTCATTCGTATGCAAATGATATCAAGCCGGCAGGAATTGTCAAAGCCAGAGTTTGCACGGCTGTTGGCACCGTGCGCCCGGAACGCATTTGTTATGCCACGAGAGGTTGACGCAGCCGGCCATCTGGTCAAGTTTCTGCGTCCGGTCGCGTTTTTATTGGAGCCTAAGCTCAGGACAAAGAAAATAAGGAGGCTCCATGGCCGACGAAGCGCTTGTCATTATCGACCTGCAGAACGATTTCTGCCCGGGTGGCGCCCTGGAAGTGGCCGGTGGCGACGAAATCGTGCCGTTGGTCAATGATCTTATCCGGCGGACCGAGCACGTCCTGCTGACGCAGGACTGGCACCCTGCCGGCCATTCGAGCTTTGCCTCCAGCCACCCCGGCAAGAGACCGTTCGAAACGATCGACATGCCTTATGGCGAGCAGACGCTGTGGCCTGATCACTGCATCCAGGGCAGCTTGGGTTCGGACTTCCATTCCGGCTTGGCCTGGAGCAAGGCCGAGCTGGTCATCCGCAAGGGGTTCCGTCCTGCGATCGACAGCTATTCGGCATTCTTCGAGAACGACCGGACGACGCCGACCGGCCTTGCCGGCTATCTCCGGGAGCGGAATATCGATACGCTGACCCTGGTCGGCCTGGCGACGGATTTCTGCGTCGCCTTTTCGGCGCTCGACGCGGTCAAGCTCGGCTTTGCGACGTCGGTTCGGCTCGACGCCTGCCGCGGCATCGATCTCAACGGCTCCATGGAGACGATGCTGGGCCGGATGCGCGATGCCGGCGTGGCACTGATTTGAACGTCATCCAGCCGAACCTGACAGACTTTTGAGGGGCTTCATGCGGTTTGCGGCGTTGACGGCAAGTGCTGCATTTATTGCCGCGATCCTTTCTCCGGGAGCGGTTCTCGCGGCCGAAGCGCACGAATTGCCGGGCGCCGCCATGTCGCTGTGGTGGGTGTTGCCGTTTGCCGGGCTGTTGCTTTGCATTGCGACCGGCCCGCTGCTGTTCCATCATGCCTGGGAGCACCATTACGGCAAGATCGCTGCCTTCTGGGCAGCATTGGTGATCGGGCCGCTGGCAATCGCCTTCGGCATCCCGTCGGCCACGCAGGCGGTGCTGCATGCGCTGCTCACCGAATACATGTCGTTCATCATCCTGCTGTTTGCGCTGTTCACCATTTCGGGCGGCATCTTCGTTGCCGGCAACATACACGGCACGCCGCTGGTCAATGCCGGGCTGTTGCTGGGCGGGGCGGTGCTTGCCTCGATCATCGGCACAACCGGCGCCTCGATGATTCTGATCCGGCCGCTCATCCGCGCCAACGATAACCGGCGCTTCAACGCCCATGTCGTCATCTTCTTCATCTTCCTGGTGTCCAACATCGGCGGCTCGCTGACGCCGCTCGGCGATCCGCCGCTGTTCGTCGGCTTTCTGCGCGGCGTCGATTTCTTCTGGACGACAGTTCACCTGTTGCCCGAGACGCTGTTCGTCGCCGGCGTGGTGCTGGTGGTTTTCCTGGCGAGCGACATCATCATGCATCATCGGGAGGAAGGCGCGCCGAAGATCAAGGATCCGACGCCCGACAGCAAGGTGCGCATTCGCGGCCTGGCCAACATCCCGCTGCTGGCCGGCGTAATCGCCGCGATCCTGATTTCCGCTGCCTGGAAGCCGGGAGTGAGTTTCTCGTTTCAGGGCGTCAGCCTCGAGCTGCAGAACCTGGTGCGCGACGCCGTCATCCTGATACTGGCCTTCACGTCGCTTGTCGTCTCGCCGAAGGAGTTTCGCGGCGCAAACGCCTTCAGCTGGGGGCCGATCGCCGAGGTGGCGAAGCTGTTCGCCAGCATCTTCATCTGCATCGTTCCGGTCGTCGCCATATTGCGGGCCGGCCTCGACGGCGCGCTGGCGCCGTTGGTGCTGCTGGTCAGTTCGCCGACCGGCGCGCCCGACAATCTCGCGTATTTCTGGCTGACCGGAGCGCTGTCGTCCTTCCTCGACAATGCGCCGACCTATCTGGTGTTCTTCGAACTGGCCGGCGGCGATGCGCAGCATCTGATGACCGAGCTCGCCTCGACGCTGGCGGCGATCTCGGCAGGCGCGGTGTTCATGGGCGCAAACACCTATGTCGGCAACGCGCCGAATTTCATGGTCTACGCCATTGCCAGGCATCGCGGCATCAAGATGCCGAGCTTCTTTGGCTATATGGCGTGGTCGGGCGCCGTGCTGATCCCGACTTTCCTGCTCGCCGGCTTGCTGTTTTTTGCCTGATCAGCCGACGCCGACATAGCGACGGACCGCCGAGGGATCGGCACGCAGTTCCTCGACATCGACCGTCTCGCGGTTGCGGCCGTTCTCGATGAAGCAAACGCGGTCTGCGACCGAGAGCACGGCGTCGACGCGCTGTTCGACAAGAATTGTCGACACGCCGAGCGCTCGCAGTTTCGACACGGTTTCACGGATCCTGGCGATCATCGACGGCATCAGCCCTTCGGTCGGTTCATCGAGCAGGAGCACCTGCGGTTCCAGACACAGGGCGCGGGCCATGGCCAGCATCTGCTGCTCGCCGCCGGACAGCGTGCCGGAACGCTGCCTGAGGCGCTGGCGCAGCAACGGGAAAAGATCGAGCACGTTCTCGCGCGTCGCCTTGCCCTTGTTGCGGGCCATCAGGCCGATCTCGATGTTTTCCGCCACGGTCATCTCGGCGAACAGCCGCCGGCCCTGCGGCACGTAGGCGACGCCAGCCTTGGGCACCTCATGTGCCGGCAGACCGGTCAATTCCCGGCCTTCGAGCCGGATCGAGCCGGCGCTTGCCGGCACCAGGCCCATGATCGCCTTCAGCGTCGTCGTCTTGCCGGCGCCGTTGCGGCCGAACAGGCAGAGCACCTCGCCCTCGTTCAACACAAGATCCAAGCCATAGAGCACCTGGACTTCGCTATAGAAGCAATCGAGCCCGGATATGGTCAACGCCTTGGACTGGGCCTCAGCCATGGGTGGTCCCCAGATAGGCGTCCTGCACCGCGGCATTGGCGCGGATCTGCTCGGGCGTGCCTTCAGCCAAGATCCTGCCGGCATTGAAGACGGTGATGCGGTCGGCGAGTTGCATGACCACCGGCATGTTGTGCTCGATCAAAAGCACGGTGGCACTGTCGGCGATCTCGCGCACCAGCTCGATGAAATTGTCGATCTCGCTATCGGCCAGCCCTTGCGTCGGTTCGTCGAGGATCAGCAGCCGCGGCTTCAGTGCCAGTCCCATTGCCACTTCCAGCAGCCGCTGGTGACCGTAGGACAATTGCCCGGCCGGCATTTGCGCCCGGTCGGCAAGGCCGGTGCGCTCGAGAGCCGCCATGACGCCGGTGTGAACCGCGCCCTTCGAGCGGCCGTCGGTCAGCGTGCGCTGCACCGGCAGGGCAACATTGTCGTAGGCGCTGAGATTGGCAAAGACGCTGGTGATCTGGAACGTGTAGGCGATGCCAAGGCGAACTCGGGCGTAGGCAGGCAGGCTGGTGATGTCGGCGCCGTCGAAGACGATCATGCCCGACGAGGGCTGGATGCGGCCGCTGACCAGGCTGACGAAGGTGGTCTTGCCGGCACCGTTGGGGCCGATGATGGCGCGGATCTCGCCCGGCATCAGCGCGAAGTCGACGCCGTCGACGGCGCGCAAGCCGCCGAAACTGCGCGACAGGCCTTTGGTGGTAAGCAGCGGCATCATGGCAACCACCCGAGCCAGCGCTGGCGGATGCTGCCGAGAATGCCTCTCGGGAAGAACAGCACCAGCAGGATGAGCGCTATGCCGACGATCAGCAGATAGGCCGAGGTGTAGCCGCTGGCGACGTCGATGACATAATACATGAACAGTGTGCCGATCAGCGGACCGAGCGTGGTGGCGGCACCGCCCAGCAGCACCCAGAGCAGCGGCAGGATGGAATACTGCACCGAGGCGAAGCTCGAGCCGACATAGCCGAACAGCAGCGCATAGGCAGCGCCGGAAGCCGCACAGATGCTGCCGGAGATGACGACGGCGGCAAGCTTGCTGGAGAACGTGTCGTAGCCAAGCATCTTGGTCCGCTCCTCGTTCTCGCGGATGGCGACCAGCACACGGCCATAGCCGGAGCGGACTATCGCCAGGCTTATGAGCAGCACGATCGAGAACAGTGCCAGCGCACTTATATAGCGCACGGTCGCGTTGGTGAGGTCGAATGACGTGCTGCCCAGGACAAGGACCCGCATCGGCTGCGGCACCACCAAGCCCTGGTCGCCGCCGGTCCAGGCGGCGAAATAAAGAATGAGGAGATAAAATACCTGAGCGAACATCATGGTGACGATCATGAAGGCGACGCCGGAGGTGCGCAGCGCCAGCAGCCCGATCACCAGCGCAAGCAGCGCGCCGCAGGCAAGCCCGGCTGCGAAGGCGGCCGGCACGCTCCAGCCGAGATGGATGACGGCAAGGCCGGCGCCATAGAGCCCGGCTGAAAAGAACATGGCATGGCCGAGGCTTAGCAGCCCGACATAGCCGAACAGCAGATTGTAGCCCATGGCGAAGACCGCCAGCACCATGATGCGGGCGAGCAGGCCGTGATAATATTCCGGCAGGACAAAACTAAGCCCGAAAAGCAGGGCGATGACGCCGAGATGCAGCGCATATGGCTTTGCCGGCGAAGCATCCTTCATCGCGATGCTGTCCCGAACAGGCCCTGCGGCCGGAACACCAGCACCATGGCGACAAGCAAGGTGGCTATGATCTTGGCCAGCGTCGGCGAGAAGAACACCGAGATAATGCCGTCGGACAGGCCGATAAGCACCGCGGCGAGCACCGTGCCGCGCAACGAGCCGAGGCCGCCGATGATGACGACGATGAACGAGAGCAGCAGCGGGTCCTGCCCCATCAGATAATGCGCCTGGCTGATGGGCACGATCAGCACCGCGGCCACAGCCGCTAGCATGGCGCCGAGCGCGAAAACGCCGGCATAGACTCTGGTCACCGGGATGCCGAAGGCCTGCGCCGTCTCGCTGTCATATTGCGTAGCGCGCATGACGAGGCCGATTTTCGTGCGCGTCAGCACCAGCCAGGTCGCGACCAGCAGCAGCGCCGACGCGGCGATGATCGACAGCTTGTAGCCGGAATAGCCGAACCACGGCAGGAGGATGCGGTAGCTGAACGGCGGCTCCACCGGCCGCGCCTCCGGGCCGTAGAAGGTCAGCGCCAATTGCTGGATGATGTAGAGCATGCCGATGGTGGCGACGATGGTGGCTTCCGGATTGTAGTTGAGCCGGCGCAGCACCAGCCGTTCGGCGACCAGCGCGATCAGGCCGACGATCAGCGGCGCCAGCACCAGGGCGGCCAGGAAGCCGAGCGCCGGATGGCCGGATATCGCCGTAGAGATTGCCCAGGCAAGCACCGCGCCGAGCATGAAAAACTCGCCATGCGCGACATTGACGACGCGCATGACGCCGAACACCAGCGACAACCCAAGCGCCGTCAGCGCCAGCACGGCGGAGGTGACGAGGCCTTCGAGAGCGGCGAGGAGAAGGTGGGGTCCGAAGTGCATCGGCTAAGCACCGGCGGATGCGCGAAGCACCCCCCTCTGGCCTGCCTGCCTGGCCGGCAGGCCAGAGGGGGGTGTCTTGGCGCTCACGCTTGCTGCGGCAGCCAAGCTCACAGCGCCTGCGTCGTGTAATCCCCTTCCGGCTCGTAGAGGCCGTCCTCGATCTTGGTCTTGTGGACGACATTCAGCCGGCCGCCTTCGACCTTGGAGATGTTCTGGATGCCAAAACACTGGTGGATCTTGCCGTTGAAGGTTTTCGGCCCCTGCGGATGCTCGGGCCCTTCGGCGAACTCGGTCAATGCCTCGGTCGCCTCGACCAGCTTGGCGCGGTCTTCCGGGCCCTTGTAGCCGGCGTCTTCCATCGCCTTCTTGACGACATAGAGCGTTTCCCAGCAGCCGAACATATGCGCGGCGGTGGAGACGTCCTTGGGGTCGCCGACGGCGGCACCATTGTCGTCGATGCCGACGGCGGCGCGGTAGGCCTTCTGCGCGGGGGAATCATCAGGCTGCGCGTAGCGCGGCGAACCTTCCCAGAAATGGCTGCCGTCAAGGAATTCGAGGCCGGGGCTGTTGATGTCGGTAGCTTCGAGCGAATCGATGAAGCCGAACAGCTGCGGCCGGTTGGAGCCGTAGAATTCGCCGAGCTCCTTGACGAAGGTGAGCACCGCCGGGCCGACCATGACGTGGTAGATCACCTCGGTCTCCGCGGGGATCTGCGGGAAATATTTGGTGAAGGAGGATTCCGTCGGGGGGATGGCGATCTGGGCGATAACCTCGCCGCCTTGCGCCTTCAAGGCCGGCGGCAGGTAGTCGCGATGGTCGTAGCCGAAGGCGAAATCGGGAAATATCTGCGTCACCTTCTTGCCGGCATTGGCGGCAATCCACGGCGCCATCGACTGGATCTGGCTCTTCACATCGGTGATGCCGGGCTGGAAAACGTAGCGGTTCAACTTGGTCGACGCGACGTGGTGGCCTTCGCTAACGACGAAATAGGGCATCTTGGCCTCGCCGGCGGCCGGCGCCGAGCCGATGACGACATGCGAAAACAGCGTGCCGTAGACGATGTCGGTCTTGTGCTGGGAGGCGAACTTGCCGACGACTTCGGCGCCCCGGCCGGGATCGGTGCCGTCATCTTCGATGGTCACCTCGACCGGCCGGCCGTTGATGCCGCCAGCATCGTTGATAGCCTTGACGGCAGCGGCCGTGGTCTTCTCGTACCAGCGGCCATAGGCGGCGCCGATGCCGGTGCGGTGCGACTGAAAGCCGATCTTGATCGGCGCCGAGCTCTGCGCCTGGCTGTAACGCACGAAACCCGGCGCGACGGCAAGACCGGCGCCGGCGGCAAGGCCCTTCAGCGCCGTGCGGCGGGTGAGAGCGGATCTGGAGAGATCGAAAAACCCATTCTTGTCAGTCACGGCAGTTCCCCTTGTTTTGAGCTTTGACCAATGGCTGTCGCAGGCAGGCCACTCTTGTTAAGAGGGCCGAAAATTGCATGTGTACAAACTAAATCACCAAAGCTCTGACGTGGCAAGCGAGCTTTCCCCAAGGTTCGATTGACGGCCATCGCGCACCTCGTTCATCCGGCGCTCGGCGTCGCAAGCAGCCATAGGCCGAGGACGGTATAGGCAATCATCAGCACGGTGAGCGGGAACTGGCTGAGCGCGGCGCGAGCCGGACCGGGATGCAGCCGCCAGGCCAAGCCATGAGCGACAAGCACTGCAAGCATGTGGCCGGCAATGATGACGCCGGCCTGGAGGTTCCACAGCCACCACGCCGAGCCGGCGCCGGCGACAACGCCGGCTTCAATTGACATGTCGGCGGTACCGAACAGGTTCCAGCCCAGCGCAAGCGGGTCGGAAAGAGCGGCAATCGCATATTGGCCGTCGACCAGCAGCGCCGTCAGATAATGCGCGAAGTGGTAGGCGAGCGCGATCGGTACGATCGACCAGACCAAAAGCCCGGCGGCGTGACCGAGCGAATGCTTGCTGCCGGCAAGGTGCTGGCCAAGAAAGAGGGCGAGCGCGAACACCGCCGCAAGCACGGCAAAGCTCAGCGCAAGGCCGAAACTGCCTATGCCGATCAAAGCGGTGCGTCCAGGAAACTCCAGCGGATTGATCCCGAACCAGCCTAGCCAGAAGAAGGTTTTCGACAGGCCGTCGAAGGAGACAGACGACAGCGCAAGCAGCAGGAAAGCGACGCCGCTGAGCGGTAGCGACGCGGCACCGAGCAGCTTGGCACCCGGCCAGCAGAGTTTGAGCCGGCCGTCCTCGTTGTGCTCGACGATGGCGAAGTGCGCTACCATGGCAAAGAACACCGTCAGGAACTCGCCGCGCTGGCTCCAGTCGCGGTATCCGAAGACCTGCATGGCGGCAAAGCTCAGCAGCCAATAGGCGCCGGCCGCCCAAGCCAGCCGCGCCGGATCATCGGGCGCAGGGTCGATCAGCTCGAACCAGGCGAAGGCGAAGAACAGCACGAAAGCCGGCCAATAGCCGAGCCACTGGGGGAGCAACTGCGGCTGCAATCTGCCGAACAGGTGCGAGAGGATACGGCACGGCCCGTACCAGGGGTTGAGCCACGACCAGAGATCGCCGGCGAACCCCTGCAACAGAGCCAGGCCAACCCAGAGCAATGTCCATACAGTCAGCGGCAGCGGATTGGAGAGCGGATCGCGGCTGCCGAACAGGCCGGCGGCAATCAGAATTGCAAAGCCGGCAAAGGATACCAGGCTGACGGCAGTTCGCGCGCCGTCGCCGAAGGCGAAAAGCGGCAAGCGTTTGCGCCAGAAGCGGTCGAGGGAGTCCGGCGGGAGTAGGGCGAGGATCAGGAAGCTGGCGGCAACCGCGAGCGCGCCACCGACGACGTAGTAGCCGGTGGGGAGGAGCAGGACGTGGCCACGGTCGGAGGCGTGGGCGAAGGCACGGGTGGGCGAGAATGCAAAGGCAACAACGACGAGAGCTAAACTGTAACGACGGCGCTCTACGGCGCCCCCCTCTGTCCTGCCGGACAGGACAGAGGGGGGCGCGAAGGAACTCATACTACGCAAGAGTTCCCCTACCTCACACTTTCACCAGTTGCTCCACGCGATCCTTCTGGCCGAATATCCGCAAATAGCGCTCGATCTCTTTCTCGTCGCCGGTCGACTTGGCCGGATTGTCGGAAAGCTTGACCGCCGGCCTGCCGTTGGCTTCGGTGACCTTGCAGACCAGCGAGATGGCGTCTAGCCGGTTGGTCTCGGTCGGCGCGCAGCCCTCGAAATCATTGGTCAGGTTGGTACCCCAGCCGAAGGACATGCGCACCTTGCCGCGGAAGTGGCGGTAGGTCTCCTCGATGGTCTCGACCTCTAGCCCATCCGAGAAGATGAGCAGCTTCTGCTTGGGGTCCTTGCCCTTTTCGCGCCACCAGGAAATGATCTTCTCGCCGCCTTCGATCGGCGGTGCGCTGTCGGGGCGGAAGCCGGTCCAGTCGGCGACCCAGTCCGGTGCATCGCGCAGGAACGCCGCGGTGCCGAAGGTGTCCGGCAGTACGATAAGCAAGTTACCGCCGTAGTAGCGCTGCCAGTCCTGCAGCACGTTGTAGGGCGACTGTTTCAATTCCTTTTCCGAATTGGTGAGCGCGGCGAACACCATCGGCAGTTCATGCGCGTTGGTGCCGAGCGCCTCGAGATCGTTGTCCATGGCGAGCAGCACATTGGAGGTGCCGGTGAAGGCCTCGCCGATGCCCTCCTTCAACGCTTCGACGCACCAGCGCTGCCACAGGAAAGAATGGCGGCGGCGGGTGCCGAAATCCGAGATGCGGATGCCGGGCAGCGCCTTCAGCCGCTCGGTCTTGGCCCACATCTTGGCCTTGGCGCGGGCATAGAGCACGTCGAGCGCGAACGGCCCGAACGCCCGCATGGCCGCGCGCGATCGAAGTTCATTGATAATTGCCAGCGCCGGGATCTCCCACAGCGTCGTGTACATCCACGGGCCGCTGAAGGCGAGTTCGTATTGGCCGTCGCGCTTGGAAAGCTCGTATTCGGGCAGCCGGAAATTTTCCAGCCAGGCGAGGAATTCCGGTTCGAAGATCTGCTTGCGGCCATAGAAGGTGTTGCCGCCGAGCCAGATCATCTCTTTCTTCGAGAAGCGCAAGGTGCGGGCATGGTCGAGCTGCTCGCGCAGCTCCGTCTCATCGATCTCCTCGGCAAGGCGGACCGAGGTGGTTCGGTTGATCAGCGTGAAGGTGGCGTCGACCTTGGGATACATGCCCCAGATCATCTGCAGCATCAGAAGCTTGTAGAAATCGGTGTCGAGCAAGCTACGGATTATCGGGTCGAGCTTCCAGGTGTGGTTGTAGACGCGCCGCGCTATATCGGTCTTTGCCATCGCTCAATGCGCCTTCGCTGCTCGCTCTAGCTTTTGTCTATCGCAATCCGGACGGAAAACCGCTGCGCACTTTTCCTGGAATTGCTCCAAATGCCTCTTAGCATCGAATTTTTGAACGCGCCTCCCGCTTTGCGGGCTGGCCCGACAAAAAGAAGCCCCTGCGGCAAGCGGCGCCTGCGGCAGTTTCGGCCTCAGGATGCAGTCTTGGAGCCGACCACCTTGAGCGCTGGACGCTTGCGGCGAATGCCGATGCGACCTGCCACCGGCGCGTCGGCGCGGCGGTCGGCCTGCTCTTTCTCGGCAAACAGCCAGTCGATGAACAATTGCACGATCGGCGCCGACCGCATCTCGTTGCGGCAGACGACGTAGAAATCGTCGACCGCCGGCACGGAAAGGCTGAACGGGGCGACAAGCAGACCCCTGGCGAGCAGTCCGCTTGCCGTCACCGTATCGCCGAGCGCCACGCCATGGCCGTGAACCGCGGCCTCGGTCGCCATGCGCGCATCGCCGAGATGATGGCGGCGGCCGCGCTCGAGGTCCTGTGCGTCCGCGGCGGCCAGCCAGGTGTGCCATTCGCGGCCGTCATCGCCATGCAGGAAGACGTGATCGGCGAGGTCGCGGACGGTGCGGATCGGGCGGTTGTTGATCAGCGTCGGACTGACCACCGGGAACAGTTCGAGACCCGACCATTTGCGCATCCAGCAGTCGGTCCAGCTGCCGTCGCCATAGTGCACGCAGACATCGATATGCGGGGCGCGGACGTCCTTGGCGTCATTGGATGGGATCAGCGTCAGCCTGATATCCGGATATTGCGAGGTGAAGCTGCCCAGCCGCGGGATCATCCATAGCAACAGCAGAGCCGGCACGCACGATACCGACAGCGCGCCGGTGCTGGCCGGCCGTGTCATGCGCTGCGTGGCGGCCGCAATGCCGTCGAAGGCGGTCGACACCGCCGGCAGCAACTCGGCGCCGTGCGGCGTCAGCTTCACCCGCTGGCCGGCACGCTCGAACAGCTTGACGCCCAATGATTGCTCGAGCGCCTTGATCTGATGACTGATGGCGCCGTGGGTGACGTTCAGCTCGGCCGCCGCCTTGCTCAGTGAGGCATGGCGCGCCGTCGCCTCGAAGGCGCGCAGCGGGTTGAGCGGTGGCAAACGCTTGGCCATTTGGAACCTGAACTCTGTGAGATTTTCTCACAGCGAACACCCTAACAATATCAATTGATTTTTCAATGCAGCTACAGGACACTTTGCCCAGGCATTGCATCAAGACGTGAAATCTGCAGGCAGCCAACGCTGCGGCTATCGAGGCCGCCGTCCGCGCACCGCACCAGCCATGGAGGACCGACATGGGTTACGACCGCGGCAAGCTCGAAGCGTTGCGCCGCAAATATGGCGAGAGCCATGGCGGCGAAATGTTCGACCCGAAATTCCAGCGTGTCGCCGACAAGATCTTCTCCAAGACCGGCACGCGGCTGGCGCCCTATTCCGGCATCCCGACCTTCCTCGCGGCGCCCTATCGTGAAATCGCCGCCGACAATCCGGATTTCGGCGATCTGCAGGTGGCGATGATCGGCGTGCCGATGGATCTTGGCGTCACCAACCGGCCGGGCGCCCGTTTCGGGCCACGGGCGTTGCGCGCCATCGAGCGCATCGGCCCCTACAATCATGTGCTGGAATGCGCGCCGACGCATGAGCTGAAGGTCGCCGACATCGGCGACGTGCCGTTCCAGAGCCGCTACCGGCTGGAGACCAGCCATGACGACATCGAACGCCGCACCAACCAGATCGTCGACGCAGGGGTTCTTCCGCTTTCAGTCGGCGGCGACCATTCGATCAGCCACCCGATCCTGAAGGCTGTCGGCAAGAAGGCGCCGGTGGGCATGATCCATATCGACGCCCACTGCGATACCAGCGGCCTGTTCGACATGACCAAGTTCCACCATGGCGGGCCGTTCCGCAACGCGGTGCTGGACGGCGTGCTCGACCCGAGCCGCACCATCCAGATCGGCATTCGCGGCTCGGCCGAATATCTGTGGGAGTTCACCTATGAGTCCGGCATGACCGTGGTGCATGCCGAAGAGGTGACCGGCCTCGGCATTCCCGCCATTATCGAGAAGGCGCGCAGGATAGTCGGCGACGGCCCGACTTATGTCTCCTTCGACATCGACAGCATCGATCCGGCCTTCGCACCGGGCACCGGCACGCCGGAGGTCGGTGGGCTGACGACGCGGGAAGTGCTCGAGCTGCTGCGCGGCCTGAAGGGCCTCAACATCGTCGGCGGCGACGTCGTCGAGGTGGCGCCGCAATATGACGCGACCACCAACACGGCGCATGCCGGCGCGCAGGTGCTGTTCGAGATCCTCAGCCTGATGGTGTTCAGCCCGGCGATTGCCGGCAGGGCAGGCTGACGCAGCTCGACCATGATCCCGAAAAGTGGGAACCGGTTTTCGGAGAAGATCATGGTCCACTAGAGAATCCAAAGGCGACCGCCGCGCTGGAGCCGGCGGTTGCATTCAACAAACAAGCTTCCAGCAGGGGAATGACAATGACACTTCACATGAAACTCAAATCATCCATCGCCGCCGTGCTGATGCTCGGCGCGACCGGTCTTGCTTTCACCACCCAGGCCGTCAATGCCGACGCCATCGACGACATCGCCAAGGCCGGTGCGATCAATGTCGGCATCTTTTCCGACTTCCCGCCCTTCTCCTCGGCCAGCGCCGACATGAGCATCAAGGGCTACGACATCGACGTGGCGCAATCCATCGCCGACCAGCTCAAGGTCAAGCTCAACCTGGTCAGCGTGACCGGCCAGAACCGCATTCCGTATCTTACCGACAAGCGCGTCGACCTGCTGATGAGCGTCGGCTACTCCAAGGAGCGTGAGCAGGTGATCGATTTCGCCGCCGCCTACGCACCCTACTACATCGCCGTCATCGGCCCGGCAGCACTCTCGGTCAAAGGCAAGGAAGACCTTGCCGACAAGTCGATCGCCGTCAATCGCGGCACGCTGGAGGACACCTCGCTGACCGAGGCGGCACCCGCCTCGGCCGACATCCGCCGTTTCGACAACTATAATTCCGTCATCCAGGCGTTCATCTCGGGCCAGACCCAACTGATGGTGGTCGGCAACGATGTCGGCGCCCAGGTGCTGGCTCGCCAGGAGGAACTGAAGCCGGAGCAGAAATTCCAGCTTCTCACCTCGCCCTCGCATATCGGCCTCAACAAGAAGGAAGACCGCCTCAAACAAGCGGTCAATGATGCGGTCGCCAAGATGCTGGCCGACGGCAAACTGGACGAAAGCTCGAAGGCCTGGCTGAAGACACCGCTCGATCCCGCAAATCTCAAGGATTGACGGCCAGTGACCTATAGCCTCGACTTCGGCTGGCTTGCCGGGGCGACAGGGGCGATCGCGCGCGGCGCGGCCACGACGATCCTGCTGATCGCTGTGACCACGCTGGCGGGAACGTTGCTCAGCATCCTCGGCGCGGCAGGGCGGCGGAACGGTCCGCTGCTGCTCAAGCGGGCGATCGGCTGGTATGTCGAGGTGATCCGCAACACGCCGTTCCTGGTGCAGCTGTTCTTCATCTTCTTCGGGCTGCCCAGCATCGGCGTCAGGCTCGATCCGGTGCTGGCAGCCATGTTGGCGATGACGCTCAACATGGCCGCCTACACGATCGAGATCGTTGGCGCCGGGCTCGACGCGGTGCCGCCCGGGCAGACGGAAGCGGCACTGGCGCTTGGGCTCAGGCCGCGCCAGGTCTTCATCAAGATCGTGCTGCCGCAGGCACTCAAGGTGATCTATCCGGCGCTGACCAGCCAGATCGTCATCATGATGCTGGAATCCGCCGTGGTGTCGCAGATCGCGGTGCGCGAGCTGACCTATGAAGCCGACATGCTGCAGGCGCGCACGTTCCGGGCTTTCGAGACCTATTTCGTGGTGACGATGGTCTATCTCGCCTTGTCGATTGGGCTGCGCCGGCTGCTGGTCGGCGGCGGCCGCCGGCTTCTTGGAGCCGGCGTGTCATGATCGAATTCACCTTCTGGGACATTCTGCGCAATCTGCTGCTGGCGGCGCGCTGGACGGTGCTCTTGTCGTTGGCTGCGTTTATGGGCGGCGCCGTGGTCGGCATGATCGTGCTGTTCTTCCGGATCGCCAAAAATAAATGGGCGCGGCGGCTTGCCTCCGGCTACATCGCGCTTTTCCAGGGCACACCGCTGCTGATGCAGCTCTTCCTGATGTTCTTCGGCTTGCCGATGCTTGGCTTGCGCATCGAGCCGTGGACCGCGGCGGTGCTTGGCCTGACCTTCTTCGCCAGCGCCTATCTCGCCGAGATCTGGCGCGGCGGCGTCGATGCGCTGCCGCGCGGCCAGTGGGACGCCGGCGCCAGCCTCGGCCTGCACTACCTGCAGGAGCTCAGGCTGATCATCCTGCCGCAGGCGTTTTCGATCACCCGCGCGCCGACCGTCGGCTTCCTGGTGCAGCTGATCAAGTCGACTGCGCTGACCTCGATCATCGGTTTCGAGGAGTTGGTGAGGACATCCAACGCGATCAACAATGCGACCTTCGAACCGTTCAAAGTCTATGGGCTGGTAGCGCTGATCTTCTTCGTCATGTGCTTCCCGCTGACGCAATACGCACGTTCGCTCGAGCAGCGGGCGGCCGCCCGCTGAGCCGGGCGACCAGCAATTCAACGCCCGAATACCAGCGGCGGCGCGATTCTGTCCCGCCGCAGCCAGCGCCCCAGCAGGAGTGCAGCAACCACCGCCAGTCCCGACGACAGGCCGATCCAGATGCCGACGCCATGGAAGCCGAAACGGAAGGCGAGCAGCACGCCGAGCGGCAGGCCGATGCCCCAATAGCCGATCGCGGCGTAAATCATCGGCACCTTGGTGTCGTGCAGCCCGCGCAGCATGCCGCTGGCTACCGCCTGCGCGCCGTCAAAAACCTGGAACAGCGCGGCAAAAGCGAGGAACGACACGGCAAGCGCCACCACTTCGGCATTAGCCGGATTGCCCACATCGATGAAGGCGCCGATCAAGAGATGCGGCCACAAGATCATCACCAGCCCCATCAGCGCCATGAAGGAGACACCGACGACATAGGCGGTCCAGCCAGCCCGGCTGACACCTTCCGGATTGCCGGCGCCGTGGGCAAGCCCGACGCGCACCGTCACCGCCTGGTTGAGGCCGAGCGGAACCATGAACGTGACCGAGGCGATCTGGATGGCGATCGCATGCGCGGCAAGCGAAGCCGCGTCGATCAGGCCCATGAGAAAGGCCGCCGCGTTGAAGATCGTCACCTCGAACGCCAGCAGGCCGGCGATCGGCAGGCCGAGCCGCAGCAGGCCCTTGAAGCGCGGCCAATCGGCGCGCCAGAAGCGTCCGAACAGGCGATAGCGCCGGAATTTCTTCTCAAGCATCACCACCGTCGCCATGCCGGCGAACATCAGCGTGCTGGACAGAGTGGTGGCAAGGCCGGAGCCGGCGATGCCCATCGAAGGGATGCCGAGATTGCCGAACATGAACAGCCAGTTGAAGAAGGCATTGCAGGCGACGGCAACGAAAACGATGATCAGTGCCCAGCCCGGCCGCTCCAGCGCCGAAATGAACGAGCGCAGGACGATATAGCCGAAAAAGGGCAGCACCGCCCATTCGAGCCAGCGCAGATAGATACCCGCCTGATGCGCCAGCGCAGGCTCCTGACCCATGGCCAGCAGCACGCTCTCGCCGTGCCAGAGAAGGACCCATATCGGAAGGCAGATGAGGATCGCCAGCCACAGACCCTGGCGCACGGTGCGGCGCAGGTCGCGCACCGAGTGGCGGCGACGGCCGAGCTCGGTCGCCATCATCGGCGAGGTCGCCAGCATCAGGCCAAGTCCAAAGATCAGCGGCATGAAGTAGAGGTTGGCGCCAAGCGCGCCGCTGGCCAGCGTGTCCGGCCCCAGCCGCCCCATCATCATGACGTCGGTAGCGGTCATCGCGGTCTGGCCGAGATTGGTCAGCACCATCGGCCAGGCGAGCGCCAGCATCGCCCTGATTTCCCGACGCCAAAGGTTTTCCGGCGCGCGAGCGTCGGCTTCGATCGCAGACATTCCAGTTTTCCGCCTATCCGATTGCGGCACGTCGGCAAGAGCCGGAAGCCGCGTCTCAGCGCGGAAACGGCCACGATCGGCCGGATTCCGCATTACGACGGGTTTGTCTATGAAATAGGCACCGGTGGCAAGGGGCTGACTTGCGGAAGGGTTAAGCCAGTCGGTTCAGTGCAGGCTGTTGGAGCGGCTATGGAAGCCGCTATGGTCACGGTGGATTCATTTGAAAGGCACCCTGATGAGCGCGTTTCCCGAAATCTATCTGGTTCGGCATGGCGAGACGGAGTGGAGTGCGTCCGGAAAGCATACCGGCCGGACCGACATACCGCTGACGCCGGCCGGCGAAGATGCTGCGAGGCGGGTCACTGAGCGGCTAAAGGGCCTGTCCTTCTCGGCGGTGTGGTCGAGCCCGTCGCAGCGCGCCTTCAACACCTGTGCGCTGGCCGGCTTCGGCTCTTCGGGCGTAAAAAAGGACGATCTGGCAGAGTGGGATTATGGTGCCTATGAGGGATTGACCACCAAGCAAATCCTTGCCGAACGTCCAGGCTGGCGTCTCTTTCGCGACGGTTGCCCGAGGGGCGAATCAGCCGCGGACGTCGGCTCGAGGGCGGACCGCATCGTCAGCCAGCTGCGCCAGGCCAACGGCAACATCCTGGTGTTTTCAAGCTCGCATTTCCTGCGAGTGCTGGCTGCGCGCTGGCTCGGCCTGCCGCCGCAAGAGGGCGCGCTGTTCGTGCTGGATACCGCCAGCATAAGCGTGCTCGGTTATGAGCATGATCTCGACGAGCCGGTTGTTCGGCGCTGGAACCAGCGATAGCGCGTGAAAGCCGTTCGACCTATATGATCGCGTCCAGCGACCGCCTTTGCCTGTGCATTTCGAGGAACACGCGGTAGTCGCGGTCGAACCGGCCGGCGGCAGCCGGATTGGGCTCTCGCGTCCTGCCGCCTTGCTGCATGGCAACGCAGGCGGCATTCAAATCGGGAAAAAGCCTGGCCGCGGTGGCGGCAATCATGCCGGTGCCGAGCAGCACCGCCTCGTCCGCCAGCGGCTCGACCACCGTGCAGCCGGTGGCGTCGGCATAGAGTTCCATCAACAGCGGGTTCTTAGTGTGGCCGCCGGTGACGTGCAGCGTGTCGATCAGATAGCCGTTCTCGTTCAGTGCTTCCAGCACATGGCGGACGCCAAGCGCGATGCTGACGGCGGTGCGCCAGTAAAGCTTGCACAGGCTGTCGAAGGAGGAATCCAGTGTCAGTCCGCTAATGACGCCGACGGCATGCGGGTCGGCAAGCGGCGAGCGGTTGCCATGGAAATCCGGCAATACATGCAGCCTTGCGGCGAGGTTGCCACCCTCGGCGGCGCGCAGCTCGGCGACGCGGCGGGCGATCCTGGCATGCATTACGGCATCCGGCTCGCCGCCGGCGCCATGCCAGCGGATGATGTGATCGAGCAGCGCTCCTGTGGCCGACTGGCCGCCTTCCGACAGCCAAAGACCGGGAAGGGCTGCGCCATAATATGGCCCCCAGACACCGGCGAAAGGCTGCGGATCTGGCGACATCGCCATGACGCAACTCGACGTACCGGCAATCAGGGCCAGATGGCGGCCGATGTTCGTCGCGTCACCTGCGAAACCGCCGAGCACGCCGAGCGCGCCGGCATAGGCATCGATGACGCCGGCGCCGACCCGGCATTTTTCGGTGAGGCCAAGCTCCGCCGCGGCTTGCGCGCTGAGCGGACCGATATCTGCGCCGACCGGGCTCGCCTTCTCTGGCAAATTGCCGTGCTCGAAAAGGTCGCCGAGCCCGACCGCTTCGAAGAAGTCGCGCCGCCAGCCGGTCGCTTCATGGGCCAGATAGGTCCATTTGGCGGTCAGCGTGCATTGCGAACGGGCGAGCGAGCCGGTCGCCTTCCAGGTGAGGAAGTCGGTAAGGTCGAACAGGTAGCCGGCTTCGTTCCATGTTCCGGGCAGGTTGCGCTTCAGCCACATCAGCTTCGGCGTTTCCATTTCCGGCGACATGACGCCGCCGATATAGTCGAGCACGGCGTGGCCGCTTTCGGTGCATTCATCGGCCTCGGCAATTGCGCGATGGTCGAGCCAGACGATGGTGTCCCAGCGCCTTTCGCCAGTAACGGATACGCTGAGCTGGCCGCCATGCCGGTCCCGCACCACCAGCGAGCAGGTGGCGTCAAAAGAGATGCCGACGATATCCTCAGCCTTCACGTGCGCCTTTTCGCGGGCAGCACGCACGGCACTGCACACCGCCGACCAGATATCCTGCGAATCGTGCTCGGCGTGATCGGCCTTCGGCTGTTGCATGGCGATCGGGTGCTCGGCGCGGCCGAGCAAGGCGCCACCGGTGTCGAGAATGCCGGCACGGGCGCTTCCGGTGCCGACATCGACCGCGCAAACGAAACTATTGGTCAAGGTGTTCTTGCTCTCGCTCCCAGGCCTGCAATCAGATCGGGCAATTGCAGCATGTCAGCGAATATAAAGTCCGGCTCACTCGACGCAAGCCGCGCTTTCAAGGCCGGGTTGCCGGTGTGCGAGCCGCCGGTGAAGGCAAGGACGCGCATGCCGGCCGCCCGCGCCGCTTCGATGCCGGCCGGGCTGTCCTCGACGACGAGGCAGTTTCGCGGGGCCGCTCTCATTTTATCTGCTGCATGGAGAAAGAGATCGGGCGCCGGTTTGCCCCGCGCCACCATGGCAGCGCTGAACAGATGCGGCTCGAGCAGCCCAAGCAGCCCCGTAACCTCGAGCGCATAGCGGATGCGCTCCAGCGTGCCGGAGGAGGCGACGCAGCACGGCACGCCGAGCTTCGGCAGGACCTGTGCGATGCCTGGCATCGGTTTCAGCTCCTGGCGGAACTTGCGCATCAGTTCGGAGCGCATCTCGGTCAGATGCTGGTCGGTGAGATCGAGCCCGAAGTCGCTTGCGAGGATTTCGCGGACGCTCTTCATGCTCTTGCCGAGGAAGTGCTCGTAGGCAATGTCCTCGCTGACGTTGCCGCCGGCAAGCGCGATCATCTCCAGCAATGCCGAGACGGACAGCATCTCACTGTCCACCAGCACGCCGTCACAGTCGAAAATGACCAGTTCAGGCGTCATCGCGCTGGATCGGCTTCAGAGGTCGCCGGCGAGATAGCGCGTCAGTGTCGCGCGCGCGCCGTCCGCCCACAGCGATTTGAGCGCATGGGCGAACGCTTCGGCGAAGGGCGGCGAGCGGCCGACATCGCCATAGATGTCCTCCATGGCAAGCCAGGCGCCAGGCATGTCCCTGGCCGCCTTGGCCGTCGCCTGCAACCGGCCCCAGTTAGGGTCGTTGGGCTCGGTGACGGCACCGGAATCCGTCGTGCCGAAGCAGTAGCGACACCAGAGCGCAGATTCCAGCGCCAGGCCGGTGACGCTTTTGCCAGCCTTCAGCCGGTCGGCGATCGTCGGAATGATGAATTTCGGCTGGCGGTTGGAGCCGTCGAGGCAAAGCCGGCGTATGGTGTCGCCGATCTTCGGATTGGAGAAGCGGTGCTCGATGAGCTGGTAGTAATCTTCGAGGTCGGTGTCCGGAACCGGCGGCACGGTCGGGATGATCTCATTATGCTCGAGCTTGTCGAGGAAGCCGCGTACCAGCGGCTCATGCATCGCCTCATGGACGAAATGGATGTCCATCAGCCCGGCCGGATAGGCGATGGTCGCATGGCCGCCATTGAGGATGCGGATCTTCATCAGCTCATAGGGCGCGACGTCGCTGACGAACTGCACGCCGACCTTTTCCAGCGGCGGCCGGCCGTCGGTGAAACGGTCCTCCAGCACCCATTGCTTAAACGGTTCGCAAAACACCGGCCAATTGTCGTCGAGGCCGAACTCGCTGGCGAGAATGCCGCGCTCGCGGTCGGTGGTGGCCGGCGTGATGCGATCGACCATGCCATTGGGAAAGGCAACCTTCTCGCTCACCCAGTTTGCCAAACCTTCGTCGATCAGCCGCGCAAGGCCGATGACGCCATCTGAGGTGACATGGCCGTTATGGGGGATGTTGTCGCAGGACATGACGGTGAAGGGCACGATACCGTCGGCGCGGCGGCGTAGCAGCCCGGCGAGGATGAGGCCGAAGACGGTCTTCGGCGTCGCCCCCGGCTCAGCGTCGGCAACGATGTCGGGATGTGTCGGATTGAAGACGCCAGAAGCCGGATCGATGAAATAGCCGCCCTCGGTGATAGTCAGGGAAACGATCTTGATCGCCGGATCGGCAAGCCGCTCGACAATTGCGATCGCGTCGCCAGGCACCAGGAAGTCGATCATGACGCCGGTGACGCGCGCGCTCATATGGCCGCTGTCCTGCTCGACCACGGTGGTCAGCCAGTCCTGCTCCTGCAGCTTGCCGCGGCCGACCTTCTCGCCCTCGAAGACGCCGGCGCCGACGATAGCCCAGTCGTGGCCAACGCCCGAGTTGAACAGGTCGTCGAGGTAGACGGCCTGGTGCGAGCGATGGAAATTGCCGACGCCGAAATGCACGATGCCGGCCTTGAGCGCGGCGCGATCGTATTTCGGGCCGGCGACCTTGGGCGGCAGCTTGGCTAGGATGGAAGAAGAGAGTTTCACGGTCATCTGCTTTACCCTTTAGCGGGACGGCTCTTCCCCCCGTGGAGGAGACGGGGAGAAGAGCGCCTTCGCCCCCCTCAACTCATCCACTGGCCGCCATCGACATTGTAGGTCTGGGCGACGATGTATCCGGCCTCATCGCTGGCCAGGAACACCGCCATGCCGGTGAGGTCTTGCGCCGTGCCCATGCGGCCATAAGGCACGGCTTCGCCGACCAGTCTCTTCTTCTCGCCCCTCGGCCGGTTCTCGAACTTGGCGAACAAGGCATCGACATGATCCCAGTGCTCGCCGTCAACGACCCCCGGTGCTATCGCGTTGACATTGATGCCGTGTTTGATCAGGTCGAGCCCTGCCGACTGGGTGAGCGAGATGACCGCCGCCTTGGTGGCGCAGTAGACGGCGACCAGCGCCTCGCCGCGGCGCCCGGCTTGGCTTGCCATGTTGATGATCTTGCCGCCCTTGCCGCGGGCAATCATAGAACGGGCGGCGGCCTGCAACGTAAACAGCGTGCCGGCGACGTTGACCGAAAACAATTTGTCGTAGCTTGTCTTGGTGATCTCGACGATCGGCGCCAGGTCGAACAGGGCGGCGTTGTTGATCAAGATATCGAGGCTGCCGGCCCTGGTTTCGACCGCCTTGACGGCCGCATCGATCGACGCGAGATCGGTGACGTCCAGCATCACCGCGTAGGCGTTGCCGCCGATTTCGGAAGCCGTCTTCTCGGCAGCCTCGAGATTGATGTCGCCGATGGCGACCGTCGCTCCCTCCCGCATGTAGGCTTCGGCGAACGCCCTGCCGATGCCGCGCGCCGATCCGGTGATCAGCGCCGATTTACCCCGGAGCCTCATTGCAGCATCGCCTTCCCATCGGTGCCGAAACGATGCAGCTTGGCCTTGTCCGGCGTCAGATAGATCGTGTCGCCGTGATGGGCGGCCAATTCGCCGTCGGCACGCACCGTCAGCTGCCCGACGCCATCCGCCTGGACGTGCAAAAACGTGTCGGAGCCGAGATGCTCGGCAACGCCGACCGTCGCCTTCCAGTCGCCTGACGCCTTCGAAATGTTCATATGCTCCGGGCGGATGCCGACTGTCTTGGCGCCATATTTGGCGGCCGGCGCGCCTTCGATCAGGTTCATCTTCGGCGAACCTATGAAGCCGGCAACGAACAGGTTCTTCGGCGTCTTGTAGAGCTCCATCGGCGAGCCGACCTGCTCGATATTGCCGGCATTGAGCACGACGATCTTGTCGGCCATGGTCATCGCCTCGATCTGGTCGTGGGTGACGTAGACCATGGTGGTCTGGAGCTGGTGGTGCAGTTCACTGATTTCCAGCCGCATGGTGCCGCGCAGCGCCGCGTCGAGATTGGACAACGGTTCGTCGAACAGGAAGGCCGATGGCTGGCGGACGATGGCGCGGCCGATGGCGACACGCTGCCGCTGGCCGCCGGAGAGCTGGCCGGGGCGGCGGTCGAGGTAGTTGGTGAGGTTCAGGATCCGCGCGGCGTCCTTCACCTTCTTGTCGATGGTTGCCTGGTCCTCGCCCGCCATCTTCAGCGGGAAGGCGATGTTCTTGGCCACCGTCATGTGCGGGTAGAGCGCATAGGACTGGAACACCATGGCCAGCTTACGCTTGGCCGGCGCCTCCCCGGTGACGTCGCGGCCATCGATGATGATGGTGCCGCCGCTGGTATCCTCCAGACCGGCGATCAGACGCAACAGGGTGGATTTGCCGCAGCCCGACGGACCGACGAAGACGACGAACTCTCCGTCCTCGATGACCAGATCAAGGCCGGGGATGATGGACGTCGCCCCGAAGGATTTGGAGACGTTCTTGAGCGTGATGTTTCCCATGGTTTCCTCCCCCGAAGGGCTATCCTTTTCGTTTTGCGTCAGGCGATGCCCGCTACTTTACCGCACCGAATGTCAGGCCTCGGACCAGCTGCTTCTGGCTGAACCAGCCCATGATCAGGATCGGCGCGATCGCCAGCGTCGAGGCGGCCGAAAGCTTGGCCCAGAACAGCCCCTGCGGACTGGAGAAGGAGCTGATGAAAGCGGTAAGCGGCGCTGCCTCGGTGGTGGTCAGCCGGATCGTCCAGAACGCCTCGTTCCAGGCGAGAATGATGTTAAGCAGCATGGTCGAGGCGATGCCGGGCACCGCCATCGGTGTCAGCACGTAGATTATCTCGTTCCACAGCGATGCGCCGTCCATGCGCGCCGCTTCCAGGATCTCGCCAGGGATCTCGCGAAAATAGGTGTAGAGCATCCAGACCACGATCGGCAGGTTGATCAGCATCAGCATGACCATCAGGCCGATGCGGCTGTCGAGCAATCCGGTGTCGCGGAAGATCAGATAGATCGGAAACAGCACCGCGACGGCCGGCATCATCTTGGTGGAAAGCATCCACATCAGAATGTCCTTGGTGCGTTTGCCCGGCGAAAACGCCATCGACCATGCCGCCGGTATGGCGACGAGCAGAGCCAGGACGGTCGAGCCGACCGAGAGGAACACCGAGTTGAGGAAGAATTTGAAATAGCCGTTCTGCGCCTGGACCTCGGAATAGCTCTCCATGGTTCCCGACGGGAACAGGTTGAAGCCCTGGATGGCCTCCTGCTCCGACTTGAACGAGGTGATGATCGTATAGAGGATCGGGAAGAAGATCAGCAGGGCGACGATCCAGGCGGCCGCAGTCGCAATCGTCTTGTGCCGGGTGGTGACTGCACGTGCCATCTTATCCTCCCTTATTTGTCCAGGTTCTTGCCGACGGCGCGCATGGCGAAGAAGGCGACGATGTTGGCGAGAATGACTGCGATGATGCCGCCGGCGGACGCCTGGCCGATTTTGAACTCCAGCAAGGCCTTCTGGTAGACGAGGAAGGGCAGGTTGGTGGAGGCATAACCCGGGCCGCCATTGGTGGTGACCAGGATCTCGGCATAGACCGACAGCAGGAAGATCGTCTGGATCAGGATGACGACGGTTATGGCGCGCGACATATGCGGCAGCGTCAAATAGATGAAGCGGCTGATGAAGCCGGCGCCGTCCATTTCGGCGGCTTCCTTCTGCTCGCCGTCGAGCGATTGGAGCGCGGTCAACAGGATCAGCGTCGCAAACGGCAGCCACTGCCAGGCGACGATGATGATGATCGCCAGGAGCGGGTGCTGCCCGAACCAGTCGATCGGCTGCCCGCCGAAGAAGCGCGCAATATCGGCGAAGACGCCGTATTGCGGATGCATGATCATGTTCTTCCAGACAAGTGCCGCCACCGGCGGCATGACGAAGAACGGCGAGATGACGAGGATGCGGACGATGCCTTGTCCCCACATCGGCTGGTCGAGCAGAAGGGCCAGCAGGATGCCGCCGATCACCGTGATCAAAAGCACGCTGACGACGATGGTGAGCGTGTTGAGGATCGACTGCAGGAATGCCGGGTTGGAATAGAACAGCGCGTAGTTCGAAAACCCGACGAAGCCGTCGCGCATCGGATTGAGTGGGTTGTACTGCTGGAAGGAGAACCACAGCGTGAATGCCAGCGGCACAATCATCCAAACCAGCAGCAGCACCACGGATGGCGCCATCATGAAGCGGGCAAGCGAACGGGTCTGCTGAGTAGCCATGACGGTCACCCTTCGAGGTCGGCCAAGTTTTTCAGCGGCGTAAAGTTGGCCGCCCGAACTGGGATTCGGGCGGCCCGTGCCGGCTGCCATGGGCAACCGGCACCGGGAGGCGCCTTATTTGATGTACCCGCCCTCGGTCATCGTCGCGGTGGCGGCGTCCTGTGCCTGCTTCAAGGCGTCGTCGACGCTCGTCTGGCCGGCAAGGGCCGCCGAGAAGAGCTGGCCGACAGTGGTGCCAAGGCCCTGGAACTCAGGAATGGCGACGAACTGGACGCCGACATAAGGCACCGGCTTGACGGTCGGGTGCGTCGGATCGGCGGCGTTGATGGAATCCAGCGTCATTTTCGCGAAAGGCGCCGCCTTCTGGTACTCCGGGTTGTTGTAGAGCGAGGTGCGCGTTCCGGGCGGAACGTTGGCCCAGCCTTCCTTTGAAGCGACCAGTTCGAGATAGTGCTTCGAAGTCGCCCAGGAAACGAACTTTTGAGCGGCGTCGGCCTTCTGGGTGCCGGCGGGGATGGCCAGCGACCAGGCCCACAGCCAATTGCCGCGCTTGCCGAGGCCATTGTCCGGCGCCAGCGCATAGCCGACCTTGTCGGCGACGGTCGAGTTCTTCGGGTCGGAGACGAAGGACGCAGCGACGGTAGCGTCGATCCACATGCCGCATTTGCCCTGCTGGAACAGCGCCAGGTTTTCGTTGAAGCCGTTGGACGACGCGCCCTCGGGGCCGTCGGCCTTCATCAGGTCGACATAGAACTGCAGCGTGTTCTTCCATTCGGGCTGGTCGAATTGCGGCTTCCAGTTCTCGTCGAACCAGCGCGCGCCGAAGGAGTTCGACATGGCGGTCAGGAAGGCCATGTTCTCGCCCCAGCCGGCCTTGCCGCGCAGGCAGACGCCGTTCACGCCGTTGGCGCGGTCGGTCATCTTGTCGGCGGCCTGCTTGATGAAGTCCCAGGTCGGTGCATCGGGCATCTTGAGCCCGGCCTTGTCCATCAGGTCCTTGCGGTACATGACGAAGGAGCTTTCGCCATAAAACGGCGCTGCGTAGAGCTTGCCGTCGACCGACAGGCCGCCGGCTATGGCCGGGATGATGTCCTTGACGTCATAATCGTCGCCGAGCTTGTCGAGCGGCAAAAGCCAGTTCTGCTTGGCCCAGATCGGCACCTCATAGGTGCCGATGGTCATCACGTCGTACTGGCCACCCTT
This sequence comes from Mesorhizobium sp. M0208, assembly GCF_040322015.1. Classification (NCBI taxonomy): domain Bacteria; kingdom Pseudomonadati; phylum Pseudomonadota; class Alphaproteobacteria; order Hyphomicrobiales; family Phyllobacteriaceae; genus Mesorhizobium; species Mesorhizobium sp. M0208. Next base: position 133,074 of record NZ_JAMYSP010000001.1, on the reverse strand, counting down.
GGTGGCGATGTCGGTGGTGACGCGCTCGCGCAGGACGTTTTCCTCGAGCGTGACCCACTGTAGCTGAATGTCGGGATTTTTGGCGGTGAAGTCGTCGGTCAGCTTCTGCATGCGGACCATGTCGCCATTGTTGACCGTGGCGATGGTGATGGATTCGGCATGCGCGGCGAAAGCGAGGGCGCTGGCCGAGAACAGGCCTAGGGTGAACGTGCGAAGTTTCATCAAAATTCCTCCCATAAACCAAGATGAGCATTTGCCTTGGCTGTGGGCAATTACTCACCTGCGATGAATTCTGTCAAGACGGATTCGTTGCTGCAGCGCAGCACGCCGGGTCTCGTGCGGCGACAAGCTGGGACGTTTGCGGCATGTCTGACGAAAGATTTCAGCCGGGCTGATTGGCCCGGAGCTTTGCTGTCGGGCTTGCTGGGATTCAGCCTATTGGCAAGCGATCTCGCTCAGGATCCAATCGCGGAAGGCGCGGATCTTCGGCACGTTGCGCCGCGCCGTCGGATAGACCAGCCAATAGGCGTGGCCGTCGTCACCGACCAGATCAAAGGGCTGGATCAGGCGGCCGTCGGCAAGTTCGGCCTTGAACAGCGCCTTGGTGACGATCGCCACGCCGTGGCCGGCAATCGCGGCATTGGCCTCATAGGCCTGCGCGCCCATGCTGGTGCCGGGGCGCTTGGCCAGTTCCTCGACCGGCAGGCCGGCGGCGGCAAACCAGTCCCGCCACCAGATGTCGCCCGGGTCGAGGATCGGCAGCCGCAGCAGGTCGGCCGGCTCCTTGACGCCGCCGATGCTTGCCGCGAGCTTTGGACTAAGGACCGGCGTGAAATCGGCCCTGAAAAGCATATGGGTCTCGACGCCCGGCCAGTTGCCGGCGCCGGAGCGGATGGCGATGTCGATATCCTCTCTGGCAAAGTCGACAACCCTGTTCGAAGTATCGACGCGCACCGCCAGCGACGGATGCGCGACCTGGAACGAACCGAGATGCTGGGCCAGCCAATTGGAGGCAAAGGTCAGCAGCGTCGAAACGCAAAGCACGCCGTCGGCGCCGGTGCGCGCGGCGGCATAGGCGCCGCTCAACAGCGCGAATGCTTCGCTGACCGCGGGCGCCAGGCGTTGGCCGGGTTCGGTCAGCACGATGTGTTTTGGCTGGCGCAAGAACAGGGGCGCACCGATGCGCTCCTCCAGAAGCTTGATCTGATAGCTTGCCGCCGCCTGCGTCATGCCAAGCTCCTGGGCGGCCTTGGTGAACGAGAGATGCCGCGCCACCGCTTCGAATACCCGGATCGCCTGAAGCGGAGGAAGCTGCGAAACCAGCTGTCGTGAATTGAGCTCCGGCATAAGCCCTCCTTATGGGCAGTGATCGACGTTTGATTGGCGGCACCGGCCGGGCCTACCGATATTCCGTATTGAAGATCAATTACGCCTAGAGATAGCGAAGGCAGACGATCATGACCACAATACAGGAAAAGCTGCTTCTTGCTCCAGCCCATGGCTGGTTTTCACGGTTGGCGCGGGGATTGGCAAGGCACGCGGCGCGGAAACGGGCTTATCTCGACGTCCGGGAGCTGCCGCCGCATCTGCAGCGCGACATGGGCTTTCTCGACGGCAACGATCCATGCGGCCGGCACCAGTAGTGACGCTCGTTTATCGGGGATTCAGATACGTTTCGATTTCACATGATCGTTTCCGACCGCCAGCGGCTCGGAGATCATGCGCCCGCTAGCAAGGCGGCGGCGGTCCGCTCATCGGTGATCAGGCCGTTGACCAGCCGCCGGTTGACGGCGGCGAAGATGCCCGGCAGCTTGCGGTCGCCCATGGCAAGCGCGATCACCAGCGACTTTTCGCGCGACGGCAGCGGTGCCGACGACACCCGATCATTGGTAATACCCTCGATCATGCGGCCGTCACGATCGAACACCCAGCCGACGATCTCGGCGACGCCGCCGGCCTTCTGCAACGCCTTTAATTCACCCTCCGAAATGAAGCCGTCCTCGTAAAGCGGCGCCTTCGGACCGAGATCGCCTATGCCGACAAAGGTGACGTCGGCCTCAGCCGCAAGCGCCAGCGTCGGCTGGATCATCGGCTGGCTCAGCAGCATCTCGCGCTCCTCCGGCGAGGAGGCGATGACCGGCAAAGGCATCGGAAACGAGCGCGCCTTGACCCTGTCGGCCATGGTGAAGATGACGTTGTAGAAGGCGGCCGAGCCGTCCGGCGAGATGTTGCCGGTCAGCGACACCACTTTGTGCTGCGGGCATTCCATCGGCGGCAGTTGCTCGATCGCGGCCTTCAGCGTACGGCCGGTGCCGATCGCCATGACGATCGGCGTCGACGACCGCAGCCGCCGTTCGATCTCGGCCGCCGCCGCCTCGGCGACGCCGATGACGGTGGAGGAAGAAGAAGGGTCGCTGGGCACCACCTCGACCAGATCAAGCGCAAAGCGCGATTTCAGCCGTGCCGCAAGGTCGAGGCAATTGGCGATCGGATGGTCGACGCGCACCTTGATCAATCCTTCGGAGACTGCGAGCGACACCAGCCGCTGCGCCGTCTGGCGGGAGATGCCAAGCGTGGCGGCGATCTGGTCCTGGGTGTTGCCGGCAACGTAATAGAGCCAGCCGGCGCGCGCCGCATCGTCCAGCCTGTTGCCGCCGCTATCCTGCCGCGAATTCAAGTTCCTGCCTCCCAACCCCGCCGGGCAAAAGAGGCGGAGCGCCGTAGTTTCGCAGGGAATGAACTTGCGCGCAATTGCCTATTGCAAGAGCAATTGCTTAGGGCTGAGACTTGGGTGTTTGGAGCGAAGTGGCGGGTCGACCCAGTCTCGTTGCAACAGCAAGGCTGTCGAGGTCGCACAATCTCGGTCCAAAGCGCGTCGCGTTCAATCGGCCTTATGCGATGCGCCTTAGATTCTTGCTTTCTATGCATGTCCGTATCGCAAAACCGCTGCACACTTTTGCGCGACATGCATAGACGGGGACGCCGCGGTTTATCTCCCGCGCCAAACGCTTTAAGGGATTTTTGAGAATGGAGCCTTGCATGACGCCGAAAGCGGTTTTCTGGGATATGGACGGCACGCTGGTCGACAGCGAGCCGCTGCACGAAGCGGCGCTGATCGCGGCGCTGCACAGTGTCGGCATCGTACCGCCGGCCGACCTGCATGAGCGCGTGCTCGGCATCGCCGCATGGCCAGTCTACGAAATGCTACGCGACGAGTTCGGCCTCGACCTGCCTTTCGACGACTGGATCGTGCGCAAATACGATTACTATCTGCCGATGGCCCAAACGCTGACGCCGCGCAGAGGCGCGATCGAGATCTTCCACGAGTTGCGCGCGCTTAGCGTACCGCAAGCGGTGGTCTCCAACTCGGACAGGCTGATCGTCGATGCCAATCTGCGCGCCGTCGGCCTCGTCTATCCCGGCATGAAGACGGTCAGCCGCAACGACGTGCGTGAAGGCAAGCCGCATGCCGAACCTTTCCTGCGCGCCGCCTGGCTGGCCGACGTCGATCCCACCGAGGCCGTGGCGGTCGACGACAGCGTGACCGGCGCCACGGCGGGGCTGGCAGCGGGAATGAAGACGATCTTCTGGCCAGAGGTGCCTATGGAGGGGCCGCCGGGGGCGATTGTCATCAACAGCGCCGATGAATTGCGAGCCGAACTAGGGCTTTAAGCCAGGCCCGGCGGGACCGCGCTCAAGTCCGGTAGGCGGGTTCCTGCTCGTCGAGGATCGCCTTCAGTTCGGAGAGGTGGCGTTCGGCCTGGCCGGGATAGTCTTCCTGTTCCCTTGCCGCTTTCTCGGCGATCTCGTCCGACAGTACCCGCAGCGGCCGGCCGGTCCACAGCGCCTTGACATAGGTTTCGGCGGCGCGCTCGAAATAGAACATGCGGTTGAAGGTGTCGGCGACGCTGTCGCCGATGACCAGCACGCCATGGTTGCCCATCACCATCACCTTGACCTTCGGGTCGACAAGAAGCTGCGAGCAGCGCTCGCCCTCTTCCTCGAAGGCCAGCCCGCCATAATGAGCGTCGACGACATGGCGGTTGAAGAAGATTGCCGAGTTCTGGTCGACCGGCGGAAGCGTCGAGTCGGCGAGCGAGGCAAGCACGGTGGCGTGGATCGAGTGGACATGCATGACGCAGCGCGCATGACGCACGTTGCGATGAATGGCACCATGCAGGCCCCACGCCGTCGGATCGGGCGCATTCGGGCCGGAGAGCGTGCCGGGATCGTTGGCGTCGATCAGAAGCAGATCGCTCGCCTTGATGCGCGAGAAATGCACCTGGTTGGGATTCATCAGGAATTGCGAACCATCGTCGCTGACGGCCAGTGAGAAATGGTTGGCCACCGCCTCGTGCATGTTGAGCCGCGCCGTCCAGCGGAAGGCGCAAGCCAGATCGACGCGCTCCTCATAGAACGGCAGGTTGGTCAGCACTTCCTTCTGCAGGCGCGTGATGCTCATCGTAAACCTCCGTGAAAGAAGCAAGGATGCCGCGCGGCTGGAACACGCGCAACCGGTTTCGTTTGGTACAGGCGAGCGCCGTTATGCCGCCGTGCTGGTGGCCGCGCCGACCCGAAGCCCGCCATGCCCGACGATGAAATCGATCACCTCCTGCAGCCCCTTGCCGCGCGACAGGTCGGTGAAGCCGAACGGCCGCTTGCCGCGCATGCGGGCAGCGTCGCGTTCCATGATGTCGAGATTGACGTTCACATAGGGCGCAAGGTCGCTCTTGTTGATGACCAGGAAATCGGACCGGGTGATCGCCGGTCCGCCCTTCCTCGGGATCTCCTCGCCCTGGCAAACCGAGATGACATAGAGCGTCAGGTCGGCAAGATCCGGCGAGAAGGTGGCGGCGAGATTGTCGCCGCCCGATTCGATGAAGACGATGTCGAGATCGGGGAATTTTCTGGTCATCTCGGCGATCGCCTGCAGATTGATCGAGGCGTCCTCGCGGATGGCGGTGTGCGGACAGCCGCCGGTCTCGACGCCGACGATGCGATCCTCGGGCAGGGCCTGCAACCTGGCCAGCATCATGGCGTCTTCCTTGGTGTAGATGTCGTTGGTGACGACGGCGATCGAAAACTCGTCACGCAGTGCCTTGCAGAGCTTTTCGGTAAGCGTCGTCTTGCCCGAGCCGACCGGGCCGCCAATGCCGATGCGAAGAGGACCGTTGGGCGATATCATGCGGGGAACTCCGTGACGGCAAGAATGGCGAAGGCAAGCCCGATCAGCAGGCACAGCGGCGAATAATAACGCAGATCGAGCCGCGCGAAAGGCTGTTCGGGCGTCAGCCGGCGCCACCAGGGCGTGAAGCCGGCAATGCCGCGCGCCAGGAAAACCAGCGCGATGAGCAGCGACGTGGCGGCAAGCCCGGCCTTGGGAAACGGCGTGGCAAAGATGCCCTCGAGCGCCATCGGCCACAGTGTCGCCAGGCCAAGGCAGGCGGCAACGGCGAAGCTGGCGAAGGGTGCCGGCATCTCGTCGACGCCATGAAAGCCGATGACCGCACGAGCGCAGGAGGCGGCGTCCCTGCCCGGCCAGATGCCGCCAATGCCCCAATAGACATGCAGTGCTGTGATCAGCAGCAGGACGAGCGAGACGGCGAAAGCGAGGACGATCATGAGCGGAACAGCCGCGAATACTGGGCCTCGTGCTTCATCGCCGTGATGTCGGAGATAAAAGCGCAGCCGCCGAGATCATCGAGGGTCGAGCCGGCAGCGCGGTCGGACGTAGCCAGGGCAAGCGGCTCGAAGCCGGCTAGCAGCGCGGTGGCGCCGGTCTGGCCGACGGCGCCGAGCCGGATCGCGGCCTGAACAAGGTTGGAGAAGAAGGCCTGCAGGAAGGCGGCCAGGGCGTCCCGCAGCGAAATGCCGTGATCGCCGGCAACAGCGCCGACGGCAACGCAATAGGCACATTCGGTCGGCAGGCGATCCAGCACCTGGCACGGCCAGGCGGAGGCTGCTTTCAGGAAAGCGGCGCCCTGCAGCATCGTCTCGGTATGACGCTCGCGCGAGCCTGCCAGAGCTTCGGCAAGGGCGACGATTTCATCGAGATCGCCGGTTTCGCGCGCCCTGCGCCAGCTTTGTGCAAACAGCACCGCATCATTCCAGCCCGAACCCATCTCGACGAGCGTTTCCAGCCACGCGGCGAGATCTTTGCTGTCGGCAACCAGCCCGGCATGCACGGCTTGTTCCAGGCCATGGCTGTAGGAAAAGCCGCCGACCGGGAAGGAAGGCGACAGCCACGCCATCAGCCGCAACAAAGCAATATTGGAAGGCTGGGCAACGCTGGAAGGCCGGTCAGTCATGGTCATGGTCGTGCGAATGGCTGTGGGAATGAGAATCGCTATGGCTATGGGAATGCGCTTCGGCGTGGCTGTGCGCATGTGCCTCGGCATGGGCATGGCCGTGCCCGCCATGCGCGGAATAGGCGCCGCGCACCGGCTTGAACGGTTCGGAGACGTCGCTCACAATGGCGCCCAATCCCTCCAGCATCGTCTTAATGACATGGTCGCGCAGGATGAGGATGCGGTTAGCCTCGATGGCGGCGGCGAGATGGCGGTTGCCGATGTGCCAGGCGAGCTCGGCGAGATGGATCGGGTCGCTGCCCCTGATATCGTAGAGCGGCTCTTCGGCCGCGATGATCTCGATGTGGCGGCCATCCTCCAGCACCAGCCGGTCACCATGGTTCAACGTCACCGGTTCGGGCAGGTCGACCAGCACCTTGTCGCTACCGGCCGTTTCGATGGCACGACGGCGCAGATGCCGCTCGTCATGGGCAAGCACCGCCCGGTCGTATGGCGTGGTGGTTCCGGCTTCGCCTGCGGCCAGGACGGCGACTGCGCGCGGGAATTTGGTGAAGTCGGTGCGAATATCGAGCTTCATGTAAAAACTGCCTCTCCCAAAAGCCTAGCCTATCGCGTCCGCCGCCCCAATGGCGCTCAAACAATCGTGTCGAAGAGCCGCATGATAAACGATACCTGATAGACGAGCGCGCCGGCGACAAAGGCGATGTGAAAGCGGCGGTCGCGCAGCAGGACCGCAATGACGCAAAGCGCGACGAAAACCGGCGTGCGGATCAGATATTCGACGCCGAAATGGGCGAAATGCGCCGGCCCTTTCAGCAGCGTGTCGACCACGTCGAGCAGATAGGTCGCCGCCAGCAGGCCGAAGAACCAGGCCCGGCGCGAATAAAAGAAATCCTCATAGCTGGTGTAGTCCAGCATCGAGTCCGGAAACAGCAGCGCGCAGAGCAGGAACAGCGTGACGGCGTAGAAGATGATGAACAGGTATTTGCCGAAGGTCCAATTCTCGATCTGGAAGAGGCCGAACTCCCACCACCAGAAATGCACCAGCATCAAAAGCACCGACGCAACCCAGGCGAGATGCACGGGATAGAGCCGGTACTGGCTGGGATGCTGGACGATACGGGCAAGCCCCGACAAAAGCCGGGTGACGCCAAGGCCGATCACCATGCCCAGGACGATGCGGATATGCGGGAAAATGTCGTGGGCGTAGGGGAGTTGCTGGTCCATAGGCCTGGCGCGGCATGTTCTACATCGGTCGTTCTAACGCCTATGGTTCAGAACAGGAAGTAGCGTTGCGCCATCGGCAGCACGGTTGCTGGCTCGCAGGTCAAGAGTTCGCCGTCGGCGCGGACCTCATAGGTCTCCGGGTCGACCTCGACATGCGGCGTGGCGTCGTTGAGCACCATCGAATGCTTGCCGATGCCGCCGCGGGTGTTCTCGACGGCCACCATCTGCTTGTCGACGCCGAGCCTGCCGCGCAGGCCGGCGTCGAGCGCGGCCTTCGAAACGAAGGTCACCGACGAATTGGTCATCGCCTTGCCGTAGGCGCCGAACATCGGCCGATAGTGCATCGGCTGCGGCGTCGGGATCGAGGCGTTGGGATCGCCCATCGGGGCGGCGGCGATCATGCCGCCGATCAGCACCATGTCCGGCTTGACGCCGAAGAAGGCCGGGTTCCACAGCACAAGGTCGGCGCGTTTTCCGACCGCCACCGAGCCGATGTCCTTCGACAGGCCATGCGCGATGGCCGGATTGATGGTGTATTTGGCGATGTAGCGGCGGACGCGGAAATTGTCGTTGTCGCCGGTCTCCTGCGGCAGCGAACCACGCTGGCGCTTCATCTTGTCGGCGGTCTGCCAGGTGCGGATCGCCACTTCGCCGACGCGGCCCATGGCCTGGCTGTCCGACGAGATGATCGAGAAGGCGCCGATGTCGTGAAGAATGTCTTCGGCGGCGATGGTTTCCTTGCGGATGCGGCTTTCGGCAAAGGCGATGTCTTCGGGGATCGACGGCGACAGATGGTGACAGACCATCAGCATGTCGAGGTGCTCGGCCAGCGTGTTGACCGTGTAGGGACGCGTCGGATTGGTCGAGGACGGAATGACGTTGGGCAGACCGCAGACCTTGATGATGTCAGGCGCGTGGCCGCCGCCGGCGCCTTCGGTGTGGAAGGCATGGATGGTGCGGCCCTTGATCGCCGCGACCGTGTTTTCGACGAAGCCGGACTCGTTCAGCGTGTCGGTGTGGATCATCACCTGCACGTCGTAATCGTCGGCGACCGACAGGCAGCAGTCGATTGCAGCCGGTGTCGTGCCCCAGTCCTCATGCAGCTTCAGCGAGCAGGCGCCGGCGAGCACCATCTCCTCGAGCGCGGCAGGTAGCGACGCGTTGCCCTTGCCCGACAGCCCGATATTCATCGGGAAGGCGTCGAAAGACTGGATCATGCGCGCCAGATGCCACGGCCCCGGCGTGCACGTGGTCGCCAGCGTGCCGTGCGCCGGGCCGGTGCCGCCGCCGAGCATGGTGGTGATGCCCGACATCAGCGCTTCCTCGATCTGCTGCGGGCAGATGAAGTGGATATGCGCGTCGAAGCCGCCGGCGGTCAGGATCTTGCCTTCGCCGGCGATGATCTCGGTGCCGGGACCGATGATGATGGTGACGCCGCCTTGGGTATCCGGATTGCCGGCCTTGCCGATCGCGACGATGCGGCCGTCCTTCAAGCCGATGTCGGCCTTGACGATACCGGCGGTGGCATCGACGACCAGCGCATTGGTGATGACGGTGTCGACCGCGCCTTGCGCGCGTGAAACCTGGCTCTGGCCCATGCCGTCGCGGATGACCTTGCCGCCGCCGAATTTCACCTCCTCGCCGTGAACGGTGAGATCCTTTTCGACCTCGATGAACAGCTCGGTGTCGGCGAGCCGGACTTTGTCGCCAACGGTCGGGCCGTACATCTGCGCATAGGCGGCGCGGGTGATTTTAGCCATCAGCAATTGCTCCCGAAATACAGCCCGAAAATACCGCTTGTCGAAGGCGGGCCCCACATTGCTGCCATCCTATGATCACGCAATGACCCGCTGAGCGACACTTTCCGATCCCATTTGGCGTTTGAGGTGGCCGGGTCACCCCAAAACGACCATTTGCCAATCGATGGAAAGGAACATCCATGCGCAAAACGACCCTTCTGGCAGCCGCCGCCACGCTGGTGCTCGCAACCGCCGCCAGCGCCCAGCAACAGCCTGCGCAGCAGCCCAGTCCGGCGCCGGCCGCGCCTGCTCCTGCCGCGCCCGGAGCGCAGCCACAGGCGCCCACCATCCAGGCGATCAACGTCGTCGACATCAAGGATCTGCCGGCGGACACTCAAGCCAAGGTCAACGAGGTGATCGCCAAGCGCAGCGACGCCGATCTGCAGAAACTGCGCGGCTCGATCGACGCGACACCGCAGGTCAAGTCCGCACTCGAAGCCAAGGGGCTCACCTCGGCGCAGGTGATCGCCGCCAGCATGAGCACCAATGGCGCGCTGACGCTGATCACCAAGAAAGCGAGCTGACGAGACAAGGCGGCGGGCCGGCGCCCGGTCAGCCCGCCGCCTCGCAAAGGGAACCTTCACGGGGGACGTTTCGTTTCGGTCCTGTCGCCCTGACACAAGCCTCGAAAAGGACCCTGAGAACGAGCGATGGCGATCACCACCTTCTCCGACACCAGATGGCTGCATGGCATTGCCGCGACCGCGTTTCTGGCCGCCAGCATTCCGCACGCCGCGCTGAACGCGCAGAGCCTCGACAGCGCCGAGACCGTCAACCGGATCGTCGGCTCGGAGGTCGGCCAGGAGGAGACCAAGACAAATGCGGAAGCCGGCAAGGTCAGCTCGGCGATCGACCGCACGCGTGAGAACATCGCTGCCGTGCGAAAGACATCCAAGCTCGACAAAGTCGATATCGTGTTTCTTACCGACGCCGCGCGCACCGAAGGCGGCCCGCCGCCGGCGATCGAAAGCAAGGTCAGGCAACATCGGGACGACATTGCCGAGCTGCGCAAGGAGATCGAGGCGAACGCATTGCTGTTCAACGCTATCGACTCGCGGCGAGTGCAGACCGAGGACGTTCTGGCGGTTGAATTCGACGATTCGGGAAAGGTCGTCATCTATGCGGCGGCCAAGCCGCCCGGCTGAGCCGAAACTGCTCGACGCCTTCGATCTCACAGCTTGCCCATGATCTTCTGCTGAAATCCGTAGACCTCGCGCTTGCCGCCGAACGGCACTAGCGTAACATCGCGCTCCTGGCCGGGCTCGAAGCGCATCGCGGTGCCGGCGGCGATGTCGAGGCGCATGCCCCGCGCCTTGTCGCGATCGAATCTCAGCCCTTCATTGGTCTCGAAGAAATGATAGTGGCTGCCGACCTGGATCGGCCGGTCGCCGCTGTTGGCCACCTTCATGGTGACCGTCGGCAGTCCCTTGTTCAGTTCGATCTCGCCGCTTGCCGTGATGATTTCGCCGGGGATCATCACTGCCTCACAGGATGCCGAAGGCGAGGCCGGCGCCAATCGCGGCACAGGCGGCGCCAGCGGCGCGGGCAAGCCCACTGAAGCGCCAGCCGAGGCCGAGACCAGCCGTGATGCCGACGGCATGGAGCAACGCGGTGGCAACGGCAAAGCCTGCGGTATAGCCAAGCCCAGCGGCATTTTCAGGCACCTCGGTGCCGTGGGCGTAGCCATGGAACAGCGCAAACAGGCCGATGACGGCGACGCCGGCCGAGACGGGAAGATCGACGGCGAGCGCAACCAGCAGCCCGAGTGCCACGACGGACGCCAATATGGCCGGCTCGACGAAAGGCATCGGCACATGCAGCATGCCAAGCGCGCCGCCGGCCAGCATGACGCCGACGAAAGCCAGCGGCCATGCCCAGATCGCCTTGCCGCCCCTGAGCGCCGCCCATAGGCCGACGACAATCATCACCGTCATATGATCGAGGCCGGAGAGCGGGTGGGAGAAGCCGGCGGTGAAGGACGAAACCGTGCCGACGCCGACATGGGCATAGGCCGGCATAGCTGCCGCCAGCAGCAGGGCCGCCGACAGCGTCGTGCATTTCATCGTAGCGGGGATCATCGGCGTAGCTTCCATCTTCGAGATCATCATGCCTCTCACGCCGCCTTGCGGGCCGGACCGCAGCCTTCTGCCTTGAGGACGCGCTTGGTCGAGGCCGGATATTTCGTCAGCAGCGCTGCCGGACGGATCGGGCGGGCCGAGAAGTTGCCGCCGCAATTCGGGCAGGCGCCGCCGAGCACGTTTTGTGCGCAGTCGGCGCAGAAGGTGCATTCGAAGGTGCAGATCACCGCGTCCGTCGCATCGGGCGGCAGATCCTTGTCGCAGCATTCGCAGTTCGGACGCAGCTGAAGCATTTTCCTCTCCTTGGCGGTTTTATCTGATCGGCTCGTGCACGGTCACCAGCTTGGTGCCGTCTGGAAACGTCGCCTCGACCTGCACATCGTGGATCATTTCGGCAATGCCTTCCATCACCTGGGCCCGGGTGACGACGTGGGCGCCGGCCTCCATCAGCTCGGCGACGGCGCGGCCGTCGCGGGCACCCTCGACGACGAAATCGGTTATCAGCGCGATCGCTTCCGGATGGTTGAGCTTGACGCCGCGTTCGAGCCGCTTGCGGGCCACGATCGCCGCCATGGCGATCAGCAGCTTGTCTTTCTCCCTCGGCGTCAGATTCATGCGTTTTCCTGCAGTGGCACAATCGAAATCAGAGTGACCATAATTTGGGCAGGCCCGCCCGTCCGTTGAGCAATTCGACAAGCGGCACCAGCCGCTTGCGGAGCTGGTAGCCGTCCTCGGCGAACAGCCGAGCAAGAAGCTTGCCAGATTTCCGCACGCTCCAGAAACTGACGCCGCCCTGGCCGCCGACCATGGCCCGGGCCGGCTCGAGCAAAGCTTCTGCCCGCGGCGACACCATCAGCAGCGTCGCCACCGCGATGCCGCCGCCGGCAACCGCCGGACGATTCAAGGTGGCGGCAATGTCGGGGCCGATGCGAAACTCCTCGGCGTGAATCAGCGCCCCGTCCTGGCGGACGCGCCAGCGGTCATGGAATTGGCCTTGCGAAGCCCGTTCACCCATGGCCAGGCGGCCGAAGACGGTAGCTTCCAGGATCAGCGCATCGGCTCCGGCGGCAAGCTCCACGTCAAGCGTGCGGGCAAAGGCCGAGCGGTCGAAGACGATGGTTTCCTGCGGCAGCCAGGCAATGCGGCCGCCTTCGCCGGCGCTCAGCTGCACCCGCACTTCGGCGCGGTCGGATGCGGCGCGGTAGATTTTCTCGCAGGCCTGCGTCGTTATCGTTGCGGACGCGCCGGCACCGACATCGACCTCCCAGGCGAGACGGTCGCCACCGGTCAGCCCGCCGGCAGTGTTGATCAGGACGGCTTCGAGCGGACCGGCCGAGACTGCCGGCATGCGGATCTTGGCCGAGCCGTCCTGGTACAGGCGCCGAAGACGCGTGCGGCCTCCGTTCCAGTCGCAGCCAAGCCGTGCAACGCCGGCAACGCGCTGGGCCGGCGGCACTGAGGTCAAGCTATATGCGATCGTGTCCACGACACCAACGTTAAGCACTGCGGCGGCTTTGTCGATATATAGCTTGTTGCTTGACAGCGTTTCGGTTTCTATAGAGGGAGCCACCTTGGTACGGTCACCGGCGCCTGGCGGGGGTAAAAGGCGACGATGACGACGTAATCGAGCACAAAAGGGGCGCTGATCAGTTGGCGTCGGGAAACGACAGAGTTGGGGAAGAAACCGAATGGCTGACCAGCTGGCAAACGATATCATCGCCAAGATCAAGGCTCATGCCGAGCCGGGCGGCGAGGAAATCACCACCGGTACCGAACTGACCGCGCTTGGCATCCATTCGCTGGAACTGACGGAGATCATCTTCGATCTCGAGGAAGAGTATGGCATCGAAATCGAGATGAACACGGTCGATGCCTGGAGCAATCTGAAGAATGTCGGCGACATGGTCGAGGCGGTTCGCGCGCTGATCGCGAAAAAAGCCTGACTGAATGCACAAGCGGATCGTCATCACGGGCATCGGCGGGTTATGCGGCCTCGGCACCAATGCACCGGCAATCTGGAATGAGATGCGCGCCGGCCGTTCGGCAATCGGCGCGATCGACAATCCGCTGCTGCATGATCTGAAGGTCAAGGTCGGCTGCGAAATCAAGGCGCTTCCCGAGCACGGCATCGACCGCAAACAGGTCGTGTCGATGGACCGCTTCAGCCTTCTGGCGACGATCGCCGCGCGGGAGGCGGCACAGCAGGCGGGATTGAACCCGCACGCGGCCAACACCTACCGGATGGGCACCATCGTCGGCGTCGGCGTCTGCGGCTGGGAGGCAATCGAAGAGAACTATCGCGCCATCCTGCTCGAAGGCAAGAACCGCGCCGGCATCTTCACCGTACCGAAAGTAATGCCGGGCGCAGCCGCCGGCCATGTCAGCATGAATCTTGGTCTGCGTGGACCGGTGTTCGGCATCACCTCTGCCTGCTCGTCATCCAACCACGCCATTGCCTCCGCGGTCGATCAGATCAGGCTCGGCCGGGCCGACGTCATGGTCGCCGGCGGCACCGATGCGCCACTGGTCTGGGGCATCCTCAAGGGCTGGGAAGCCCTGCGGGTATTGTCGCCGGACACCTGCCGGCCGTTTTCGGCCGACCGCCAGGGGCTCGTGCTCGGCGAAGGCGCCGGCATGGTAGTGCTGGAAACGTATGAGCATGCCATGGCGCGCGGCGCCGCTATTCTTGCCGAAATCGCCGGCGTCGGCCTTTCCGCCGACGCCTCCGACATCGTCGCGCCAACTATCGAAGGGCCTGAGGCGGCGATGCGCTTCTGCCTCGTCGACGCCGGGCTCAATCCGGAGGACGTCGACTATCTCAACGCGCATGGCACCGGCACCAAGGCCAACGACCAGATCGAGACGGCGGCGATCAAACGCGTGTTCGGCGACCATGCCTACAAGCTTTCTGTCTCCTCGACCAAATCGATGCATGCCCACTGCCTCGGCGCATCCGGCGCGCTGGAAATGATCGCCTGCGTGATGGCGATCCGCGAAGGCATCGTGCCGCCGACCGCCAATTATCGGGAAGCCGACACCGACTGCGATCTCGACATCACGCCGAACGTGGCACGCGAGCGCGCGGTGCGCACCGCGATGAGCAACAGCTTCGCCTTCGGCGGCACCAATGCGGTGCTGGCGGTCAAGGCCGTGTGACCACACCCTTTGCGGGCCTTTCACCGGGGCCGGTGAAACTTTCCATGCGCATATTGATCGCGCCAGGCGTCGCGCCTAACTCACTGCGACCCGCCATGACCATGCCGCTCGGCGCGGTCCCCGACCAGGAGTTTCGATGACCGATCTGTCCGCGTTTCCGATCGCCAGGCGCTGGCCGGCGAGCCACCCCGACCGCATCCAGCTTTATTCGTTTCCGACGCCGAACGGGGTGAAAATATCGATCGCGCTGGAGGAACTTGGCCTGCCCTACGAGCCGCATGCCGTCGACATCGGCAAGAACGAGAGCTGGACGCCGGAATTCCTGTCTTTGAACCCGAACGGCAAGATCCCGGCGATGATCGATCCGGACGGCCCGGGCGGCAAGCCGATCGGCCTGTTCGAATCCGGCGCCATTCTGCTTTATTTCAGCGACAAGACCGGCAAGCTGGTCCCGGCAGACGCAACGCTGCGTTACGAGACGATCCAGTGGGTGTTCTTCCAGATGGCTTCCATCGGGCCCATGTTCGGCCAAGTCGGTTTCTTCCACAAATTCGCCGGGCGCCAAATCGCCGACAAGCGCCCGCTCGAGCGTTATCGCGACGAGTCGCGGCGGCTGATCGGCGTCCTCGAAACGAGGCTCAAGGGCCGCAACTGGATCATGGGCGACGATTACACCATCGCCGACATTTCGATGCTTGGATGGGTGCGCAATCTGATCGGCTTTTACGAGGCGCGGGACCTCGTCGGTTTCGACGATTTCCCGGGCGTGGGCGCATGGCTGGAGCGTGGCCTTGCCCGGCCGGCGGTGCAGAGGGGCCTCACCATTCCGGCCAGAGCCTGATCAGAACCCTGACTGCCCCGGCTATTTTGCCTTGGTCCGGGGTTTCGAGCCGCCCTTGCCGACTACGGAAGCGGCAAGCGACGCCGCACCTTTGGCGGTCGCAAGCACGGCACCGGCGGCGACATTGGCCGTTGCCTTAACGGTGCGCATTGCGCTGCCTGCGATCGATCCTCTGCTGCTTGCCGACCTTTTGGCCTTGGGTGCAGCGGCTTTGGCCGCGGCAGGCATCACCTTTTTCGGCGCCGCCTTGCCAAAGCTGGGCTTTGCCGCATCCTTGGAGTGGGCCGCTCCTGCCGGGCCGGCGCTGGTTTTCGCTCGAGTGATTTTTGATCGTGTTACCTTGCCCTTGGCGGGCGCAGGCTTTCTTGCCATGGTTTCCATCTAACCGTTCCCTCATGCAATTGCCGTGTCCGGGATAACGGCCTGAAAGTGTTAAGGTTCCGGCCGAACAGTCCTTACCAGATCAGGCCTGTCCACCGACCACCAGGTCGGCGGGCCGCCGACGGGCAAGCACGCGGTCGATGTTCGGCATGTCGTTGGAAGCAATCCAGGCGCGCGCGTCCTGGTCGGACCGGCCGTGCTCGTGCCATCGCTCGAGCAGTCGGCGCTCGAGCTCGGCGCGCGGCACGTCGACGAAGATAGAGTAGTCGAACAGCGGCGCCAGCCGCGTCCATGGCTCTTCGTCGAGCAGCAGGTAATTGCCTTCGACCAGGATGAATTTGGTCTCGGCGGCGATGATCGCAGCGGCAGCGCGCGACAGCTCCATGCTGCGGTCGAACACCGGGATGGCGATATCCGGCTCGCCAGCGCGGATGCGCTTCAGCAGCGCTTCGAAGCCGGCAAAATCAAAGGTTTCCGGGGCACCTTTTCGCTGGCGAAGGCCGCGCCGCTCGAGCACGACGTCATCGTAGTGGAACCCGTCCATCGGCACGACTTCCGCCGTGCCTTCCGGCAGCAGGTCATGCAAGCCTGCCGACAATGTCGACTTGCCGGCGCCGGGCGGACCCGCAATGGCAACAATGAAGCGCGGCGCCTTGCCGGCGCGCTTGAAAATGGTAGCGGCGAGATGGGCGATCTCAGACATTGGCATCCGTTAAGATGGTTCTGGCGCATTTTGGCGGCAGTTTTCGAAAATTTCAAACGCGGCTTGTGCCAGGCCTTCAATCGGGCCTGGACTGGCTGATCCGCAGGAAATCGTTGTCGAAGCCGATGTCGCGCTCGGCACCGTCAGCCGCCAGGATGCGCATGCGGCCCGGCGAGGTCGTGACGTCGCGCGGCGGCTCGCCGGATGGCCATGGCAGCGCGCCGATGACATGGCGGAACGAAAAGCGGCGCCCTTCAGCAAGGGCAAAGGCGGTCGCCACGCCTTCATGCTTCAGCCAGTTGTCGCCGAGCGACGCGGCATGGCCGACGGCCGTGCGGCCGTCCTCGATGCCGAGCACGCCGCGGTGGCGGCCGCTCCATGGCGCGTAATCGCGCCCGCCATTGCTGACCCACAGCATGGTGACCGGCAGTTCGGCCGGGTTCTTCAGCACCAGCACGAGGTCGGCTTCCGCCTGGCGCGCCAGCGCGGTCCAGCCCGGTCCGCCATGGTCGGCCTCGACCAGCGTGACGAAGTCCTCACGCAGCTGGTCCATGCGATAGGCGGTCAGGTCGATCGTGCCGCCGTCGGCGGCGGGAAAGCGCGTCAGGTCGGTGCTGCGCGCCGGGTAGGCGAGCAAAGAGCGGCCGCGGGCCGGATCGGGCTCCGGCGGCTCGTTCGGCGTCGCGGCAAGGCGCTTCGGCGAGAACGCCAGCCTGCCGCCGGCCTTCATCACCGTCATCGGATGGTGGGCGACCGGAATGGCGCCGGCCCCGCCGGAAAAGACGTGCTCCTGATAGAGAAAGGGATGATCGTCGCGCACGATCAGGATCTTGTCGACGCTCGCGCCCATGACCGGGCGCTGCAGCCGCAAGACGGCGCGCCAGCCATCGACCGTTGCCGCGCTGTCGACGACGTCCCAGCGACTATTGGCCGGCCAGCCATGCAAAGGTGCCTCTTCGACGTCGCTGATCGAGAACGGCGCGCAGAGGAAATCGCCGGACAGGTGGACCGTACCTTCAGGCAGATCTTTCGGCAGCGTCTCGCGCGGCTCGCCGACCCAGGGTGCGCGATGCAAAGGGTTCAGCCGAAGGCCATCGATATCGACCGCCATGTCGGCGAGATGGCCGACGGCAAGATCGACCGATACCGAAATGCCTTTTGCCGTGATCGTGACCGTATCCATGTGCACCTACCGATTCTGCCAGCCCGAATTCAGGCGGCCCGATTCTGCCGGCGCCAGCAAAGCCCACTCGCCGCCGGTTGCGCAAGCGTGGTGGCCGGCAATTCCCCTCAGCCGGCTCGGCACAGCGGCCACGTGGGCCTGTGGACAGGGCACCAATCCAGGCCCCGACCGATATTAACCAAATGGACTGCGCCTTTGCGGTAAGATAGCTTCGCCTCGTCTCGGAAACAGCCTGCCTTCGGAACCGACTTGTCCGCCTTGCGCTTCTTTTCGCTCATCCACAATTACGTCGCGGTGCTGGCGCTGCTGCTGTTTGCCGCCGGCTGCACGACGGTGACGCCGCCCGACAGCGTGCTGGCCGTGCCGGCGCCGCCGCAGAAATATGCCGCGATGGTCATCGACGCCGGCACCGGCAAGACGCTGTTCGAGGTCAATTCCACGGCGCCACGCTATCCGGCGTCACTGACCAAGATGATGACGCTCTACCTTCTTTTCGAGGCGCTGGAGTCGGGGCGGATCAGCAAGGAGACGCAAATTCCGGTGTCGGACTACGCCGCGCGGCAGCCGCCGACCAAGCTGCGGTTCAGGCGCGGCGAGACGATCGACGTCGATTCGGCGATCCGCGCCATCGTCGTCAAATCGGCCAATGACGTGGCGGTCGCCGTTGCCGAATATCTCGGCGGCAGCGAAGAGGCGTTCGCCGGCATGATGACCGCCAAGGCGCGCCAGATCGGCATGAGCAGCACCGTCTTCCGCAACGCCTCGGGCCTGCCGGATGGCGACCAGCACACGACGGCGCGTGACATGGCGGTGCTCGGCATGGCGCTGCACACCCGCTTCCCGCAGCATTTCCACTATTTCTCCGACAGCGACTTCATGTTCCGCGGCAGGCTGGTGCGCGGCCACAACGACATGCTCGGCCGGGTGCGCGGCGTCGACGGCATCAAGACCGGCTACATCAGAGCTTCGGGCTTCAACATCGTTACCTCCTATAATGCAGACGGGCACAGGCTGATCATCGTGGTGATGGGCGCCGACAGTGCGCGCCAGCGCAACGACCATGTCGAGGCGCTGATCCAGCGCAGCCTGTCGACGGCGACGGCGAACGCGACGACGCGGCTGCTGTATGCCGAGCAGCAGTGAGAGGTTGGTCTACGGATATGGCCGGACGTTATCCGGCCAATCAAGTTTGTCGAGTTCATCCTGAGGCACTTTGCCATGCTGGTCGAACGCGGCCTGCAATCGCTCACTAAGCCACGATGTGCCTTGGTTAGAAAGCTCAACCGCTGCTTGTTGTTGGTAAGCCTTTCTCGGATCAGTGTTCCCTTCGCCACGTGATGCATTGCGCTTCGTCGACGCGAACGAATTTGCGCCGAGAGCACCCATGAGTTCGTTGAGAGAGATGCCGTTGGCCATCGTGCCTGCAACAAATTCGGCATGGTGGACGCGAATATAGCGGGACCACGTTGCTTTCCAATCGCGGTGAGTAATGTCTTCGGGCGTGGCATCGTCTCGTGCCGGCACATGATGCATGCCTATCGCAAGCCCAAAAACCCGGATGTCATTCGGATCGTATGTCAGTCGTGCGATGAAGATCACCGCATCGTCCTTAACCATTCGCGGCCGCTTTGTGGCGGGGTATGCGACAGCCCAATGGCAACCAGATCGCTCTATTTCCTCGATCGTGGGGAATGCTAATGGAACCCGATTGTCGCCCTCACCAAGAAACTTCACAAATGCCTGGGGAGCATCGGCAACATTTATGGGCAAGGTTGCCGGAGAGTCGACTATCCCTGCGTCGGCGCCAAAGTCGCCGAGGCCGATGGGGAGATTTGGGCGCCCGCCTTTCGCTCGATGGTGCGTCACCGTTTCGTCCCATTTATCGAGCTGCTGGACCGTAAGGTCGGCACCGCTGCGCATCCAAAGATCATCGAAATAGCGGCGGCACGCCGCGATGATTTCTGCATCTTGGGAAACCAAGCCGAACTCGTGGTTTCGGGTGAGCGCGGCCTCCGTCAGATTGGCAGATGTCACGATCGCTCTGTTTGATCCGAACAGGTACATCTTAGCGTGCAGGTTCCTGACGCCGCGCACCGTCCCTCCGACCTCCAGCAGCCGCCGCAGGGCCACAACGTCGCTGACGCCTTCCGCGAAATCTGACAAATTGAACCGGGTGATAGCCTGAACGGTTTTCGGACCCCTGAAAGCAAGCGTCGCAATGCGCCCGCTTTTATAAACGGGGAAATGATCCGCAACTCGCTTGCATCCTCGCGAATGGCCTCGGCGACTTCCCGCGACCAACCTGAGTCGACGAGCCTTGTCGTCATTCCGCTGCCTGCAGTTCTCGATTCTCGACCGGCGCTAGCGCTTCGGCCAGCAGCGCGTCGAGGAGGCGCCGGCGGGTGGCGGCGGTAGTATTGAGGCTCGCCTCTAGCCGGTCGCAGAGCGCCATCAGCGCATCAACCTTTGCGACGATGCGGTGCTGCTCGGCGAGGGGCGGGATCGGGATCGGAAGCGGCTTCAAGTTGGCCGCCTTGATGCCCTTGGCCGTCATGCCGGTTGCGTGCTTGTCGATCAGCGACTGCATCAGATCGCTCATCACCGCGAACATCAGGAACTTTGTATCAATCATCGCATATGGCTGAAAGCAGATGGCGCGTTGCGCGAGTGCAAATGGTTCCTGGATATCGTTCAGGCAGATGTTTGCGAGCGGCGCCTCCGTGGTGAAGAACAAGTCGCCGATCTCGGGGAAGCCGCGCTTCATCCACGTCTTGAAAGTCACCTTCGATATGTATTCGCGCGGCTCACGGTTCAGGTAGCCCATGCGAATGTTCTTCGCGGTGATGAGTGGGATTCCTTCATCCGTCTTGGGAGGCGTGTTCCCGCGATAGTCGATGAACAGAAAGAGGTTCTCGAATGATTGAACGGCCCATCCCGAGGGAAGCGCCATTTCGAGTTCGTCGGGCGTCGGATCGGGCTCCATCTTGATCCGTGCGTCGCCGGTCTTCTTCTTCCGTTCAGCCTTTGCCTTCGCGATCCGCTTCAGCAGTTCCGACGCTGGTTCGTCCTTCTCGTCCTGCGGCACCAGCTTGCCGCGCACGGCGAGGTTGAGGATGGTCTGGCGCAGGGCATTGATCTGGTCGGGGCGCGTGGTGAGGGCGGGCAGCGCGTCGAGGACGAAGCGGGCGTCGGCCAGGAAGGTTTCGGCATCAAGCGCGTTGAGGCGGGCGAGGCTCGACGCCGTCAACCTGTCGCGTAACCCCTCGCGGTTTCCCCGCCCTGCCGCCAGCCGATCGCAGAGACCCATCAGCTCATCGACCTTGGCGACTATGCGGTGCTGCTCAGCGAGGGGTGGGAGGGCGATTATCTGCTCGTATGCGTCGGAACGGCTTAAGCCGGGTTTCACGCCCTTTCCGAGCTTGTCCAAATCGAGAGCCGCAAGCGCGTTTAACAGAAATCGAAGATTAAGGAATAGCGGAGACTCGACGAAGTAGGCAACGTCGGTCGTCCACGACGGGCCATCGCAGAGAGTCAAGGCACCAGCTGATCCTTTACGGCCTACGATGATCGAAGGGCGCACCGTCAGTGGTTCATCGGTGAAGCCGACGATCCCATTTGAACCGAACACGGGCACTGGGCCTTCGTCTAATCGTTCGCTTGCCTTCAAGCCTTTGCCGTATTGGAAATCTAGGATCGAACCGACCTTGGCTCGACGCCATCCTTGCGGCAAATCGGATTGATCTAGTTTCTCCTTTGCGATCCGCTTCAGCAATTCCGATGCCGGTTCGTCGTTCGTATCTTGCGGGACGAGTTTGCCGCGCACCGCCAGATCGAGAATGAAGCGGCGCAGCCGTGCGATTGCGTCGGGCGCGTCGGCGATCTTCTCGTAATGCGCCAATAGCCGTTGCGCATTCATCGGGCCAGCGCCTCGGCGAGGATCGCCTTCAACTGATCCCGCAATCCCACCGTTTCGGCTTCGGCGCGGGCGAGGTCGGCCAGCAGCGTTTCCGGGTCGCCATGATCGTCCGCCACCGCGTGCGGGTTCTTGATGTCGAGATTGTAGCCGCGCGCCTTGACCTCCTCGGCCGTGACGCGCCACGCCTGCGGCGTCTCCTCGCGGCCCTCGCGATCCTTGCCGCCCCACCAGTCAATGCAGCCCTCGAAATGCTCCAGCCGGATCGGCTTTGTCATCGAATAGGCTTTCTGGCCTTCCGGCACGCGATGCTCGTAGAACCAAATGTCTTTCGTTGGCGCGCCCTTCTCGAAGAACAACAGGTTAGTGCCGATCGATGCATAGGGCTTGAACACGGAATTGGGCAGGCGGACGATGGTGTGGAGGTTGCACTCCTCCATCAGATGTTCCTTGAGCCGCGTCTTCACGCCCTCCCCGAACAGCGTGCCATCGGGCAGAACCACGGCGGCGCGACCATTCGGTTTCAAGAGGCGCACGATCAGCGCCAGGAACAGGTCCGCCGTTTCCTTGGTACGGAAGGTCGGAAAATTGTTCTCGATGCCGTCTTCCTCGCGCCCGCCGAAGGGCGGATTGGTGACGACGATATCGACGCGCTCGTCCTTGCTCCATGAAATCAGCGGGCGGGCCAACGTGTTGTCGTGGCGCACGAAGCTCGGGTCCTCGATGCCGTGCAGCAGCATGTTGGTGACGCAGAGCATGTGCGGAAGCTGCTTTTTTTCCACCGCGCGAAGTGCGCCCTGCATCGTCTCACGCTGCGCGGGCGTGCGGACGTAGCCTTTTTCCATGTGACGAATAGCGCAGGTGAGAAAGCCACCCGTGCCGCAGGCAGGATCGAACAGCGTTTCTCCTGGGCGCGGGTCAATGCGATCAACCATGAAGGCAGTCACGGCGCGCGGTGTATAATATTCGCCGGCATTGCCTGCCGATTGAAGATCATTCAGCAACTGCTCATAGAACTCGCCGAAGTGCCGCCGCTCGTCGAGATTATTGAAATCAACCTCGTTGATCTTGTTTAAGACCTGCCGGATGAGGTGTCCGGATTTCATGTAATTGTACGCGTCCTCGAACACGTCGCGCACTACGCGGCGCCGGTCGCCCGGTTTTCCAGTGAGCTGCAGGCCTTTCAATGCAGGGAAAAGTTCATCATTGATGAAATCGAGCATGGCTTGCCCGGTGATGCCTTCTGGGTCGGCCGCCCAGTTGCGCCACTGGAGTTTTTCCGGAATCGGCGAGTGGTAGCCGTCCTTAGTCAGTTCAAGTTCTTGATCCTGGTCGTCGATGATCTTGAGGAAGAACATCCAACACAACTGGCTGATGCGCTGTGCGTCGCCATCAACGCCAACATCCTGGCGCATGATGTCCTGGATGGATTTGACAGTGGTGCGGACAATCATTGGCTATGCGATCTCCTGGTAAAGGGCGTCCTGCATTTCGTGGACGGCCTTTTCAAAGCCCTCCTTGCCGCCGAACGCCTTGATTAGTTGGACGACGCTGCCCATCGCAGTGAAGGGCGTCACCTTCAGCACGTTGGCGTCGTCGAGATGGATTACGCCTTCGTCCCGATATTTTTCGAGCAGCGCATCGAGCACGGCCCGGGCTTGTGGCCCGTATTTGGTGAACACGTCGCGCTTCTTGACGTTTTCGGCACGCTCGCGGCGTGTCAAAAGTTTCTTGTCGAATGCCACGTGGCAGATCAGATCGAAGGGATCGAGGTTCTTGCCCAGTTCATCTGCGATGGCGTCAAGCGCCAGGCCCTCGGCTTCCAGTTCCTCAACGATCGCGTGTTTGCGTTCAGCAGATTTCCAGCGTCTGAGGAAATCGTCGAGACTGGCGAAACGCTTCTTCAACGCCGTCTTAGTGAAATCGCGCAGGCTTTCGGTGACGAGCTTGCCGTTCTCGTCAAGATATTCGACGCGCTCGGCGACGATGCGGGCGCCGACGCCGTCCACGTAAATCTTGCGCACGTGGTTGCCCGGCGGTAGCGGAACGCCCGGCTGATCGATTATGGTTTCGCTATCGCCCGGTTCGTATGGCGCTTGATCACCTTCACCAAGACCGACGACAGTATCGTCGGGCGGTGTGATCGGATCGTCTTCGCTGGGTTCGTAAATCTGCACCGGATCCCCATCGAATTCTGGGTCAGCGAAATGATTGGTCGCGCCACGAAAGTCGATCAACGTGAAGTAGAATTTCTTGGTATCCTCGTGAACGCGGGTGCCGCGCCCGACGATTTGCTTGAACTCGGTCATCGACCCTACCGTGCGATCGAGCACGATTAGCCGACAGGTCTGCGCGTCAACCCCGGTGGACAAAAGCCGCGAGGTCGTGACTAGAACGGGATACTTCGATTCCGGGTCAAGGAAATTGCCAAGCTGGTCCTGGCCATCGCTGTCACCGCCGGTGATCCGCATGACATATCGGTGGTTCTCGTCGCAAAGATCCTTGTTCTCGTTGATGAGTGCCTGTCGCATACGCGCTGCGTGCTCCCGGTCAACGCAGAACACGATGGTTTTCTGGAAGCGGTCGCCGGTTTCCTTTAGAAATTCGGTGACCTTCTTGGCGGTAAGCAAAGTGCGGTCGTCAAGAACCAGCGTCCGGTCGAAATCCTTAGCGTTATAGATTCGATCCTCGACTTCGTTACCATCTCGGTCGAGTTGCCCAAGTTCCGGGCGATAGCCCTCAATGTCGCGATCGATGTGGACCTTGATGACTTTGTAGGGTGCAAGGAAGCCGTCACTGATGCCCTGGCGCAATGAATAGGTGAAGATTGGCTCGCCGAAATAATCGGCGTTTGAAACGTATTCCGTTTCTTTCGGCGTGGCAGTCAGGCCGATCTGCGTTGCACCGGAAAAGTGGGTGAGGATTTCGCGCCACGCGGAATCCTCGGCCGCGCTGCCGCGATGGCATTCGTCGATGACAATTAGGTCGAAGAAGCCGGGGGAGAACTCTTTGTAGAGCTTCTGGCGCTCCTCCGGTCCGGTGATCGCTTGATAGAGACCGAGATAGACCTCGAAGGCGGTGTCGATGCGCCGCTTCCTGTCGAGCGCCAGTGTCAGATCGACCGTGGTGCCGTCCTGCCGCTCAATGGTCTTTGCGTTCGTCGAAAGCTTCGCCATCGCCGCGCCGAACGGGCGGAAGTCGTTCACCATCGTCTGGTCGATCAACACGTTGCGGTCGGCAAGGAAGAGTATGCGTTTCTTGCGACCCGCCTTCCACAGGCGCCAGATGATCTGAAATGCCGTGTAGGTCTTGCCCGTCCCCGTCGCCATGACGAGCAGCACGCGATCGCGCCCCTTGGCGATGGCCTCGATCGCGGCATTGACGGCGTTTACCTGATAATAGCGGGGTGCTTTGCCGCTGCCGTCGTCGAAATAATCCTGAAGCACGATCTGTTCTGCTTCCGGGTCGAGGCCCTTCCAGGCGCGATAGCGTGCCCAAAGATTGGCGGGCGACGGAAAGGCGTCCATGCCGAGGTTCGCCTCCTTGGTGTCGCTCTGGCCCGTGCGGTCGTGAAAGACGAAACCGTCGCCGTTTGAGGAAAAGACGAAAGGGATGTCCAGCGTCGCGGCATAGTCGAGGCCCTGCTGGATACCATCGCCAACGCCGTGGTTGTTGTCCTTCGCTTCGATCAAGGCGATGGGGATATTCGGCTTATAGTAGAGAACGAGGTCGGCTTTTTTTGCCTTGCCACGCGTCACCAGCTTGCCACGTACGATAATGCGGCCCTTGGTGAAATAGACCTCCTCCCGAACCTGCAACATCTCGTCCCATCCGGCGAGCTTAACGGCGGGCAGAATGAATTTCGTGCAGATGTCGCGTTCGGTGAGGCTTCGTTTGTCCATTAATTGATATCCCCCTCCTTGGCTCTATTGGGTAAGCTCAATCCGATCAAGAGCGCGGTTCAAAACGTTGACCGGATTTCGTGCAAACTCCACTTGCCCGTTGAAGCCCGGCCCGGCTTCCGCTAAGAAGCCGGGGCTGGCCGGTTTACCGGCTGGTTCGTTTTCCGGATCGCCGATCCTGAAGGCACCCGTAGCTCAGCTGGATAGAGCGCTGCCCTCCGAAGGCAGAGGTCACAGGTTCGAATCCTGTCGGGTGCGCCATTTCTCAAGGGTACGACCCGGAGACATGGGTAATGGTTTATACCGGAGACATGGTGGACTGCACCCCTTGGATGAGCCACCAATTACGAACAGTTCCCCAGATTTTTGGATTGCGTACAACCTCCTAGCGCAACGGTTAAGTAGGCGACCGCGGGAAGTCCGCGGAGGGTCAAGCTTGTGCAAAAACGCCGGGCATAGCTCCAATAAGATCCGTGGATCATGTACTGTGATGAGACGTCGGGACCGAGGATCAGCGGATATGGACGAGGAGGGCTTGGCCGAGATCTCAGCCCGATATATTCGCTTCGCCGATACGGAAGCTCGCGGTCGCTCGCCGCTCTACGAGGAGTTGGCTCGGGCAGTCGCTGGGGATCGGGAGGCGCTCGGTTTCCTGTCGACCCTTCCGGACCTAAAGCGGCAACCGAACCTTCTACTTGCCGCGGTGCGTCACCTGTTCGGTACGCCGACAGGGTGGACCGAGTTTCGCCAGGCGCTTCAGGCTAATCCAGACGCTATCCGCTCGCTTATGCTCGAGCGCTCAACGCAAACCAATGAGCCGGGAAGATACGCCACCCTGCTCCCCGTCCTGGCGCGGTTGTCGCAGCCGCTGGCGCTCATCGAGGTCGGGACATCCGCAGGGCTCTGCCTCATGCCGGACCTCTACGGCTATGACTATGGACGCACGGTGATCCGCGGACCCGCGATGGCCTTGGAGCAGCCTGTCTTCCGATGCTTCGCCAGCGAAACAACGCCATTGCCGACGGCCTTGCCGCAAGTCGTCTGGCGGGCGGGATTGGACCTGAGCCCGATAGATGCTTCGGACGACTCGCAAGTCGCATGGCTTGAGACACTGGTCTGGCCGGAACAGACAGCACGGCTCGCCAATCTACGGGCGGCCCTGAAGATCGCTGCCACAGTCAAGCCTCGGGTGGTGAAGGGCGACCTGCGCGGGAGCGACCTCGTGCAACTCTGCAACGAAGCGCCGAACGACGCTACACTCGTCATCTTTCACACAGCCGTCCTCGACTATGTCTCCGACCCTGGTGACAGAGAAGCTTTCGCCGAGCAGGCGATGCGTCTCTCGCCTTATTGGGTATCGAACGAATTCCCTCGCGTCTTCCCGTCCATCGCCACACGCGCCGAAACAAGCTGGCCGCCCGGCCGCTTCCTCTTATCTGCGAATGGCTCCCCTGTAGCTTGGACTGACCCGCATGGCGCCTCGCTCGAATGGATCGCGAACGAGGCGTAGGATATTGGTGGCGGATTACCGTCCTTGGCTAGAGGCGCCATCAGTTCCCAGCTTCATCTATGCTCGTTTCGACTGCTGCGTCTCGAATTCATTGGAAGCGACCTCTCCGACTTGTCTTGTCACCGCCTCTACCGGTCGGCCGAGAACGAGAATGGCGAGCCGAGGCCCGCGCAGACCGTCTCCGCAATCGGGAACCACAGCTATCGGCCAGCCGTTTACACTGCAAACCCACCTGGCGATCCTCAGAGGCCGGGCCGAGTTCTCCGAGATCCGCAAATTGGAGATTGATCATGACAAGCGCTGCCGACCGCGATCCGCGCCACCACACGCAGAAGATGCAGAAGAAATTGGAGGAGGTGAAACAGCACCTTCGCGAGGACATTGAGAAGGTCGATGAGCCGCAGCTGAAGGCGATGTTCGAGACGTCCGCCGAGGTGATCGGCGGTCTCCAGAAAGCGTTCCAGGACTATGAACAAAAGAATGAACCCGCTTGGCGTTGAACGAGTTGTTCGTGGATAGACCCCGAAGGGAGCGCCCCCCGTGCCCGCACCGCCCGAAATGGATGTCGTCCTCGAAAAGCTGCCGTTGAGGATCGGCGCCTACATACCCGACGATTTGCTGGAGGACTGGTTTGCGCCGGGAACCGGCATGAACCCGGTCAGCAAGGAGGCGCTTGCCGCCGCCAAGAATTACGGTTGGCGCTTCGAATGCGACTTCAAGCACTACCCCGACCGCAAGGAGGGCGTGTTCTGGAAGTGGGTGCCGGCGATCTGATCCACGCTAGACGATTCATCGTTTTACGGAAACGCAGAACCGGTCTATCTTTTTTGACGCAATTCCGGACGGAAAACCGTTTCACACTTTTCCTGGAATTGCTCTAGCCTCAGCCTATCGGCGTCGTCACCTTGCCGGTTCCGCCGCATTCGGGGCAGGTTCGGCCGTCGATCATGCCTGACCCTGCACAGCGGCGGCAAATGTTCTCGCCAGCGCCGGGGACGCCTGCCGGAACCTCGTCCATGTTGGATTGAGCGGCTTGCCGGGGCTTGCCCTGCAGCTTGTTTCTCAACCGGGCGACCAAGCCTTCGTCGACCTCGAGCGGCTTGCTGCTGTCGTCCGGCAGGCCTTCGCCGGATTGGCCGATGGTTTCATTGCGCGGCCGGTCATTCATGCCTGTCGTGATCTTCTGAGCCATTGCGTTGCCGTTACGCCTTGCAATTTTTCGAACGCCTCAGCTCCGCAGAGGTTCCGGTTGCGGCCAGCCGCCTTCAGCCGGGTTTTGCCCGTGCCGGCCGGCGGCCGCGGCTGGCGAGGATGGTGGGAAGCGTGACCGGACGAAAATCCCAGCTGTCGACACCAACGTCATACTGGCGCGTGACCGGGGTGAGCCGGCCGTGCGAATGGCCATGCAGGTCGATCGACCTCCTGCCGATCTGGTTCCAGGTGCGAAAAGGATAGTGGCAAAGGATCAGCAGGCTGCCATCGAGCGTCAGCTCCTTGTAGTGTTGCGTGCTCGCCCAACCCGTCGCGTCAATGGTGGCCGCAGCATCGTTGTTGCCGATGATCAAGTGCTTGCTGCCATGAAGAGACGACAGCAGTGACGACACGAAGGACGCCGAGCCCCTGGCAAAATCGCCGAGGTGCCAGACCTCGTCGTCCGGGCCGACAGTCTCGTTCCAGAACGCAATGAGTGCCCGATCATGCTCCGCCAGCGAGCCGAACGGGCGGCGGTCGATGCGCAAAATGCGCGGGTCGCTGAAATGCGTGTCGGCGGTGAAGTAGATCATGCGCGCTCGCTGGGGCCCGTTGTCGAACTGCCGCGCATGTAGGCGCGTGGCGCACCAAGTCCATGTTGCTCTCCCGATGCTTGCTCAACCCGCTCGATCGCCGGTTGTTCCTGTAAACAGGCCCAGGCGGCTTCCGCTTGTTGGAACTTTAAGAAGGGGGGAACTTTAAAAAGGGGAACTTTGAACATGGGAACTTTGAAATGAGACGCAGGTTAGAATGCTTGAGGCCGATGCTCTGAAAGGACCTCGACGATGACCGACGCAGCACCTGTTGGGCGAAGCCCGGCTCAAGCGCGGGGCGATATCGACGCCGGGCGCGAAGGCGATAAGACACCGGGAATCGATCCGGCCGCGGCTCCCATGGAAACGGACGCGGAATCGGCCGGCAGCGTTCCGGCAAAGGATCGGTCTGCGCCTCATGAAAAGCCGGAGTTCACCAACCAGGCGAGCTATGCCAATGCGATGCGTCCGCTGAAGGATGAGCCAGACGTCCGGCCGCGCCGATATGGGCCGGTGCTGGTGATTGCCGCCATCGTCGTGCTCGCCGCGGCGGTTTTCATCGGCGCAGCCATGCTGCGCTGAATATCGCAGATCCGAGAGCAGTGGCTGGACATTTTGCTTCCGGTCCGAGAACTTGCTGACGCGCCAGGTTGAGGCGCGATCAGTCCGGTGCACGTTGACCACGAACCAGGAATTCTTTGCCCGAGACGCCACCACCGTGGCGCGCGACATGATTGGGGCGACGCTGCTTTTGCACGGCGTTGGCGGCATCATCGTCGAGACCGAGGCCTATCGCCCCGATGACCCGGCTTCGCATGCTTTCGGTGGCAGGACGGTGCGCAATGGCGCAATGTTCGGCACCCCAGGCAGCGCCTATGTCTATCGCTCCTATGGCCTGCACTGGTGCCTCAATGCCGTGTGCCTGCCCGGCAGTGCCGTGCTCATCCGCGCAATCGAACCGCAATCCGGGCTGGAGGTTATGCGGGCCAATCGCGGCGTTGACGACCCCCGGCTGCTTTGCTCGGGACCCGGTCGTCTTTGCCAGGCGCTGGCAATCGACACATTCCATGACGGGCTGCCACTGGACGTGCCGCCATTCGAATTCAGGCAGCCGGGCGACGCCAGCGCCATTCTTACAGGCCGCCGGATCGGCATTTCCAAGGCTATCGATGCCGAGTGGCGGTTCGGCCTGCGCGGCTCGGATTATCTGAGCCGCAAATTCTGACGCCTGCGGCAGCGGCAGAGCAGCTGCCTGGCATCACTCGTCGGGTTTGCCGAGATGCATGGGTGTCGCCTGCTGGCGGGCTTCCCTGGTCACCTCGTCGGCTCCGGCAGGTGAAATCCCCCGCAACGCCTTCGCGGCTTCGACCAGGCGGCCGCGATCATTGCCGAAGCTCTTGATCAGCTGACGGACCTGGTCGGCGGTGATGCCGTTCTGCTGGGCAAAATACTCGACTTCACGGTCGTCTTCCGCCGAAACGCGATCGCGGTCGCGGAAATCTCGCTTGCTCTTATCGTCGGCCATTTTTTCCTCCTGGTGGAGCTTCGCATCAACGGCAACGTGGGCAAGCGGCTTTCGTTGCCGCGACCAGGCGGACTTTTGCGCCGCCGAGCCGACTGACCAGGAACCATGAGGCGAGCAGCCGGTTTGGCTTGGATGCAGCAGCCACCAATTCATACCGATGGAGATTACGATGACGCTCGCAAGCAAAACCACTGTAGTTGCCGCGGTGCTGGCCATGTTGGCCGCGCCGGCATTCGGCCAGACGAGCCCGCCCGCGCCCGCAGCTCCGGCGCCCGGAATGAGCGGGCAGAGCCAGGATGCCATGCGCGATATGATGCGCCAGATGATGACCGAGATGCTGGAGGAGAGAATGCAAGAGGATCGCGCGCCCCGGGCGGAACGGCGCGGTCGCGACCGCTGGCATCGCGACTACAGGATGGGCCCGCCTGACCGAGGCTGGGAGACGGGTGGCGGCGGTGGCATGGGACGGGGGATGCATGGCGCGAGGATGCGAATGATGTTCGCCATAGTCGATGCCGATGGCGACGGCGCGCTTTCTCAGGCAGAAGTCCAGGATTTCGTCGGGCGGATATTCAACGCCGTCGATGAGGACGGTGACGGCAGCGTCGACATGCAGGAAATCCGGTCCTTCTTTCACGGAGGCGGCACCGAGGATCAGGAGTAAGTCTCCCACCGGTCGGCAAGAGGCCTAGCCGAGCAGCGCCACCTACGTCGGCCGGGAAGATGAAAAGTCGCTGGCAACGGGATACCAGGCTGCCAGCCGGGGAGATCCGTTCCTTGGCTGGCATTCGAACGCCGGCGGACCAATCAGACCAGCAGGGATTCGTTGGCCATGACAGAGAAAATTACGGAGAAAACTCCGACCATCGCCCGTATCTGGCGCGGCAGAACCGTGCCTGAAAAGGCGGATGCCTACGAGAGTTACAATTACGAAGCCGGCATCAAGCCGCTGATCGAGAAGGCACTGGGCGTGCAGACCTTTCGCGAGGACACGCCGAGCCATTCGGAATTCGTGACGATCTCCTATTGGGAAAACGTCGAGGCGATGGCGGCGTTCACCGGCGGCGATCCGACGAGGATCCACCATCTGGAGCGTGACGATGAGTTCCTGATCGAGCTGCCGTCGAGGGTGCAGGTGCTGCGCATCCGCTCCAGTCACGGCCGCCTGGCATAGGGCGCCGCCGCTGCCCAGATCTATGGAATCGCCGTCAAGTCGATTTCGGTAATGTGCCAGCGGCCGAGATTTGCGGTGTAGAGCTTGTCGCCCTTGAAGGCGATGTTGGTGGGATGGGCGAGCGTGGTTGCCGCCGGATCCTCGATCAGCACCTCGAGCCCGCTATCCTGTCGCCAGCGATAGATGCGGCTCGGCTCGTAGCACGAGATGAACAGCGAACCGTCCGGGGCCAAGGCGACGCCATCAGGGACGTTGTTCACGCCGTCCACGACGAGCTGGCGAGGTCTTGCCGTGCCGTCGGCACGGATCGGCACATAGCTGACGCAGGCCGCATGGCTTTCCACGACGTAAAGCCCATTGCCATCCGGCGCCATCGCCATGCCGTTGGCGAAGGCCATGGTCTCGCGGCACCACAGGCCGCCTTCGCCGGTCTGCAGATCATAGCGGAAGATGCCGGAGCGGTTGTCTTCGCCGAGGCTGTCGGAAACGTAGAGCCAGCCGCGCGCCTCGTCGACGATCGGATAGTTCGGCACGCGGATGCCCGCCGAGGCGAAGCGCGTCATATCAGCCGTCGCGGCATCCCAGCGAAAGGTCGCCGAATGTCTCAAATCGCATGCAAAACAGTTTCCCGCGCTATCGAAGGCGATGCCGAGCAGAAAGCCTTCCGTGCCGCCCATGCGTTCGACCGAGCCGCCATCGGCGGCCAAGCGCAGCAGGTCGCCGGTTTCGGTGCCGCACCAGATCGAGCCGTCGCGATGGATCGCCACGCCTTCCGGATGCGCGACGCGCGGGCTGGTGAAGATGCCATCGAAGAAGACCCTCGCGGCCGACATTTCGAGCAACGGCTTTGCCATGCGCACCCCCTTCAATCCGGTGCAGTATGCGACCGCTGTGCGGCGATGCAGCGCTCGACCATCCGCCGGTCGGTGGCGAGGATCTCGGCGATCAGGGCGCTGCGCTCCCTCGCGCTGACGAATTCGAGGCGCCGCAGACCGAGCGGGTCGATGCGGTTTCGCAGGATGTCGAGCGTCTCGTTCGAGGGTAGCGCAAGTTCGCGGCAATCGGCATCGAATGTCAG
Source organism: Mesorhizobium sp. M0208 (assembly GCF_040322015.1). Lineage (NCBI taxonomy): Bacteria > Pseudomonadati > Pseudomonadota > Alphaproteobacteria > Hyphomicrobiales > Phyllobacteriaceae > Mesorhizobium > Mesorhizobium sp. M0208. The sequence goes on along the minus strand of NZ_JAMYSP010000001.1, from coordinate 100,512 downwards.
GGCAAAGCCGGTGGCATCCTGGAGCTGCTGGCGCGTCACGCCCGGCCTGGTTTCGATGACGGCCAATTGCCGGCTCTCCCCGTCGAGCCGAAACACGCAAAGGTCGGTGAACACCAATGCCGCGCCGGTCCGATAGCCCATCGGCTCGCGTTCGGCCTCAGTCAACAGGCCGCGCGCCGAGCTGGCAATCTCGACCGTCTCGACCAGCGACTGCACGGAATGGCGGGGGACGTAGAGCAGATAATCGCGATGCATGTTGGCGACGTCGGCCATGCCGCCTTGCCCGGGCAGCCGGATAAGGCTGCCGTCACGCTTGCGCAGCGCAATGGTGTTGACGCGCCCACGGCGGTCGACCTGCGCGGCACCGACGATCTCATGCGTCACCGCGCCGGCCTGATAGTAGGTCGAATAGGTGTCGTCGCCGCCGGCATGCGCCACCGCCGTCTCGCAATCGAGGCTTTCGATCAGCGACAGGATCATCGGGCTCGGTGCTATGTCGAGATGACCGCAACTCATGGTAGCGATGATCATGTCCGGCGCGTGCGTCGCTTTGGCCAGCCGGTAGGCGACATTGGCGAGCGGCGACACCGCGCCGGCACTGGCAAAGCTCTCATTGTCGAGCTCAGCGGCGATGCGGGCGGCGATGATCTCGTCGATGGACGCCTCCTTGTTGCCGTGCACGAGCCTGGGCATTGCGAGGACTGTTTCAGCGCCGACTTTTGCAGCATCTTGAACCCGCTCCGGCACGCCTTCCGAAGGCATGCCCAGGCTGTCCGACAAAGGTATTTCCTTGGCCGCGAACGCCCCCGCCAACGCTTGATAATCCGTCACATAGAATGGCAGGCAGGAGGCGGGATAGGCGCCGCCTGCTGCCAGCGCGATCGCCGACACCCGGTTGCGGGTCAAAATGCTCTGCCGACCATCATGCCGCAGCGCTCCGACCGGGACGATCTCCTCGACCGTCACCAGCACCTGGCGCGCCGCGCCGGCCATGGCGAAATCCAGCGCCCGTGGTCCGATGATCTGGACATTGCCGCTCTCGTCGGCACGCTGGGCATGGACGACGAACGTATCGAGCCGCAAGGCCGGGATGATCCCGGTCGTAATTCCCGCGATCGGATCGGGCGCGGCGATCGCACCCGGCACGCGCGCCAGCATGTCCGAACCCTCCGGAAGCTGAAACGGCATCGACGGCAGGTTCTGCTGCCCCGCCCGCAGCGCCTGGATCATAGCCAGCGCCGTCCAGTCGCGGACCGGCACGGCATTGGTCTCGGCGGCCGCGCGGAAGCGCGGCGGCAAGCCAAAAATATCGAGGCTGGAAAAGCAGATATCGACCGCCGCCACGGCATTCGCTTCGAGAAGCAGTTCGAGCGGCAGGCCGCCGGCCCAGCAGACATAGCGAAGATCCTTGACGCCCAAGCGGGCGATGGCCCGCAGCAGGGCGATCGGCAGCCGGGCAAAATGATGGCCACCGACACCGAAGACGTCGCCGCCGCCGACCATCGCGGCCAGGCCCTCGACATCGGTGAAGCGCGGCCGGTTTTGCTTGACCAGGGACGTCATTGCCCAGCCTTCGCCCGCGCGGCGCTTTTTTCGGCGAACGCCTTCACCCGCTGCTGGCCGGTCTCGCTACGATAAAGCCCGCCCAGTACGTCGCGCTCCATGGCAAGGCCTTCCGCCAAGTCGCCCGACACGGCGTGCGCCGTCAGCGCCTTCAATGCCTCGATCGCGGCAGCCGGTTCGGCGGCTATCATGCCGGCGAGTTCCAGCGCCCGTGGCATCAGCTTTTCGGCGTCGACGACCTCGTTGACCAGCCCGGCGGCGACGAGCTCGGAAGCCGGCACGATGGCGCCGGTCATCAGCAAAAGGTTGGAGCGGTTGCGGCCGAGCTTCTGGACGCTGCGCTGCGTGCCGCCGCCGCCCGGGACCAGCCCGAGCTTGATCTCGGGCAGGCCGAGCTTCGCGAACTGGTTGGCGATGACGATGTCGCAGCACAGCACCAGCTCCATGCCGCCGCCGAGCGCAAAGCCGTTGACCGCGGCGATGACCGGCTTGCGGTTGTTCTCGACTGCCGCATACATGCGCGTGCCGGCGGCCTGGAAGGCGTCGAACTCGATAGCTGTCTGGGCAGCGTATTCCTTGATGTCGGCGCCGGCCATGAAGCCGCGCCCCTCGCCGGTCACTACGATCGCGCCGACGCCGTCATCCTGCGACAGCGCCTCGAAAACCTCGGTGATCTCGCTTTGCATCAGCCGGTTCATGGCGTTGAGCTGATCGGCGCGCCGGAAGGTGACGACTGCGACGCGCCCGGATATTTCCAAGCTGAGTGTCTGGTAAACGCTCATCGTCAGGCAGCATCCACGGTCATATCGCCGGACGCCTCAAGCGCTGCAATCTCGCCGCTGGAGAGGCCGAACTCGGCCAGTATCTCGCGGCCATGCTGGCCGACCAGCGGCGCCGGCCGCTCTATGGTAGCCGGCGTCTCGCTCATCTTGACAGCCGGCGCGACCACCCTGACCTTGCCGCCGCGCGGATGATCGTAGCTGGTGATCATGCCCAGGTGCTTAACCTGCGGGTCCTCGGCTGCGCGCCTTATGTCCTTCACCTCGGCGCACCAGATGTCGGCTGCGAGCAGCCGCGCCAGCAGGTCCTGCGTGGCAAACTTCCTGGTTTCGGCGTTGACCTTGTCGAACACCTCGTCGCGCCTGTCGAACAGGGTCTTCAGATCGTCGTAGACGGCAAGCTGCGGCGCCTCCAGCACTTCGTACAGCGTCTTGAACGGGCTCATGGCGATCGACACATAGCCGCCGTCCTTCGCTTCATAGACACCGAACGGCGCCTGCATGCCGGGGTGGCCGATGCCGGAATTCGGGCGCACGAAATCCTCACCGAGATTGAGCACGGCGACATATTCCTGATTGAGATGCGCCAGCATGCCGGCGAGCAGATTGACCTCGATCTTCTGGCCCTTGCCGGTCTTCTCGCGATAGTAGAGCGCCGACAGGATGCCGTAGACCATGTTCATGGCGCCGATCTGGTCGGCCAGGCCGGCACCGGCCGGAACAGGAGCCTGATCGCCGCGGCCGGTGTTGGAGATCAGCCCGGACAATCCCTGGATCAGCATGTCCTGGCCGGGGCGCTCAACGTAGGGGCCCTCCTCGCCATAGCCGGAACCCGAGCAATAGATGATGGCGGGATTGACCGCCCTGAAATCCTCGTAGCCATAGCCGAGCCTGGCGAGCACGCCGGGGCGGAAATTCTGCACCACCACATCGGCCTTCTCAGCCATGTCCATGATGATGGCATGCACCTTGCGGCTTTTCAGGTTGAGCGCGATGGAGCGCTTGTTGCGGTTCCAAGCGAGGAAATTCGGGCTTTCGGAGCCGCCGACCCATTTGGCGAAGAAGGTCATGCCGCGGAACATGTCGCCGGCGCCTGAACGCTCGATCTTGATGACGTCGGCGCCCATGTCGCCGAGCAGCTGCGTGGCGAACGGCCCCTGCAGCAGATGGCTGAAATCGAGGATGCGGACGCCTTCGAGGGCCTTGTTCATTTTTGTCTCATTGGTTGTCAAAGCAGGTCGGGTACGTAGCGGGGTGCCGCGGTGAGGCCGCCGTCGACGCGCAGGTCGGTACCGGTGGTGAAGCCGGCGGCGTCGGAGGCGAGATAGACGGCGGCTTCTGCCACTTCGGACGGTTTGCCGATGCGACCGAGCGGATGCATTTTCACCCAGGCCTTGGCGAGATTGCCGCCGATCTCCTTGATCAGTTTGTCGTTCATCGGCGTGTTGATGGTTCCGGGCGAGATCGAGTTGACGCGGATGTTGAGCGGGCCGAACTCGACCGCCATCTGACGCGTCATCGCCATCACCGCACCTTTGGCGCCGGCATAGGCGGTCCAGCCGTCGAGCCCGATATGACCTTGCGCCGAGGCCATGTTGATGATCGAGCCCGATTTCTGCGCGATCATATGCGGCAGCGCATATTTGCAGCCGCGGAACACGCTGGTCAGGTTGACTGCGATCAGCCGGTGCCACTGCTCGTCGGTCATCTCATGGACCGGCATGCCGCCGATGGCGATGGCGGCATTGTTGACCAGAATGTCGAGATGGCCGGTTTTGCCGACGGCGCCGTCTACCAGGGCGGCGATGTCGGCCTCCTCCGCCACGTCGCAATGGATGTAGTCAGCGCGGTGGCCGGCGGCGCGCAGCTCGGCTGCGAATTTTTCGCCCTTCTCATCATCGATGTCGCCGAGGAAGACGTGCGCGCCCTCACGCGCCATTGCCTCGCTGATCGCATGGCCGATGCCGTCGGCGGCGCCGGTGACGATTGCGGTTTTCCCTTTGAGACGATCCATGTCAGACTCCAATGGCGCGCCGGCGCTTCGCTTCGTCGAAAGCGACGGCGGCAATGATGATCATGCCGGTGATGACCAATTGCCATTCGGTCGGCAGGCCGAGCCCGCGCAGCCCGTTGGACAGGAACTGCAGGATCAACACGCCGAGCGCCATGCCGGTCAGGCTGCCGATGCCGCCGGCAAGGCTCACCCCGCCGAGCACGGTGGCGGCGACGACCTGGAACTCGAAATTCAGCCCAGCCGTATGCTGCGCCGAGCCGACGCGGGCGGCCAGGATAATGCCGGCTACCGTTGCCAGCAGCGCGCTGATGATGAAGCAGATGAACTTGACGCGGCGCACGTCGTAGCCTGCCAGCCGCGCTACTTCCGGATTGCCGCCGACGGCATAGATCTGCCGCCCGAACGGCCGGTGCTGCATCACGTAGGCGAAGACGGCGAGCAGAACGAGGGCAATGACAGCCGAATAGGGAACGACGTTGAACAGGCGACCGTCCGACAGCGCGATGAAGCTGTCGAGCGCTGCATCGTCGGGGATGGCGCGCTGGCCGGTGTAGAGGTAGACACCGCCGCGCATGATGAACATCGTGCCCAGGGTCACGATCAGCGAGTTGATGCCGGCATAGGCCGTCAGATAACCATTCACGACGCCGATGATCAGCCCGAACAGCAGCGCACCGCTGATGCCGAGCACAAGCGAGTTGGTGTCGTTCATGATGATGATCAGCGGCAGCGCGATGGTCGCCAGCAGCGACCCGATCGAGATGTCGACCTCGCCGGAGATGAAGACGATGGCGCAGCCTATGCCGGCTGTCAGTGCTAGCGAAGCCTGACCGAGCACATTGGTGATGTTGCGCACAGAGAAGAAATTCTCGGCGGTGAAGGAAAAGAACGCGATCACCAGGATGAGGCAGAGGAGCAATGCCACTTCCTGCCGTGCGACGAGCCGCGCCAGCATGGACGGCCCAGCTTTCATCGTGTCGGTGCCTGCCAGGCTCATCACTTGGTCCCGTTCCGAGGCGTCATCGTCTTAGCCGATCGCCGCATTGAGGATGTTCTCCTGCGTGGCCTCGTCGCGGGACATGATAGCGGTGAGGCGGCCTTCGCACATCACCGCGATGCGGTCGGCAAGCCCCAGCAGCTCGGGCATTTCGGACGTCATCATGACGACCGCCAGGCCTTCGCCGGCGAGCCGGTCGATGAGCGCAAAAATCTCCGACTTGGCGCCGACGTCGATGCCGCGGGTCGGTTCGTCGACGACGATCACCTTGAGACCGCGCATCAGCCAGCGCGAGATCAGCACTTTCTGCTGATTGCCGCCCGACAGGTTCTTGACCTGCTGGAACAAGCTGGGCGTCCTGATGCGGAAACGGTCGACATAGTCCTGCACCGCTTTGCGTTCGCTTGCCTTATCGACGAAGCCCATCCTGGCGAAGGCACCGAGCGAGGCGAGGCTGGCGTTCTGGTAGACCGGCAGCTCGCCCATCAGCCCTTCGCTCTTGCGGTCTTCGGTGAGCAGGCCGATGCCGAGCCGGACGCCGGTGTGCGTGTCGTGCGGCAGCAGCGGGCTGCCATCGACCGAAATAGTGCCGGAGGTGATCGGATCGAAGCCGACAATCGCCTTGGCGAGCTCGGTCCGACCCGCCCCCATCAAGCCGAAGAAGCCGAGGACTTCGCCGGCATGCGCTTCGAACGACACGTCCTTCAGCTTCTTCGCCGTGCTAAGTCCTTGCACGGAAAGGGCGACCTTGCTGCCTGGTGCACCGCGCTTGCGCGGGAACAGGTTTTCGATGCGCCGGCCGATCATGTCCTGGATCAGCGTATCGTTGGTGTGCTCGCCGATCGGCCTGGTCGAGACGTGGCGGCCGTCGCGCAATACGGTCACGGTGTCGGCGATCTCGAAGACCTCGTCGAGCTTGTGGCTGACATAGAGCACGGCGATGCCGAGCGCGGCGAGCCGGCGAATGACGGTGAACAGCAGCGAGACCTCGTTCGGCGTCAGCGAGGAGGTCGGCTCGTCCATCACCACGACGCGTGCTTCATGGGCGAGTGCGCGGGCGATCTCGACCATCTGCTGCTGGCTGACCGGCAGCGATCCCGTGCGCGCCGCCGGGTCGACGTTGAAGCCGATACGCTTGAACAGGGCGGCCGCATCGGCACGGATCTTCTTCCAGTCGATCGACCCGCCTTTGCCGGTCGGATAGCCTTCGAGGAAGATGTTCTCGGCGACGCTGAATTCGGCGATCAGCGCGATCTCCTGGAACACCACCTTGATGCCCTCTTTCAGGCTGTCGCGCGGCGACTTGATGTCGGCCTCGCGGCCGCGCAGGCGAATGGTGCCGGCATCCTTGCCGTAGACCCCGGCCATGATCTTGATCAGCGTCGACTTGCCGGCGCCGTTCTCGCCCATCAATGCATGGATCTTGCCGGGTTCCAGGGTCAGATCGACGTTATCCAGCGCCACCACGCCGGGAAAGCGCTTGCCGATGCCGCGCATCTCCAGCGCCGGCACGCTTTTATCGACAGCCACGGTTTCGGCGGGGTGAAGGAAATCAACCGACATTGGCTCTGTTCCGCACGATGTCGAGATAGGTCGCCAGGATGATGACGATTCCGGGCACCACCATCTGCAGATCCTGGTTCCAGCCGAGGATGATGATGCCGTTGTCGATGACCTTCAGCACCAGCACGCCCAGCAACGTGCCAAGCAGCGAGCCGCGGCCGCCAAGCAGGCTGGTGCCGCCGAGGATGACGGCGGCAATCACCGTCAGCTCGAAGCCGCGGCCGGCGGTCGGCTGGCCGGCATTCATCAGCGACGACAGGATCATGCCGGCAATGCCGACGCAGAGGCCGGTGACGACGAAGGCGAAGAGTTTTAAGCGTTGCGAGCGCACGCCGGAGAGACGAACCGCGCGCTCGTTGGCGCCGACAGCGTAGAGATAACGGCCGAGCGTGGTGAAGCGCAGCGTTGCCGCGGCCAGCGCGAAAATCACCGCGGCAACGACCACGGGCAGCGGGATCGCGCCGATATAGCCGGCGCCGAGATCGGTGAAGCCGGCAAGTCGGTGGTGGTTCTGCACCGCCTCGCGGGTGAACAGATAGACGCCGCCCTGCAGCATCATCATGGTGCCGATGGTGGCGATCAGCGAGTTCACCTTGAGCATGGTGACGACCAGCCCGTTGAACAGGCCGACCGCGCCTGAAAAGGCGAGTGCCGCCAGCAGGCCGAGCGTCAGGCTGTGTGTTGAATTGAGCACGGCCATGCCGATACAGCCGACAAAAGCCAGCGATGCACCGACCGACAGGTCGACTTCCGCGGTGATGATCAGCATCGTCATGCCGGAGGCAACGATCAGCACCAGCGCGCATTGGCGCAGGATGGCGATGATGTTGGCCTCGGAATAGAATTGCGGCGCCGCAATCGACATGGCGATGCAGAGCACGGCCAGGATCACGCCGAGCACCAGCTGGCTGCTGCCCAGCAGCTGGCCGCCGATGAAACGCCTTGGCGCAGAGGATTGCGTAAGCTCGCTCATGTCCATTTCATTTCCGGGCCCGTATCGGTGCCGTCGCCGTTTGGAAACCTGCGGGCCAAAACAGGACGGTTGCCCTGTTTTTCCGTCGGCATATCCGATCCGCTGCCCTTCCCGCCGTGCGGGAAGGGCTACCCGGAATCCTTACTTCTTCAGATCGGCGGAAGTTTTCATGCATTTTTCCGGTGGCTGAAGCGAATTGACGGCATCCCATTTGATTTTGCGTGTGGTGCCATCGTAGTCGTAGAACTTCTTCCAGGCGTCACCGTTCATCGGCGCGGTCGGGCTGACGATGTGTTCCGGCACCTCTTCGCCGTTGAAGAGCTTAACCGCTGCATCGATGGCGGTGTAGCCTTCCTTTTCCGGGAACATCGCGGCCTCGATCCGGTAGGACGGCTCGTTCTGCATCGCATTGATGAAGGCGAGGCCTTCGCCACCGGTGCCGACAGTCAACAGGCCGTCCTGCGGCTTGCCGGCCGCTTTCCAGGCCTGAAGGCCGCCGAGCGAGGAGGAATCGTTGATGCCGTAGATGATGTTGATGTCGGCATTCTTGGCAAGAGCCGCCGAAGAGACTTCGAGTGCGCGATCGGGATTGCCGCCGCCGTCGAGGTCGTGGACCATGACCGCGTCGGGGATGATGGTCTTCAGGCCGTCCATGAAACCCTGCGACCGCAGGACGGTGGCGGACAGCAGCGGCAGGCCGACATTCATCACCTTGGCTTTGCCTTCGAGCTTTTCCTTGGCGTATTTGCCGGCTTCGACGCCGGCGGTGTAGCCGGTGTCGTAGTCGCAGATCGCGACCATTGTGGTCATGCCCTTAACCGGATTGCCTTCGAGCACGACCGGAACGTTGTTGGATTTCGCCTGGCGCAGCAGCGGCACGACGCCTTCCTCGTTGACGGGCGTGATGATCAGGACGTCGACGCCCTTGGCCATGAAATCTTCGGCGGCGGAGACCTCCTTGGCGACGTCCAGATTGGCGTCCTGCACCTCGAGCTCGATACCGAGTTCCTTGGCGCGGGCCTGCATACCCTTGATGACGTTCTGATACCACTCATGCGTGGCGTAGTTGGTGACGTAGCCGATGCGCTTCGGCATGTTTTCGGCCTGTGCCGCGGCGCCGCTCAGAGCCAGCACGGCCGCCGAGGCAAACAGCATCGATTTGGACCAGTTCATGTTTCTTCTCCCTGTATTTCTTGTCAGTTGCTGAACGGATAGTCCCGCCGTTCCGGGTCGGCACGTGAAGAGGCGGCAGCTTCGCCCGCGCCCATCGCCGCCGATATCGTCTCGGCCGCCGCCTTAGTCCGCTCAAAGACGGTGCTGCGATCGAAGCGCGCGGCCTTTTGCGGCAGGAACGGGACGGTGAGCGCGGCAATGACTGCGCCGGTATGGTCGCGCACCGGCGTCGAGATGTTGATGCAGCCCTCGACAGCCAGCGAGGCGCGCATTTCATAGCCGAGCCTTGCGACTTCGTTCAGCCGCGCTTCGATTTCCGCCCGGCTGCCTTGGCCTTCGCCTGCAGCGACGATCCGCTCGACGATGCGGTCGCGCTCGGCGCGGCCAGAATGCGCCAGCAGCACCGCGCCGGAACTCGTTTCGAGGATCGGGAAATGCGAGCCAAGGGCAACCGAATAACGCATCGGCAAAGGCGAATCGATCTGCAGCACGACCAGTGCGCTCTCGCCTTCGCGGACGACCAGATGGCAGCTCTGGTCGGCATTGGCGGCCAGGCCGCGCATCACCGGCAGCGCGCATTCGACCAGGCGGTTCACCGGGGGATGCATATGCGCCAGTTCGAACAGCTTCAGCGACAGGCGGAAGCGGTCCGATTGCGTCCGGAAAATGTAGCCGCGCTTCTCCAGCAGCAGCAGGATGCGGTAGATCTCGTGAATGGAGCGCCCCATTCCGGTGGCGATCTCGGTCTGGGTCAGCGGCTCGCCGCTGGCAGCCATGAATTCCAGTATGTCGAGCGCCTTCTCCACAGCGGGCACGCGGTAGCCGTTGCGGCCGCTTTCGCCTTCGTCGACGATCTGGGCAATATCGGTGGCCATTACGCGACGCTCCGTTGCGGCTGGCCATGCCTGGTCTCGCGATAGAGCCGGTTCAGCCGGTCCGCGAGCTCCGCCGCCGGCAATTCGCCGGTGATGGCCGCCGCGGCGTGAGGGGCGCATTGGCGGAAGAAGCTGATGAAGCCCGGATGGGTCGGGCGCAGATAGGAAGCTTCGATCGTCGCCAGCGTCGAGGCGAAGAAGCCGCCTGAGAGAGCGTTGACCTCGGCATCCTGCCACGCCGCCAGCGATCCCGGCTGTCCGCCGGATTTCACGTAGTCGCCGCGCTGATAGCCGGGCGAGCACAGAAACAGCGCGTAATCGATGGCTGCCTGCTTGTGTTTCGATTGAGCGCTGACGCCGATGCCGGCACCGCCGAGCAAGGCGCCGGCGGATCGCGGTGTCGGCACGTCGGCGAAGCGCAGATACGGCCTGTCTGCCCTGGAGGCGTAGTTCACATAGCCGAAGGCGAACGGCACGTAGACCACGTCGTCATGCGCGATCATATGATCGTAGCAGCGGATCGGGTTCCATTTCGGCGAGTTCGGGTGCGACAGCGCCGCAAGCTGGCGCAACTGCCCGACGGCCTGCTCGATTTTTTCCCCAGCAATGAACTCGTCGCCGTCTTCGCGGGGCTCACCCAGCGTCAAAAGCAGGCACATGGCGTCAGTCGGCACCAACGGCAGCCCAAGCCATTTGCCGTCCTTCAAGGCGCGCCGGCCGAGCTCCAGCACGTCATCATGGCTGTGCGGCAACGAACCGTAGCGCTCCAGTAGATCAGGGCGATACGAGGCAACCTGGCAGGCAGCATCGATTGGCAACGCCCATTGGCGCCCGTCCCTCGCGTAGGATTGCCAGGATGCGCCGACCGAATCCCGTTCGAAGCCGCGGCGCTGCTCAGCCGACAAATCGAACGGCACCATCAGCCCGCCTTCGGCAATATCGCCGATGAACGGATGATCGAACACGACAAGATCATAGGCGCCGAGCACCGGACCAAGCGCGCCCTCGCCGAACTCATAGAGGCTGCGGCGGTCCCATTCGATCTCAAGACCGGGATTGGCGGCGCAATACGGCCCGATGCTGGCCTCGAGCGGACCCCAGCAGCGTCGGTGATCCCACGCGAGGCCGCGCAGTCTTGTCATGCCGAAATTCCTCCCAGAGCCGCCCATGCGCCGGCCCAGCTGATTAGTAGCAACTATTTTCACCTACACAAGTAGTTTTTACATACGCAAAGCCGAACTCCTTCCGGTTTGGCAGAAAGCCGCCCAGCCGCCCCTGGTTCGCATCGCGTTGCTGCTCTGCGCTGCAACCAAAGGCTGCGGTGGATCTAGGTTTTTGGGAACTTTCGCGACGAACATTCGTTCGGTTGGCGCAGCCCTCCAGAGCAGCATCACTGGATTCAGCAGCCACGTCGCAGGGAGCGGACTAAATGGACCAACCATGGGCGCGGCCATGAATCGGTTTGCCGCCTTGGCATTCGCCACGTTTCTGGCGATAACTTCGATCTGGATACTGTTTCTGGTTTTTTAGGGATTTGGTTCTGGTTTTCTTAGGATTTGGCTCTGGTTGCTTGGGATTTGCCGCTGGTTTTTAGGATTTGGAGGGGTTCTCGACAGGTCGACCGCTTAACGATGACATCCGCCGCATGTGGTTCTGCGAGCCGGGGCCCCGTGCGTGAAGAAACTGTCGCCAGGAGCACACCGGCGCGCACATTCGGGGTTGGCAGCCACGCTGCCTGCAACGTTCAATCGGTTTTCAGGACACGGCGAGATCTCATGTTGCTGAGGGCGATCGTTCGAAATTGTGCGGCCATCCGTGTTGGCCGCGTCGGCGCGACGATGCTGCTGGCCGCGCTGCTTGCCGGCTGCCAGGGCGGCGTACTCGACCCGCAAGGACCAGTCGGCGCCGCGCAGCGGACGATCCTGCTCAATTCGGTCGCCATCATGCTGGCCATCGTCATCCCGACGATCCTGGCGACACTCGGTTTTGCCTGGTGGTTCCGGGAAACCAACACAAGGGCGCAGTACCTGCCGGGATGGGCCTATTCCGGGCGCATCGAACTGGTGGTCTGGTCGATCCCCATCCTCGTCATCCTGTTTTTGAGCGGCATCATCTGGATCGGGTCGCATGACCTCGATCCAATAAAGCCGCTGGATTCCCAGCAAAAGCCGCTCGAGGTGCAGGTCGTCTCGCTCGACTGGAAATGGCTGTTCATCTACCCCGAGCAGAATGTCGCGAGCATCAACCAGCTTGTGGTGCCGGCGGGCAGGCCGGTGCATTTCTCGCTCACCTCGGCAAGCGTCATGAATGCGTTCTTCGTGCCTCAGCTCGGCGGCATGATCTATACGATGAACGGCATGACGACGCAGCTTCACCTGCAGGCGGATCAGCCCGGCGAATTCTATGGGCGGTCGGCCCATTTCAGCGGCGACGGTTTTCCAGGCATGCAATTCGTGCTGCATGCCGTCGCAGCGGATGCCTTCGACGCGTTCGTCAATTCGGCGCGAAGCCAGGGACAGGCACTCGACAAGGTCAGCTACCAGGAACTAGCCAGACAGAGCATCAACGTGCCGCCTTCGACCTATCGCTCGGTCGAGCCGGACCTTTTCCATGAAATCGCGACGCAGGGCGTTCCGCCCGCGCCCGGTCCCCAGGCCGGTCGCGCCGAGCCGAGCGTATCGTCCAAGACAGGAGGCTGACAATGCTCGGAAAATTGAGCTGGGACGTCATTCCGTTCGATCAGCCTCTGCCGATGATCGCCTCGGCGGTCGTCGCCCTGGCAATCCTCGGCGTGCTGGCCTGGGTCTTCCTGGCCGGCCATTTTCCCTATCTGTGGCGCGAATGGATCACCAGCGTCGATCACAAGCGGATTGGCGTGATGTACGTGCTGCTGGCGCTGCTGATGTTGCTGCGCGGCTTCAGCGACGCCGTCATGATGCGGTCCCAGCAGGCCCTCGCGTTCCAGGCGCCCGGCTATCTGCCGCCCGACCACTTCAATCAGGTCTTTTCGGCCCACGGTACCATCATGATCTTTTTCGGGGCGATGCCGTTCGTCATCGGCCTGATGAACCTGGTCGTGCCGCTGCAGCTCGGCGTCCGCGACGTTGCCTTTCCAACGCTCAACTCGGTGAGTTTGTGGCTCACCGCCACCGGCGCGCTGCTGGTCAACATCTCGCTGGTGATCGGCGAGTTTGCGCGCACCGGATGGCTGCCCTATCCGCCGCTCAGCGAGACCGCCTACTCGCCGGGCGTCGGTGTCGATTACTATCTGTGGGCGGTGCAGATAGCGGGTGTCGGAACGCTGCTCACCGGCATCAATTTCGTCACCACGATCCTGAAGATGCGGGCGCCCGGCATGAGTTATCTCAGGATGTCGATGTTCTGCTGGACTTCGCTCGCCGCCAGCCTGCTCATCGTCGCCGCGTTCCCGATCCTCACAGCCACGCTCGCGATGCTGACGCTCGACCGCTATTTCGGCTTTCATTTCTTCACCAACGAAGCCGGCGGCAACATGCTGATGTTCGTGAACCTGATCTGGGCCTGGGGCCATCCCGAGGTTTACATCCTCGTCCTGCCGGCGTTCGGCATCTTCTCGGAGGTCATCTCCACCTTCTCCAGCAAGCCGCTGTTCGGCTACCGCTCGATGGTGGCCGCGACACTCTTCATCTGCATCGTTTCCTTCATGGTGTGGCTGCACCACTTCTTCACGATGGGCGCCGGCGCCGACGTCAACGCTGCGTTCGGCATCGCCACCAGCATCATCGCTGTCGGTACCGGCGTGAAGATCTACAACTGGATGTTCACCATGTATGGTGGCCGCATCCGCTTCGCGACCCCAATGCTGTGGTCGCTGGGCTTCATGGTGACGTTCGTCATCGGCGGCATGACGGGCGTGTTGCTGGCGGTGCCGCCGGCCGATTTCCTGCTCCACAACAGCCTGTTCCTGGTGGCGCATTTCCACAACGTCATCATCGGCGGCGTGCTGTTCGGCGCCTTCGCGGGATATACCTACTGGTTTCCCAAGGCATTCGGTTTCCGGCTGCACGAGGGCTGGGGCAAGCTGGCCTTCTGGCTGACGCTGATCGGGTTCTACGCCACCTTCGTGCCGCTCTACGCCGTCGGCCTGCTCGGCATGACCCGCCGCATGCAGCATTTCGACGTGCCGGCCTGGTATCCCTGGGTGCTGGTTGCGGGCGCCGGCATGATCATCACCACCGCCGGCGTGGTCGCGCAGATCATACAGCTCGTCGTCAGCATCCGGCAGCGTGCGGCGCTTCGAGATTCCACAGGGGATCCCTGGGACGGGCGCTCGCTGGAATGGGCCACGCCCTCGCCGCCGCCGGTCTTCAACTTCGCCGCGCTTCCGCACGTCGAGGGCGAAGAGCCCTACTGGAGCATCAAGCAGCGGGCACGCGAGCAAAACCGCCTGCGCGACGAGCCTGAATACGAGCCGATCGAGATGCCGCGCAACAGTCCCACCGGGTTCATCTGCGCCTTCTTTGCGACCGTGATGGGTTTCGCTCTCATCTGGCACATCTGGTGGATGGTGGCACTCGGCGCGCTCGGTGCTTTCGCTACCTTCGTCGTATTCGCATGGCGCGACAAACCCGAATACGTCATTTCTGCCGCCGAAGTCGCCCGGATCGACCGCGCCAACCGAAGCGCGCGCCGCGAGGCACTGGCTACCTACACGGGGCCAAGGCCATGACCGCGATGGACGTTCGAGAGCGTGACCCTTACCGTATCCATGGCGGGCACGGCCATGCACTCGGCGGCCCGGCCCCGATCCGGATCGTCGTCGGCTATGGCTTCTGGATCTTCCTTCTGAGCGACATCGTGATGTTCTCCGCCTTCTTCGCGGCCTATGCCGTGCTGGCGGGCAAGACGGCGGGCGGACCAAGCGGGGCCGAGCTGTTCAACTTGCGCAACGTCGCGATCGAGACGGCCGCTTTGCTGTTGTCGAGCTTTACCTGCGGTCTCGCCGGCCTTGCCGTGACAGCGCGGCGAAGCTCCTGGTTCTATGTCGCGATGACTGTTACCTTCGTGCTCGGCGCCAGCTTCATCCTGCTCGAGTTGCGCGAGTTCGTGCATATGGTTGCCAGTGGTGCCGGACCGACGCGCAGCGCTTTCCTGTCGGCGTTCTTCACGCTGGTGGGATGCCATGGCCTTCACGTCACGGCGGGGCTGCTGTGGCTGCTCACGATGATGGCGCAGATCTTCGCCAAGGGATTCCGCGACGATATTCTTCGGCGTTTCATGTGCTTCAGCCTGTTCTGGCACGCCCTCGACATCATCTGGGTCGCGCTGTTCACCGTGGTCTATCTCCTGGGAGCAAGTCGATGAGCAATGCGGACGATCGCCACGCGCAACGGCGCGACACCCATGGCCTGGAGCGCTACGACATAGATACGGCGCCGGGTGACGAATACCTCGGCGACACCGACGTCGGATCCGGGCTACGCGGCTATGTGATCGGCCTCGGGCTGGCAACGCTGCTGACCATCGCCTCGTTCTGGTTGCCCGGAACCGACCTGGTATGGGCACCCGGCATTCCGGTGGCGCTGGTCGTGCTGGCGATCGCCCAGATGGGCGTGCATCTCGTCTTCTTCCTGCACATCACGACGGGACCGGACAACACCAACAACGCCCTGGCGCTTGCCTTCGGCGTGCTGATCGTAGTTCTGGTGATCGGCGGCTCGATCTGGATCATGGCCAATCTCGACCACAATTTGATGCCGATGAACGCGATCATGAACATGAACCGCTGATTTAGCGATTATTCCGGCCATCGGCCGCAGTTCATGCGACAGCGAACTCCGGTCTCAAGCCCGTTCGAATGTGCCGACGAGGTCGGCGTCTCCCAGGACGTGTGGGGCGGCCTCCTTCAGCACGTCGTCCACGGCGGCCTTCTCGCCGGGACGCAGCGTCTCGACGTCGACCGCAAGAAGCTCCGGGCAGCCACCTGGTCAAACCCGCAGCCGGCCGTTGGCCGGAACATTCGCCGCGTCAACGGGTTTTTTTGTTCGGACGCATTGCCGCGGAAACGGCAATGGGCTCGGCAATGGACGAAGGGCGCGACATGACCGGGCTAAGCGGTAGGCAACCAAGCGGGGCGAAAGGTGTTGTGGTCGCATTCTCCGCGCCGGGTGGCGAGACCATCTATGCCCACGAACGGGAAACCGTCGCTGCCGTCGCGCGCACGATCGCAGCGTTGAAGGGATTTTCCTTCCGCCAGGGCCTGCGTGAAGGTGGCGGTGACAGTGACGGGTTGTATTTCGTGCCGGACGACAGCCTGCTTGCTGCCGATGCGGTTCAACTGGGCATAAACGGGCCCGACGATCTCTTCGGCGGGGTGGTGCCCTGGCGCCTCGCAACCACCAAGGCCATAACCCACGAGCTGGTGGACGGATCGGCGGCACGGCCAAAAGAATGGCCCGTCGGCTTCGGCAGCGCCGTCGCCGCGGCCGTACTGCCCGGCTACACTGCATTTTCACGCCACGACGCGCTGCGCGCAGCGCAACGTCTGCTGGAGCTGGGGCTGGTCCGATTCAAGCCACCGCGCGCTTCGCGGGGCCGCGACCAGCACACCGCCGCGACAGTCGGCGATGTCGAAAGGCTGCTGGACCAATATCCATCGTCTGAGCTAAGCGAATACGGCCTTGTTCTCGAAACGCAGCTTCGCGACATCGTTACGCTGAGCGTTGGCAGAACCATGATCGACGAATTGTCGATCAGCTATTACGGCACCCAGCGGACGACGACCGACAACGACGGGCAGCCCGTCTACGGCGGATCCGATCTGGTTGTGGTGCGCGGCGGATGGGAGGCGCTGGATGGGCTGCGATTATCTCCGGCGGTGGGTTTGGCCGTGGCGCAGGCGAGAACCTATGACGCAGCGATGGATGGTTATCCCGGATTCTTCGCCTCGCGACGCAACTACGACATCGGCCAAGGTGTCGATTCCTCGGGCATCTGGCGATCGGGCGTGCTGGAAGCGAGCTGGCGGATCGGTGGCAGCAGCAGCGCCGAGCTGGCAGCGATGGACGCCATGAAGCGGGACCCCGACATGCAGATCGTGCATGTCTCCACCGTCAAGCAGTTCGGCAGCACTGCGCGGCTGCCGCCGAACGCAGCAATCCATTTCCACGGGGAGGATCCCGAGGAGGGTCAAGTCACGCGTTATACCGTCGTCACCCAGGCGATCCGAGGGCCGATCGGAGAAGCCGGCCGATTCTAGCCATGTCAGGTTGAAGTTAAGCACGCCTCCGGCAGGGAACATCCACCAATGGCCCGAGTTTGTTTCGAGCAAGGCAGCAAGTCAGAAAAGGCCCAGGCCCTGAAATGGGTGGCAGGCGTGCAATAGCGGCGTTGCCTGCAGGAGTGGTTACAGAAATGGCCATGCCAACCGTTTACGACAAACGACAGGATCCGGAAGGCCTCTGGGAGGTCTATGACAGCGAGAGCGACGAAGCCGTCGTGGTCGATGGCTTGCCGCTTTCCGGTCTCGACGAAAGCGAAGCCGATGAAGCGATTGAAAAGCTCAATCGCGGCGAGCTGACGTCGGACAACATCCCCGAGACAGCTCGGTCAGGGTGGCCTCCGACCAAGGGTGGATTGTGATGACGGCCTGACGGACGTCACCAGGCGATTGGTCGCGGATCTACGGCGAGGCCTTGACCCCGAGCTTGCGGGCCTTGTCCTCGAAGTCGTCACGAATGTCCTCAATCGTCGGCAGATGCAGTCGGCGCAGCTGGGCGTGCAACTTCTTGGCAGCGTCGGAATTCAGGTCGCGCCTGAAGTTGGTCGCGACCTCCTCGGCCGAGCCGTAACGGCGATAGCGCTCAATCTCGGTCTTCGTGGCCTGCTGGACGTGTTCGAGCGTCTTGCGCTCGGCATCGGATTTTCCGTCCGGTTTGGCCCGCATGACCGGGTTGAAGGCTTTGCTGATAACGAATTCGACCAGTTCCTGCTGGGCGTGAGCCATGATTGTTCTCCCTCGAAGGAGGCCTGTCCGGCCCAGAACGGTTCGTCGTTTCCCGGAAACGCTGACCCGCTCTATCTTTTCGTTCCGATGCAATTCCGAACGGAAAACCGTTCCACACTTTTACTGGAACTGCTCTAACCGCGGCGGCAATTGAAGGTTCCTTGGCGGATTTCGTTACCGCTGCAGGTCAAGCGCAGTTCCTCGAAGTCACAGCCGAGCCTTGGTGGTGCGTGGCGTTGCCAGGAGCAGGCTTGTTTCGCTGCCGGTAATTCCGGGGATCAGGCGGATACGTCTCAGCACGGCGTCGAACTCGCTCAGGGTCTGGGTTCCGAGTTCTATCACCAGATCCCAGCGGCCATTGGTGGTGTGGATGGTCGAGACCTCGGAGAAGCCGCCCAGCGCCCGGATGACGCGATCGGCGGCGTGGCCTTCGATCTCGATCATCATGATGCCACGCACGCGCTGATCGACCGCGTCGGCGCGCAGAATGACGGTGTAGCCGACGATGACGCCGTCCCTCTCAAGTCGCTCGATCCGGGACCTTACCGTTGCCCGGGAGACACCCAGGCCGACGGCAAGATCGGAAATGCTGCGCCGGGCGTCGTGCCGCAGAGAGGTGATGATCTGCTCGTCGAGCTGGTCCATGATTGCTCACAACGGAAGTAGATGATGTCACTATGGTAAGGCATTTCGACAAATTTGCCAATTTGACATGTTCATTCTGCCAGCGATGCGGGCTTCAATAAAGGCATCGTAATTGGCGGGGTATGAGAATGCATTGCACGATCGTGGGCGCACCGATCCAGGCCGGCTCAGGCCGCATGGGCTGCGAGATGGGGCCGAGTGCGCTGCGCACGGCCGGCCTGGCCACCGCACTGACCGAGCTCGGCCATACGCTGACCGACCTCGGAACGATCGTCCCGGCCGACATGCGTCCTGTCGTACACGGCAACGCGGCGGTGAAGGCGCTGCCGGAAATTGCCGCCTGGACGGCAGCAATCAGCGAAACGGCCTATGCCGCGAGCGCCGATGCGATGCCGATCTTTCTCGGCGGCGACCACAGCATTTCGGCCGGTACGCTCGCCGGCATTGCCCGCCGGGCCGCGAATGCCGGCCGGCCGCTCTTCGTGCTGTGGCTCGATGCGCACCCCGATTTTCATACGCTCGACACGACCACCAGCGGCAATTTGCATGGTGTGCCGCTGGCCTATGCCAGCGGGCAGCCCGGCTTCGAGGGCTATTTCCCCCGCCTTGCAGCGCAGGTGGACCCGGCTCGCATATGCGCGCTGGGGATCCGCAGCGTGGACCTGGCGGAAAGGGAAGCGTTGCGCAGAGCCGGCGTGACGGTCCATGACATGCGTTCGATCGACGAGCACGGCATTGCGCAACTGCTTCGCGCCTTTCTCGAGCGGGTGAGCGCCGCCAACGGCATGCTGCACGTCAGCCTCGACGTCGATTTTCTCGACCCGTCGATCGCCCCGGCGGTCGGCACCACCGTTCCAGGTGGCGCCACCTTCCGCGAGGCGCATCTGGCAATGGAAATGCTGCATGACAGCGGCCTCGTCACCAGTCTCGACCTAGTCGAGCTCAACCCTTTTCTCGACGAACGCGGCCGCACCGCCACGCTTCTGGTCGACCTGACCGCGAGCCTGATGGGCCGGCGGATCATGGACCGTCCGACGAGGGGGTTCTGAGCCATGACCGTCAATTTGAACATCGTCCCGTTCGTCAGCGTCGACCGCATGATGAAGCTGGTGCTTGCCATCGGCATCGAGCGCTTCCTGCTTGAGCTTGCCGCCTATATCGAAGAGGATTTCAGGCGCTGGGAGCTGTTCGACAAGACGCCGCGCATCGCCTCGCACAGCGTTGACGGCGTGATCGAG
Organism: Mesorhizobium sp. M0208; assembly: GCF_040322015.1. Lineage (NCBI taxonomy): Bacteria > Pseudomonadati > Pseudomonadota > Alphaproteobacteria > Hyphomicrobiales > Phyllobacteriaceae > Mesorhizobium > Mesorhizobium sp. M0208. Next base: position 80,708 of record NZ_JAMYSP010000001.1, on the reverse strand, counting down.
CTGATGCCGACCAGCGACGGGCAGCTCTATGGGTTCAAATACGTCAACGGCCATCCGAAGAATACGCGTGACGGCCGCCAGACCGTGACCGCTTTCGGCGTGCTTGCCGATGTCGGCAATGGCTATCCGATGCTGCTTTCGGAAATGACCATCCTGACGGCGCTCAGAACCGCCGCAAGCTCGGCGGTCGCGGCGAAATACCTCGCTCCAGAGGCCGCCAGGTGCATGGCGATCATCGGCAATGGCGCGCAATCGGAATTCCAGGCCATTGCCTTCAAGGCGCTGCTTGGCGTCGACAGGCTGCGTCTCTACGATATCGACCCGGCGGCCTCGGCGAAATGCAGGAAGAACCTTGCCGGCATGGGTTTCGACATCAAGCTCTGCGCGTCGGCACAGGAAGCCGTTGAAGGTGCAGAGATCATCACCACGGTCACCGCCGACAAGCGGTCGGCAACAATCCTGACCGACAACATGGTTGGATCCGGCGTGCACATCAACGCGGTTGGCGGCGACTGCCCGGGCAAGACCGAGCTGCATCGCGACATTCTGCTGCGCTCGGACATCTTCGTAGAATATCCGCCGCAGACGCGCATCGAAGGCGAGAGCCAGCAGCTCGATGCGGATCACCCGCTCACCGAATTGTGGCAGGTGATGACAGGAAAGGCAGCAGGCCGGACGGATGCCCGACAGATCACATTGTTTGACTCCGTCGGCTTTGCGATCGAGGATTTTTCCGCGCTGCGCTACGTCCGCGATCAGCTGCAGCGGACCGGCCTTTACGAGGAACTAGACCTTCTGGCCGATCCCGATGAGCCGCGCGACCTGTTTGGCATGCTGCTGCGCGCCGAAAAAGCGACCGGGCTGGCGGTTGCCGGCAGCTGAGCTGCGATCCCGTCGGTCAATCCTTCTTTTCCTGATACAGGCGCTCGGTCGCACGCTCGCTTTCCCTGCGCTCCGCCGGGCCGCGACGGCGCTGCGTGAGCAGGGCGTAGGCGATCAGGACTGCCAGCAGCAGTGGACCTCCTGCAACAACGAGCAACCACAAACTATTCCCAGACATCGACCGTCTCCTTTCCCTCACAACCGGAAAGGACCCGAACCGTTCCTCCGTCTTGTTGGATGTCGCCCGCAGGACGTGGTGCGATTCAGGATTTTGTGCCGCGAGCAGGACGTTCCACGCCTTGTCTGCACTCAGGATGCCCTTATCTAGACTCTTATCGTTCGGTCACATGCACTCTCTGCGAAGTGAAGGGAACCACAAGGGCTTTCCAACATTTGGTTGTTCAAGAGATAAACATGCAGCCACATCGGCTCCGGGGCTAGGAATACCATGCGTGAGAATCAATCCGACGTCTTCGATCTGTTTTCCGAGGTTTACAAGAATGCGGCGCAGGAGGAGATAAGCCTCCAGCAATATCTGCTTGCCTGCCGCGAGGACAAGTCGATGTACGCCTCAGCGCCCGAGCGGATGGTCGAGGCGATCGGCGAGCCGACTTTTGTCGATACCAGCAAGGACGAGCGGCTCGGCCGTATTTTTTCGAACCGGACGATCAAGATCTATCCGACCTTCGCCGACTTTTACGGCATGGAGGATACGATCGAGCGTATCGCCGGTTATTTCCGCTATGCCTCGCAAGGCCTCGAGGAACGCAAGCAGATCCTCTATCTCCTCGGCCCGGTCGGCGGCGGCAAGTCCTCGCTTGCGGAGCAGTTGAAAAGGCTGATGGAGCAGCGTCCGATCTATACGCTGAAGGTCGGCGGCCAGGTCAGCCCGGTCTTCGAATCGCCGCTCGGGCTGTTCGATCCCGACCGCATGGGCGACCTTTTGGAGGACAAATACGGCATCGCCCGGCGGCGGCTGACCGGCCTGATCTCGCCCTGGGCGGCCAAGCGTCTCGACGAATTGTCCGGCGACATCTCCAAATTCAGCGTCGTCAAGCTGATGCCGTCCAGGCTTCGCCAGATCGGCATCGCCAAGACCGAGCCGGGCGACGAGAACAATCAGGACGTTTCGGCCCTGGTCGGCAAGGTCGACATCAGGCAGCTGGAAAACTTCAGCCAGTCCGATCCGGACGCCTATTCCTATAGCGGCGGGCTGAACCGGACGACGCAAGGACTGCTCGAATTCGTCGAGATGTTCAAGGCGCCGATCAAGGTGCTGCATCCGCTGCTGACCGCCACCCAGGAAGGCAGCTACAACGGCACCGAGAATTTCGGCGCTTTCCCCTATCAGGGCATCATCGTTGCCCATTCCAACGAATCGGAATGGCTGCAGTTCAAGAACAACAAAAACAACGAGGCGTTCCTCGACCGCATCCTGGTGGTCAAGGTGCCGTATTGCCTGCGCGTCACCGAAGAGCGGCAGATCTACGAGAAGCTGTTGCGCGAAAGCGAACTGGCTAACAGCCCCTGCGCTCCGGAAGTGCTCGACATCCTCAGCCGGTTCACCGTCTCGACCCGCCTGGCCGAACACGACAATTCGCCGCTCTACACCAAGATGCGCGTCTATGACGGCGAGAACCTCAAGGAAACCGATCCCAAGGCGAAGTCGGTCCAGGAGTACCGAAACGCCGCCGGTGTCGATGAAGGCATGACCGGCGTCAGCACCCGCTTCGCCTTCAAAATCCTGTCGCAGACCTTCAACTACGACACCGAAGAGGTGGCCGCCGATCCGGTGCATCTGATGTACATCCTGGAAGAGGCGATCAAGCGCGAGCAGTTCCCGAAGGAAACAGAGGCGGACTATCTCGATTTCATAAAGTCGGAGCTGGCCACCCGTTATGCCGAGTTCATCGGCCACGAGATCCAGAAGGCCTATCTGGAATCCTACAGCGAATACGGCCAGAACCTGTTCGACCGCTACATCGCCTATGCCGATGCCTGGATCGAGGATCAGGACTACAAGGATACCGATACCGGCCAGATCCTCAATCGCGAGGTTTTGGACAACGAACTGTCGCAGGTCGAAAAGCCGGCCGGCATCGCCAATCCCAAGGACTTCCGCAATGAAGTGGTGAAGTTCACGCTGCGCGCGCGGGCCAGAAACCATGGCCGCAACCCGTCATGGACGAGCTACGAAAAGCTGCGCGAAGTCATCGAGAAGCGGATGTTCGGGCAGGTCGAGGACCTGCTGCCGGTGATCAGCTTCGGCTCCAAGCAGGACAGCGTGACGGAGAAGCGGCATACCGAATTCGTGCAGCGGATGATCCAGCGCGGTTACACCGAACGCCAGGTTCGCCGGCTGGTGGACTGGTACATGCGGGTGAACAAGGCGGGTTGAAGCCAGCCCGGGGTAACATATGCCGATCTTCATCGATCGCCGACTGAACCCGAAGGACAAAAGCCTCGGCAATCGGCAGCGTTTTCTGCGGCGGGCGCGCGAAGAGTTGAAGCGCACGATCCGCGATCAGATCCGCACCGGCAAGATCGCCGACGTGGACGCCGAGCATGCCGTTTCGATGCCGGCGCGGGGCACCGGCGAGCCGAGCTTCAACGATGCCAGGAACAGCGGCAGCCGCCAGCACGTCCTGCCCGGCAACAAGCATTTCTCCCCAGGCGACCGGCTGCCCAAGCCCGGCCAGGGCGGCGGCATGGGGTCCGCCCCGGGGAGAACCGAATCGGAGGACGATTTCCGTTTCGTGCTGTCGCGCGAAGAGGTGCTCGACCTCTTTTTCGAAGACCTCGAACTGCCTGACATGGTCAAGCTCAACCTCAAGGAGATCCTCGCCTTCAAGCCGCGCCGGGCCGGCTTCGCCGCGACCGGCTCGCCGACCAACATCAATGTCGGGCGCACGATGCGCAACAGCCATGGCCGCCGCATAGCGCTCAGGCGTCCCAAGCAGGAGGACCTCGATGCGATCGCGCAGGAGATTGCGTCGCTGGAGGCGAAGCCGCAAAACGTCGAGATGCGCCAGCGCATCGTGGCGCTGCAGGAAGAGTTCGATCGACTGGAGCGTCGCCGCAAGCGGATCGCCTATGTCGACCCGGTCGATATCCGCTTCAACCGCTTCGACGCGCAGCCGGTGCCGAACGCCAACGCGGTGATGTTCTGCCTCATGGACGTGTCCGGTTCGATGGGCGAACGCGAGAAGGATCTGGCCAAGCGCTTCTTCGTGCTGCTGCACCTGTTCCTGAAGCGGCGCTACGACCGGACCGAGGTGGTCTTCATCCGCCACACCCACGAGGCGCAGGAGGTCGACGAGGAAACCTTCTTCTACAACACCCAGAGCGGCGGTACGGTGGTTTCCACCGCGCTCGAGGAGATGCACCGCATCGTCGAGCAACGCTATCCCAGCCGCGAATGGAACATCTATGTCGCCCAGGCCTCGGACGGTGACAATTTCGTCACCGATTCCGAGCGCTGCATCGCCCTGCTCGACGAACAGATCATGCGGCTGTGCCAGTATTTCGCCTATGTCGAGATCCTCGACGAGCGCGAGAGCCACATCTTCGGCGCTACCGACAACGGCACGTCGCTATGGCGTGCCTACAGTGCGGTCAAGCTGAGATGGTCGAACTTCCAGATGAGCCGCATCGCCACCGCGGCCGACATCTACCCGGTTTTCCGCCAGCTCTTCGCCAGACAGCCGGGCTATCAAAAGAGCGGTGAAAGAGGGGGCTGATGGCGAGCAGATCCGGGCTGCTGTTTTCCGGTTCCGACTGGGATTTCAGGACGCTGTCGCGCGCCTACGAGACCATCGAGGCGATCGCCACCGAAGAGCTCCACCTCGACACCTATCCGGTACAGATGGAGATCATCTCGTCCGAACAGATGCTCGACGCCTATTCCTCGGTCGGCATGCCGCTGATGTACCGGCACTGGTCCTTCGGCAAGCACTACCTCTACCAGGAACTGCTCTATCGCAAAGGCGGGCGAGGGCTCGCCTATGAACTCGTCATCAATTCGAATCCCTGCATCGTCTATCTGATGGAGGAAAACACCATGGCCCTCCAGGCCCTGGTGACGGCGCACGCAGCACTCGGGCATAACCATTTCTTCAAGAACAATTATCTTTTCCGGCAGTGGACGGACGCCGGCGCCATCCTCAGCTATCTCGACTTCGCCAAGGGCTATATTGCCCGCTGCGAAGAGCGGCATGGCGTCGATGCGGTGGAAGAGATCCTCGATGCCGCACACGCGCTGATGGAACAGGGCGTGTTCAGATATCACCGGCCGCCGAAGCTGTCGTCGGAAAAGCAGCGCGAGGGCCTTCGCGAGCGCCTGGAATACGAGGAGCGCTCCTACAACGATCTGTGGCGCACGCTGCCGCCGTCCAAGGACGGCACCAAGGTTCGCGAGACGGACACCATGGCGGAGCGCAAGAAATCGCTCAACCTGCCCGAGGAGAACCTGCTTTATTTCCTGGAGAAGAACAGCCTGATCCTGGAACCGTGGCAGCGTGAGGTTATCCGGATTGTCCGCGTTATCGCGCAGTATTTCTATCCACAGCGCCAAACGCAGGTGATGAACGAGGGCTGCGCCACCTTCGTGCATTACACGCTGATGAACCTTTTGTTCGACCGCGGGCTGATCGGCGAAGGTGCCATGCTGGAGATCCTGCGCAACCATTCGAACGTGATCTTCCAGCCGGGCTTCGACGATCCGCGCTTTTCCGGTATCAACCCTTACGCGCTGGGGCTTGACATGATGCAGGACATCCAGCGCATCTCGACCGCGCCGACGGCCGAGGACCGCGACTGGTTCCCCGATATCGCCGGTAACGGCGACTGGCGCCAGACCTTGCTGGACGCCTGGGCCAACCATCGCGACGAGTCCTTCATCCGCCAATATCTGAGCCCTACCCTGATACGGAAATGGCGGTTCTTTGTGCTTGCCGACGCTGCCAACGACCCCCATTACGAAGTCGCCTCGATACACAATGAGCGCGGCTACGAGAGTATCCGCAGCGCACTCGCCCACAGCTACGACATCGGCGCCAGCCGGCCGGACATCCAGGTGGTGGATGTGGACCTGCTCGGCGACCGGCATCTGCGCCTGCAGCACAAGGTCAAGGACGGCATCGTGCTGGAAGGCGGCAGCCGCGACGCCACGCTGCGCCACATCCGCAAGCTCTGGGGCTACGAGGTCAGCATGGTCGCGGTCGACGCGCAGACCGGCGCCAGGCTCCACGAACGCTCGACCAGCCAGATCGGGGAATGACCGAACAGCCTGCCGGCGAAGTCGGGCGCCTTTTCAGGATCACCAACCACCCTATCTACGCGCGCACCACGAGGGCATGGTCGGGAGCAGGAAACATGCGCGCATTGACGATCGCCACGCTTCTGTTGGTCGCCGTCTCGATGGCGCTCTCGCTCGCGCACGCTTTGGAATTGCCCGGCAAGTTGCGCCTCAAGGAGGCCACCTACAGATCAGTGCAGGCGATCTACTATCCCGGCTTCACGATCGGCGGGTTCGCCGAGATCGGCGGCATCATTGCGCTCGCCGTCCTGCTTTACCTGACGCCCTATCCAAGCGCCCGATTCTGGTGGACCTTGGCGGCGCTTGTCTCGCTGCTGGCGGAGCACGCGACCTATTGGTCGGTCACGCACCCCGTCAATAATTTCTGGGTGCAAGACACTGCCCTGCCGAAATCCGCCGCGACGTTTTTTTCAATGTTCTCTCGAAAGCAGACCGGCGACTGGAGAGATTTGCGCAACGTCTGGGAGGCTTCGCATGTCGCCAGGGCAGGCCTGGCAGTGCTGAGCCTCGTCTCAATTGCTGTCGCCGCGACATTTTTTGCCGAATAGCCCCAGGGATTAAGGTCAGGGGACGGACCCGGCGCCGTATTGTCTTAACGTCAAGCGATCCGGCCGTTCAGCGGTCGGCGCGATGCTTGTTGTGGGCGCTTTCCTGGTGCTCGCCGCGGATGATGTTGCGATCGTCGGGATCGGCAATATCCTTCGGGTCCGATCTGAGCTCGGCACCGCGCCGGAACGCCTCGCGCTCTTGCCTGGTCTTGTTCAAATCCGCTTCCGCGTCGAAATCCTTGCCGGCGTTTTTCGTGTTCTCGCGCTCTTCGATGATGCGCAATTGCTGCTCATGAGTCTTCTTTCCGGCCATTGGTGACCTCCTTCCTTTCGATTTTCCGCTTTCCCAAGGTCCAGATTCGCTACAGCCCGAAAGGATAAGTCTCGGGAAGGCCTGTCCCCGCATGCTCCGGCCCAAGCGGCGTCACGGCATTGGTCTCATCGAACCAGACGAAAGCATCGAACTGGCGGGCGAGCGAGGCGTCCGCATAGTGGCTGTGCAGCTCGGTCTCGGGCCGATAGATGACACCGATAAAGCGTTCCAGCCGGCGCTCCAGAAGCCGTTGGCGCAGCGTGTCGTCGCGCTCGAAATCGAGCAGGAAAGGCGAGACGCCGCTGTCGTGGCAAAGCCGCTCATAGCTGTCGTTGTGGGAAGGCCGAACCGGTTTCACTTCCATGTCGCCGTCCCAGTCGGTGGCAGCGGCCACCGTCCCGGAATGCGTACTGAGACCAATCAAGGCAACCTCGTCGCCAAGACGCTGGCGGCAGAGCTGGCCGATGTTCAATTCGTCCCTGACGATCCCCATCTCGGTATAGCGGGCATCGCCAATATGGGAATTATGCGCCCACACCACCGCCTTGGCGTTCGGGCCGCGGGCCTGCAGCAGGTGCTCCAGCGTTTCGAACATGTGGGTGTCGCGCAGGTTCCAGGATTGCGCGCCGCCATAATACATGGTGCGGTAATAGCGCTCGGCGGAGGCGACCAGGCGGGCGTTCTGGGTGGCGTCGAGGAAATCGAACCCGTCCTGCTGCGCATAGTCGAGCTCTCTGGCGAGCAGTTCCCGGCATTGCTCGAGCACGGCCTTCTCGCATTTCTGGTAGCCGGAGGTGAGTGCGACACGGCCATAAGTGGCCGGGTCGTTCTGCCACGGAGTCAGGCAGCCGTAGCGTTCGCGTGCGATCCTCGCCGCCTGCGGATCGACCCGGTCGAGATATTGCAGGACCGCCGCGATCGACCCGCCCATATTGTAGATGTCGAGGCCATAGAACCCGGCCCGCCGGGAGGATATCCTGATCCGCTCGTTATGCTCTCGCATCCAGTCGACGAACGCAGCGACGTCGGTGTTGCGCCACATCCAGGTGGGAAAGCGCTGGAACGGCGGATCGGCGCCCGGCCGTGGTGGCCGGTGGCGGATGTAACGGTCGATCGCCGCCGCATCGGGCCAGTCGGCCTCGACCGCGACGATGGTGAAGCCATGCTTCTCGATCAGCCTGCGCGTGATCGCGGCGCGCGCACGATAGAACTCCGACGTGCCGTGGCTGGCTTCGCCGAGCAAGACGACGCGGCGGTCGGCAAACCGGTCGAACAGCGCACCGAAGGCCGGATCGTCGAAATCCGGAAGCGGTTCGGCGGCGGCCGCTATCATCTGCGGCAGGCTGCTCCTGCGCTGATGCCGGTGCGGAAGATCGGCCGCTATCTGGCTGTCGCTGCCTGGCTCGCCCCAGCCTTGCTCGCCGATCAGCGGAACAAACCGCACGCCGCCGAAATCCTCCTCGGTGTAAGTTGCTGCGCCGGTCCGGGTGACCTTGAGCAGGCGCTGCGCGTCGAATTCGTCGCCGACCGGGATGATAAGCCGGCCGGCGACGTCGAGCTGTTCCTGCAGCGCGAGCGGTGCGCCGGGTCCAGCGGCGGCAACCAGGATCGCATCGAAGGGTGCAGCCTCTGGCCAGCCCCTGGTGCCGTCGCCAGTGCGGACTTCGATATTGTCGTAGCCAAGCTTTTTAAACCGCTGCCTTGCCGTTTCAGCCAACGCGGCGTGGCGCTCGATGGTGTAGACACGTTCGACGATCCGGCTCATTACGGCAGCCGCATAGCCCGAGCCGGTGCCGACCTCGAGAACATGGTCACCGGCTCCGACCTCGGCCATTTCGATCATCAACGCAACGATATAGGGCTGCGATATCGTCTGACCTTCGGCGATCGGCAGCGGCCCGTCCTCATAGGCAAATTCTTCAAAACCAGGCTCGACGAAAGCCTCGCGCGGGACCTCGCGCATCGCCTGAAGGACATTGCGGTCGCGAACGCCACGGCGGCTTAGGTGAATGTCGACCATTTGGTTGCGGGCATGGGAGAGATCGAGCATTTTTTGCTCCTCCTACGGGCCTCCGCCACAATCGCCCAAGCTGCTCAAACGGCACTTTGGCCAGTCGATGTCCCCGGGGCCTCGGCAGTCCCCTTGCATTCATGCAATGCGGTACATCTTCCTAACCGTTGGCAAGCCCCGAGGTTCCTCAAAAGACCGACCCGCTTTTGTCGGGCGAGGCGGATTGCAGGATCGGCAAGCGGAACTGGCCGCGCCCGCCCAAACTTATTTCGAGGCAAATCCTTTCTCCGAGGCGGCGCCACTCCAGATAACGACGGACGAGGGTATTCCGGAGGCATTTCCATGAACGACGAGGCCCGCACGACTGCGCAAACAACCGGCCTTGACCAGATGGATCTGATGGACCGCTACTGGCGCGCCGCGAACTACATTTCGGTTGGCCAGATCTATCTGCTCGACAATCCGCTCTTGCGCGAGCCCATGCGGCCCGAGCACATCAAGCCACGGCTGCTCGGCCATTGGGGCACAACGCCCGGCCTCAATTTCATCTATGTGCATCTGAACCGGATCATCCGTGAACGTGGTCTCGATGTTCTGTTCATCTGCGGGCCGGGTCACGGCGGCCCGGCAATGGTCGCGAACACCTGGCTCGAGGGCACCTACAGCGAGATTTATCCCGAGATCGGCAGGGACGAAGACGGCCTGCGAAAGCTGTTCCGGCAGTTCTCGTTCCCCGGCGGAGTGCCGAGCCACGCGGCCCCGGAGACACCCGGCTCGATCCACGAAGGCGGAGAGCTCGGCTATGCGCTGGTCCATGCCTTCGGCGCCGCCTTCGACAATCCGAACCTTGTGGTTGCCTGCGTCGTCGGCGACGGCGAAGCCGAGACCGGCCCGCTCGCCGCGGCCTGGCATTCCAACAAGTTCCTGAACCCGGCATCCGACGGTGCCGTCCTGCCGATCCTGCATCTCAACGGCTACAAGATCGCCAGCCCGACGATCCTCGGCCGTATGGAAGACGAGGCGTTGCGCAGCCTGTTCCTCGGCTATGGCTACGAAACCTTTTTCGTGGAAGGCCACGAGCCTGCCCCGATGCATCGGGAGATGGCCCGCACGCTCGATACCGTGCTCGACCGGATCCACTCCATCCAGGAGCCTGCACGAGCCGCGGGCTGGAAGGGAGAGCGGCCGCTGTGGCCGATGATCGTGCTGCGCAGCCCAAAGGGCTGGACCGGGCCGAAAGAGGTCGACGGCAGACGAGTCGAGGATTTCTGGCGTTCGCACCAGGTGCCGGTGTCTAACGCGCGCGGCGACGCGGCGCACCGCCAGATCCTCGAAGACTGGATGCGCAGCTACGAACCGAAGACGCTGTTCGATGAAGGCGGGCATCTCCTGGCGGAGCTCGCGGCGCTGGCGCCCACAGGGCCCAGACGCATGGGCGCAATCCCCTACGCCAATGGCGGCCTGCTGAAGCAAGACCTCGTGCTTCCCGACTGGAAAGGCCTGGCGCTCGAGGTACCGCGTCCGGGCGGCACTGTTGGGGAGGCAACGCGGACCGTGGGGAGCTATCTTCGCGACGTGATCCGCTTGAACGCCGAGGCCAGGAATTTCCGGCTGATGGGACCCGACGAGACGTCCTCCAACCGCCTCGACGACGTGTTCGAGGTTACGGACCGGGTCTGGATGGAGCGGATCGAGCCTTACGACGTTCATCTTTCCCGCGGCGGCCGCGTCATGGAAGTGCTCAGCGAGCACCTTTGCCAAGGCTGGCTGGAGGGCTATCTGCTGACCGGCCGCCACGGCCTGTTCTCGTGCTACGAGGCGTTCGTCCACATCGTCGATTCCATGGTCAACCAGCATGCCAAATGGCTGAAGACCTCCGGCGAACTTGCCTGGCGCAAGCCGATCGCCTCGCTAAACTACCTGCTGACCTCGCATGTCTGGCGGCAGGATCACAACGGCTTCAGCCATCAGGATCCGGGCTTTGCCGATTTCGTCGCCAACAAGAAGGCCGACACGGTAAGGCTCTATTTCCCGCCGGATGCAAACACGCTGCTGTGGATCACCGACCATTGCCTGAAAACCTACAACCGCATCAACGTCATCGTCGCCGGCAAGCAGCCGGCGCCGCAATGGCTGTCCGCCGAGGACGCGGAAGCGCACTGCAAGGCCGGCGCGGGCATCTGGGAATGGGCCGGGACGGTTGCCAAGGGCGAAGATCCGGATGTGGTCCTGGCTTGCGCCGGCGACGTGCCGACGCTGGAGACGCTTGCCGCAGCCGACATCCTGCGCTCGGGCATTCCGGACCTGAAGATCCGCGTCGTCAATGTCGTCGACCTGATGATTTTGCAGTCGAATTCCGAACATCCGCATGGCTTTGCCGACGACAGATTCGACGCGCTGTTCACCAAGGCCAAGCCGGTCATCTTCGCCTATCACGGCTACCCCTATCTCATTCACCGTCTGACCTACCGGCGCGCCAACCACGACAACATGCATGTGCATGGCTTTCGCGAGGAAGGCACGACGACGACGCCGTTCGATATGGTCGTGCTCAACCAGCTCGACCGCTATCATCTGGCGCTCGCCGCGATCGCGCGTGTGCCGGGGCTGGCCGAGCGGGCGAAGGAGCTTGCCGCGGCGCTGCATGGGAAATTGGCTGAGCACAAAGCCTATGTCCGCGAACATGGCGAGGACATGCCCGAGATCCAGAAATGGTCCTGGCCGCAGGACGGCGCGACAAGGGCCGGCGATTGATGCGACGATCGATCCTTGCGTTGAATGCCGGCTCGTCGAGCATCAAGTTCGGACTTTACGACCTTGCAGCATCCGCCGAGCTGGATCTTGCCTCGCGCGGTTCGCTGGATCTGGGCGATGCGCCAAGGCTGACCGCGAAAGCCGCCGATGGGGAGCTGCAGTGCGATCGGCCACTTGCCGCGGACGCATCGCCCGACATGGGCCTCGGCCAGATGCTGCAATGGATCGAGAACGAACTTGGCGGAAGGAAACTGATCGCCGCCGGCCATCGCATCGTTCATGGCGGACGCGAGTTCGTCGAACCTGTCCGCCTGACACCGACAATTATCGAGGCTCTCGACAGGCTGACGCCGCTTGCGCCACTGCACCAGCCGCGCAGCCTCGCGCCGATCCGGGCGCTTGCCGCGTTGCGGCCCGACCTGCCGCAGGTCGGATGTTTCGACACGGCCTTCCATAGGACCATCGAGCCTCTGGTCAGCCGTTTTGCGCTGCCGCGTCGCTATGAGGCAGACGGCATCCACCGCTACGGCTTTCACGGGCTTTCCTACGAATATGTCGCGGGCCGGCTCAAGCAGAGATCGCCCGATCTGGCGGCGAAAAGAACCATCGTCGCCCATCTCGGTAACGGGGCGAGCCTGTGCGCCATGCGCGACGGGAGAAGCGTCGATACGACGATGGGCTTTTCGGCGCTTGACGGCCTGGTCATGGGCACACGCTGCGGCGCCATCGATCCGGGCGTGCTTTTGTACCTCCTGCTGGAAAGAGGGGTTTCGGGAGAGGCGCTGCAAGACATGCTCTACGAGGAATCCGGCCTGCTCGGCGTGTCCGGCATTTCCGGCGACATGCGAACGCTGGAGGCCAGCGATGACCGCCGGGCGCGCGAAGCGGTGGAGCTTTTCGCCTTCCGCGCCGCCAGGGAAGTTGCCGCCCTCGCCAATACGCTGGGCGGGCTGGAATGCCTGGTGTTCACCGGCGGCATCGGCGAGCACTCTGCCGCGGCCCGCAAAGCGATTTGCGGCAGGCTTGGCTGGCTCGGCGTGGCGATCGACGAAGCCGACAACAACTCCCATGAAGCGCTCATAAGCCAGGCGGATGGCAAGGTCGAAGTCCGCGTCATCGCGACCGACGAAGAAGGTGTCATCGCCCGCCACACGCGCAAGGTGATCGACGGGCCTGGCTGATGCGGATGGCCTTGATGGCGCTTGCTCGACCGGCTACGTCGCGACGGCGGCCGATCTGTTGAACACGATGGTCACCCGCGTTCCTTTGCCGGGGGCAGAATCCACCTCGAACCGGGCTTTGGCATTTTCAATCAGCGATTGAGCGATCAACGCTCCGAGCTTGCCGGGTTTCGGCCAGGTCTCGCCTTCGGGCAGGCCGATGCCGTCATCGGCGACTACGATGCGAAAACCGTCTCCGTCGACGACGCTGCGCAGCGTGATCGTCCCGCCTTCGCGACCCAGAAAGGCGTGTTTCAGCGCGTTTGTCAAAAGCTCATTGACCACCAGTCCCGTCGGCATCGCCACGTTGATGGACACCGGATAAGTGTCGACCTTCATATCGAGCCGGATGCCCTGCATGGCGTGCGACGTCATCACGGCGGAAGCGATCTGGCTGAGATAGACGCCAAGGTCCACTTCGGCCTTCTGTTCGTCGGCCGACAGCGTCTGGTAGAGGATTGCGAGCGCATCGACGCGGCCGGCGAGGCGCTCGAAACCTTTCTGATCAGGCGATGCCGCACTGCGGGCCTCCAATCTGATGAGAGCCGTGATCATTTGGAGATTGTTCTTCATCCGATGCTGCAACTCGCGCAGCAGCATGTCCTTTTCCCGAATGCGTTGTTCGATGGCCTCGCTGTCGCTTGCCTTGTGCGCGGTAACGTCGACAAGGGCGACCAGTCGAAAGGACCGTCGCCCGCGCTCGTCCTCGATCAGGTTCGAATAGACATCGACGATGGCTGGCGCTGCGGCGGCACGTTGTATCCTGAATGTTCCCGCGCGATCGATATCCTCGACGATGGCCCGGGCCAGCGGCCGGTCCTTGTATTCGCTCAAGCCTTCTCCGCTCAGTGCGGCCCAGTTCCAGCGCTCGAGCTCGGCGACGGATACGCCTGACAATTTCTGGAACTCGGAATTGACATAGACGACACGTTCATCGCCGCTGAGATCGGAAATTGCGATCGCGATCGGCAGCTGGTCGAGAAATCTCTTGAATTGTTCGCTATCCAGCACGCCCGCCAGATGCGGGGTATCGAGCAATTGCTGGAGCTGCTCGGTTGTTTCGACTTCGGCGGGCATTCCAGGCTTTCGATGTTTCCGGTGAAACCATGATCAATATCAGGTCGCTCACCAACTGCGAAGTCCGCTCATTGCCGCGCGGCTACGAATGGCGGAGAGCCGAGATCATGGTTGAGAAGCGTCGGAAGACTCAGCTCGAATGGCTCTGCTCGACCAGATGGTATTTATACCGGTCGCGAATATGTTCGTTGAAGAACCGGCCCTTCGACGAAGCCTTGCGGAACGCGGCGTGGACCTGCGGCGGAACGTCCTCGTAATCATAGCGGTTTCCGCTCGGGACGAACCACACCGAGAGTACCCTCGTCGCCGGCTGGTAGTCGATGTTTCTGATCGCAGTTGAAGGCATCTCGACAGCTCCAATGCTCGGCAGTGCTCCAATCCACGCCATCGTGTGAATAACCCTGCACGGAGAGCGAGGTTCCTTGCTGCCGAAGCAGCCTTGCCGCTACGGGCCGGCTTCACCAAGTACAGTTGATGCCACCGCTCAAGACATCGGCTGCAGCCCGTCAGGGCGATCTCTTTGCCGCCACCGACGACCTGCCGGAAGGATTCCGCTACCGGCCCGAACTGATCACGCCGGACGAGGAAGCAGCGTTGGCAAGCCAGCTCGACGGCCTGCCTTTTCAGCCCTTCGACTTTCACGGCCATCTGGCAAACCGGCGGGTGGTCGGCTTCGGGCTGCGTTACGACTACGACCGGCGCGAAGTCGTCGAAGCACCGCCGATACCCGGCTTTCTGCTGCCGCTCAGGGACAAAGTTGCAGCCTTTGCCCGCCTGCCGGCCGAAACCTTCGTGCAGGTGCTGATCAACGAGTACCGGCCGGGCGCCGGTATCGGCTGGCACCGCGACAAGCCTCATTTCGAATTGGTCGCCGGCGTTTCGCTGCTGGCCGCCTGCAGCTTCCGCCTGCGCCGGAAAAACGGCACGCGATGGGATCGCAAGACGGTCACCGTCGAGCCAAGATCAGCCTATTTGATGACGGGTGCTGCGCGCAACGAATGGGAGCACAGCGTTCCGCCGGTCGCCGAGCACCGCTATTCGATCACATTACGCACGCTGCGCGCGCAAAATTCGCTTGGGATAGCGCCGTAAGGCAAGCCAGGCGCCGCCCTGAAGTACTGAGCCGATACGATTTCATGGGTCGCCATGCCGACCGGCCAAATCCGCCAGCATGGCGCGCTGGCCTTTCAGTATCTTGACGTTGGCTTCAGGCAGGGAGAACCAGCCCGCTCTGTCGACTTCGGCAAATTCCTTCATCGAGCCGGACCTTGGCGGCCATTCCATGACGAAGGTGTTGCTGCTTATGGCGTCGCTGTCGAAGTCCGCTTCGACGCACCACGCGACGACGAGCTTGCCGCCCGGCTGCCGGTAGCTGCCAAGGTGTTCGAAAACTCCATCGATGGCGACCCCGAGCTCCTCTTCGGCTTCGCGTTTTGCCGCCGTCAGTTCGTCTTCGTTCTCGTCGACCAGGCCCTTCGGGATCGACCATGCGCCGTCGTCCTTCTTCGCCCAGAATGGGCCGCCGGGATGCACCAGCAGCACCTGAAGTGAACCTCGGCTTTGGCGATAAATGAGCAACCCTGCGCTGCGTTTGGCCATTCCGCTATTCCCCTGACGAAAATGAACCGAATGTTCTCGTCCGGGCCGGCGTATGGACCAGCCTGCCACGGCGGAACGATTTCGGCTCGCAGCCGTTCCGTCCGTTCGGCAAATGAGTGATTGACATGGCGACGCCGCGAGCTGCCTGGAAGGGCTTTATGAAAGTCGGATCGGTTTCCTGTGGCGTCAAGATCATCGGCGCCGTCAGCGAGGCCGAGAAAGTGCATTTCAGGATCCTGAACCGCAAGGACGGTCTCCCGGTCAAGAGCGCTTATATCGACGAGGAGACCGGCGATACGGTGGAGGCTGCCGACCAGGTAAAGGGCTATGAAGTCGAGAAGGGCGAATTCATCCGCATAGAGCCGGACGAAATCAAGAAACTAAAGATGGTATCGCAGCACACGCTCGAGATCGGCGAGTTTGTGCCCACCGCCGAAATCGACGCACGCTACCTCGAAAAGCCCTATTATCTGGTTCCGGCCGACGCGCCCTCCACTGAGGCCTTCGCGGTGATCCGGGACGCCATGGCCAGGAAGAAAGTGGCAGCCCGCTCCTGCGTCGTGCTGTACCAGCGAGGCCGAGAGGTGCTGATCCAGCCGCTGGGCAAGGGCATGGTGATGACGGAATTACGCAACCACAATGAAGTGGTCGCAACGGACGCGGTGTTCGAAGGACTGAAGGCTCGCAAGGTCGATCCCGAGATGCTGGAAATCGCGCAATTGCTGATCGACAAGAAGCCCGCCAAATTCGACCCGTCAAAGTTCGAAGACACTTATGAACAGGCGCTGGTTGCGATGATCGAAGCCAAGCGCAAGGGCAAGAAACCGCCCAAGCCGGCACCTGCGCCGAGGACGAATGTCGTCAACCTCGCCGATATTCTGCGCAGAAGCCTGGCGCAGGAAGGCGGCAAGGCTCCTAACAAAGGTCGGGGAACGGCCGCGAAACGCAGATCAGCCTGAATGTCCGAAAGCGGATCGAACGGAACCGAAAACGCTCGCGCGCATTTAGATGACGTAGCAATCCGTCGCCAAGCCAAGCGGAGCGGGGGACTGGTGGACGTCGTTGAACTAAAGACTGGCGGAATCCCGCAAGTTTCCTCCGCCGATCTGATGCAGGCGTTGCCTGTGGCTGTCTACACCACCGACAGACAAGGCTACATCTCGTTCTTCAATGAAGCCGCTGCCGATCTCTGGGGATATCGTCCGGTTATCGGCCAGGACCGCTGGTGCGGATCATGGAAGCTTCGCCACCTCGACGGACGGCCGATGGCGCACGACGAATGTCCGATGGCCGTTGCCTTGCTGGAGGAGCGGGACGTTCCTGGGGGCCGGGCGATCGCCGAGCGGCCGGACGGCCAGTTCATCCCGTTCAGCGCGTATCCGGTCCTGCTTCGCGATGCGAACGGCGAGGTCGTCGGCGCCATCAACACCTTGCTCGACCTGCGCACCCAGGCGCTGGCTGACGACGCCAGCATAAGGCTCGCTGCCATCGTCGAATCTTCGATGGACGCGATCGTGTCGAAAGACCTGAACGGCATTATCACCAGCTGGAACGACGCGGCACAACGCCTGTTCGGCTACACGCCCGCGGAGGCGATCGGTCGCCCGGTGACGATGCTCATCCCGCCCGACCACCTGGATGAGGAAGCCATGATCATCAGCCGCATTCGCGCCGGCGAACGGATTCCTTCATATGAGACTATCCGGCAGCGCAAGGACGGCACCCTGGTTCCGGTTTCGCTCACCATCTCGCCGATACGCGACGGCATTGGGCGTATCGTCGGCGCTTCCAAGATCGCGCGCGACATCAGCCCGCATAAGGACAGCGAACGGCGTATCCGCACACTCATGCGCGAAGTCAACCATGGCGTTAAAAACCAGTATTCGGTGATCGTCTCGATGATCCGCGAGACCAGCAAGCTGGCGGGTACGCCAGAGGCTTTCCTTTCCCAAGTCCGGGAACGCATCATGGCACTTTCGGAATCACACGATCTGCTGGTCGATGCCGAATGGCGTGGCGCGACCATCGGCGAACTAATCCATGCCCAGACTAAGGCCTTCGCGACACAGGCCAGGCTATCGATGAGCGGGCCGATGATCATGCTGCAGCCGAATGCGGTGCAATATCTCGGCATTGCCTTTCACGAGCTGGCCACCAATTCGGTAAAGCACGGAGCGCTGTCGCGCCTTGACGGGCGGGTCGAGGTCGAATGGACCGTGACGCCAGCCGCCGATGGCAGCGACGGCTTCCGCCTTGTCTGGCGGGAACTGGACGGACCATTGGTCGATGAAAACACGCGACGCGGTTTCGGAACGGTCGTGCTCAAACGCGTCACCCCGCAGGCGCTCAGCGGCACCGGCCGCCTGGAATTTGAGAGGCACGGCATCACCTGGACGCTGGAAGCGCCGCTGCGCTTCGTTCAGATGTCGATGGCTGGCATTGCGGCTGATTGAAGGCCGCTACCTCGGCCGCGGCTTGGAGGCCGTGTGCCAACGCAATCCCTATGGCAGCAATCAGGAGGAGCAGCGATGAGTTGGCTGGGCACCTGGCGGAACCAGTACGGGTCGGTCGTCGAACTGACCAGCGAAGAGGGCGGACGGATCAGCGGAACCTTCAGGACGGCGCTGGAGGACAGCGCCTTCTTCGGCACGACGGTGCCGCTGTTCGGAGCCTGCCATGGAGATGTCATCGGATTCACCTGCGCGGCCGAAGGGCGGGTCGGAGCCGCGGCGGTGAGCTATACCGGCATCCTCAGGAACGGGAAGCTGGAGATGCTGTGGCACACCGTTGCGGATGCCGCTTTGTCGGCGGAAAAGGAAGGGGCGCCGGCCCGAGCCAGGAAACTCCCCGCCTGGCGTGCCTTTGGAACCAGCCTCGACAGTTTTGAACGCGTCTCCTGACTATTCCGCCCGCCACCGCGGCATTCAGCTCGCAAGCGAGGCAGCAGGGTCCCGCGGCGCGTAGGAACTCGCACTGACAATGGCGCGTTGGTGCGCCAGGACATGTGCTGTTCGTTACGGGATCGACCCAATGAGCGTGCTTTATCGCGCAGCGAAAATCGCCGAACAGGCCCATGCCGGGCAGACGGACAAGACAGGGCGGCCTTATATCGAACATTGCCGCCGGGTCGTCGATGCCGTCGAAACGCTCGATCAGAAAGCCATCGCCTATCTTCACGACGTCATCGAAAAAGGCGACGGTTGGAATCGCGACCGGCTTGAGGCGGCCGGGTTCGGGCCGTCCATCGTATCGGCCGTCGACGCACTGACGCGGCGGCCGAACGAGGACGATTCCGTGTTCGTTCGTAGGGCTGCGGCCAATCCGCTGGCGTTGCCGGTCAAGCGCGCCGATCTTGTCGACAATCTATGGCAGGCACGGCAGATCGGTGCCTCGACAGAGAAATACGAAGACAGCCTGCGCATCCTTGAAGAGTTCTGACGGAAAGCTGGCGCCGTTGCCAATGTGAGTCTATTCGGTGACGTGCGGCGTATGCCGCTTGTCCTCCGCGGGATCGGCCTCAATCCGCGCCCGGCCGGGATCGAACGCGCCGTGGCGGGCGATCGCCAGTGCCGGGGTGTCGGGCGTCTCGTAGGCCCACATGAAGTCTTCTGCCGACGAGCCGACCGCATGAACACGCCAATAACTTGCCGTGCCCTTCAGCGGGCTGTGGCTCGTTGTGTTCGTCTTCTCCAGAAGGTCGAAATAGATGTCCTCGAAGGGTATGTAGAAGACAGGATCATGACCGTCTTCGTAGAGCAGCTTTGCCCGCGCGCTCGACGCAATAATGGCGTCGGAGAACCGAACGGTTACGGTTCCATCGAACGGGACGATCCTGAGCGGGCCTGAGCGGGGGGCGGAATTTGCGGCTAAGGGCTGCATTCGACTTCTCCGTTGACTGCGCTGCCCTCCCGAAACGTGTTGTTGCCCGTCAGGGTTCCAGACCGCGCGCCGAGGCCGGTGGTGGAACGGTTTTGCAAGGTCGTCGTTGTTTCAGACCTCCGCACGCGCCATAATCGCAATGGCCGCCACTCGCCGACTCAACAGCAAATGGATCACATGCTGGATCGATCGCCTACCCTTCCAAGGTCGCTTGGCGCTGCGCTGCGAAGGGAAGTGCCGCGGTTTACGGCGCCCGGCAATGAAATTTCGTGCACCACGGTTGCATCCTACAATGTGCATAAATGCGTCGGCACCGACGGCAGGTTCGATCCGGAGCGGGTCGCAGCCGTGGTCAAGGAACTCGACGCCGATATCATTGCCTTGCAGGAGGCCGACGAAAGGACCGGAAGCAGGCAGGGTTTGCTCGATCTCGCAGCGCTCGAGCGGGACAGCGACCTCGTCCCCACACATGTCCCGGAAAACCGCCGCAGCCATGGCTGGCACGGAAATCTGATCCTGGCGCGCCGCGGCGTGGTCGAAAGCGTGAACCAGATCCGGCTGCCCGGCCTTGAGCCGCGCGGTGCGGTCATCGCGGATCTGGAGCTGAAGGGCGTCTCGCTCAGGATCATAGCCGCACATTTTGGCCTGCTGCGGCGGTCGCGCTCGCAGCAGGCCAACGCGCTGGTCGAAGCCACGCACCCGGTTCTGCGGCCGACAATCCTGCTTGGCGACCTCAACGAATGGCGCGTCCGCAACAGGTCTTCGCTGCTGGCCCTGCTGCCGCATTTCGGTCCGATCGATGCGGTTCTGCCGAGCTTTCCGTCGCGCTTTCCGCTGTTTGCGCTCGACCGCATCCTGGCCAGGCCGCCGCACCTGATTTCCAGCATCGAGGTGCACAAGACGCCGCTGGCGCAGCGCGCTTCCGATCATCTGCCGATCAAGGCCCGGCTGAACCTGGACGCGATACGGCAGCCGCGACTGCAACCAGAATGAACCTGAAGGGTTGTTAGTCAGATTTCAGACGGTTTGCTTCGCTGATGTTTGTCGGTGCACTTCATGGATACAGCCATTTCGCGGTTTGCCCGGGACAAGATCGCGGCCGGCAATAGCGGGTTGCTGCTGATCGCCGACAATTATGACGCGTTTGCCGCGCGAATCCTTGCGGCGCGCAGTGCCACCAGCAGCCTCGACCTGATGTACTATCTCTGGCACGACGACCATAGCGGCCGGCTGCTGATGCAGGAGGTCGTCAAGGCGGCGGAGCGCGGTGTTCGCGTCCGCATGCTGCTGGACGACATCAATCCGCGCAACAGCGACGCCGCTTACCTGGCGCTCAACAGCTACAAGAACATCGAGCTGAGGCTGTTCAACCCCAGCGGCATGAGGAACGGCAGCATCTTTCGCTCGCTGGAGATGGTCGCCCGGCTGTTTGCGATGACCCGCCGCATGCACAACAAGGCCTGGATCGCCGACGGGAGCCTGGCCATCGTCGGCGGAAGGAACATCGGCGATGCCTATTTCGACGCTGCGGAGACGAATTTTCGCGATCTCGACCTGTTGCTTCTCGGTCCTGCCGTAGGGCAGACGATGCAGATCTTCGAGGCGTTCTGGAGTTGCGAGGCGGCAAAGCCTATCGAACTGCTCAACCCGGCTACAGCGGGCTCGCGCGCCGATTTCCTCGACAATCTCGATGCGACCGCGGACGGCCAGCTTTTGAACAGCCTCCGTGCCTGGCGCACGATCACGGAGTTCATTGTAGCGCACAGCGACGTCTGCTGGACGAAAGGCGTTCGCGTCATTTCCGATCCGCCGGAAAAGGTGCGCGGCAAGAGGCGCAGGAATTGGCTGACAAAGGAGCTGCTTCCCGCTATCGCGGCGACCAGGCAGCGCCTCGAAATTGTCTCGCCCTATTTCATCCCCAGCCGCACCGGGTTGGCCATCCTGTCGAAGTTGGTGGACCGTGGCGCCGAGGTTGCAATCCTGACCAACTCGCTCGCCGCGACGGACGTCGCCGCCGTGCACGGCGCCTATGCCAAATACCGCCGCAAGCTGCTTAAAAAAGGTATCCAGCTTTTCGAATTGCAGCCCTTCGACCGCCAGGCCAACATCTCCGTTTTCGGCTCAAAGGGAGCCAGCCTGCATACCAAGGCCTTTACGGTCGACGACACGCTGGGGTTTGTCGGTTCCTTCAATTTCGATCCGCGTTCGGTGTCGTTGAATGCGGAAATGGGCGTGCTTTTCCACGATATCAATCTGGTGATGGAGTTGCGCCGGCTGTTCGAGCACGAAAAGTCACCGCAGACGAGCTACCAGCTGGTCCTGGACAAAGGCGCCTTGCGGTGGCTCGGCTTGGCGGATGGCGAGATGCGGCAATATTCGCGTGAACCGGAGGCCAGTCTCTATCGGCGCATCGTTGCAGCGCTGGTTGGGTGCCTGCCGATCGAATCGCAATTGTAGAAGCGACGGATTTGTCGGAACGCGACTCTTTGTCGGAACGGAAATGCGGGATCACGAGTTGTAATCCGGTCCGGAGCATGCCGATGAAGACCACGCTATACAGTTTTCTTGCTGAGCTCTTGCCGTTCTGGATGGCGCATAAACGCAAAATGCGCGCCGACCGTGTCGCTGAGCGGCCGACACGATCTGCCGCAGGTGACGATGTTCGGCCGTCAGGCGACCCGAACCGCGCAACACCGGCGCGACGGCGCAACGCGTCTTAGGGCGGGATGCCTGCAAATTACACCCCGCCCCAAATGTCTGGTTAGCGACATTCTGCGACGCCAAATGATTTCGCTTGACTGCAAAGCTCTAGCTCTTTGGCGATCACGCTATCGTTAAGTATCGCTGTTTGAAATTCGGCGTTGCCAAGCATCCATTTTGCAGCACGTACGTTAATGACACTACAGTTTGCCGTTACAGGTGAGCACCATGAGTGCTAATGCGATAGAATTCTTGCAGGACTGGATTCACGAAAACGTTCATGTGCCGCCGCCTCCGATCAGGCTTGAAAAGGAGGCGGAAATCCTCGCCAAGGAATGCAAGCAAGAGGCGGCCAACGCCGGGGTACCCATCGAAGACATCGAGGAAGAGGTTGGCGACCTCAAGGATCTGCTCGTCGCCAAGCTCGAAGACGCAGCCGAGGACGAGGCCAGGCAACTCAATGGCAAGGGCAGCGACATGAATAGAACGGCTGAAGCCAGCGGTCGGGCGACACTGCAGAACAATCTGTGATTCAGGGCGGGCCGAACAAATGCGCCGCTGAGGACGCCGCAATCTCCTGGGCATTTTCAGCGGGTTCGTACTGCAGCGGGTTGCCGTGGCTCAGACTTCGCACGATCCGCTCCGGACTGAAGGAATGACGCCATGGCATAAACCTTTTCGCCGGACATGCGTTGTTGGGTTTCAAGCCAGGGAGATGACCATGCAGATGAAATCGGAAATCGCCGGCGAGGCCGCCAAGCAGCGGCATATCCAGCGCCGTATCGACGAGAAGGACAAGTCCAAATCCAATGGCAAGCAAAAAGGCGCTATGCAGGCCGGCGCCCGCAAATATCCCGAGCCGCCCTTCCCCGAGCAGCACCAGCCCAAGCCGGGGCATGAATGGGCGATCGAGCCGGCGCCGCTTTATGATGCGCCATTTTATATCGGATCGAAAAAGCTCGACGGCAAAGTGGCCGTCATTACCGGCGGCGATTCAGGCATCGGCCGTGCGGTGGCCGTGCTCTATGCGCGTGAAGGCGCCGATGTGGCGATCGTCTATCTCTCGGAGGACAAGGACGCCGAAGAGACCAAAAGGGCCGTCGAAGCCGAAGGCCGGCGCTGCATCCTGATCAAGGCCGATGTCAGCGAACGCGACCACTGCCACAACGCGGTGGCTGAGATCGTGCAGGAGTTTGGGCGCATCGACGTGCTGGTCAACAACGCCGCTTTCCAGATCCACTCCAGCGATTTCAGCGAGCTGACCGAGGAGCATTTCGACACGACGCTGAAGACCAACCTCTACGGCTATTTCCACATGGCGCAGGAAGCGGTACCGCACATGAAGCCCGGTTCGGCAATCATCAATACCGGTTCAGTGACCGGCATCGAGGGCTCGAAGCAACTGGTCGACTACTCCATGACCAAGGGCGGCATTCATGCCTTCACCCGCGCGCTCTCGGGCAACCTTGTCGACAAGGGCATAAGGGTCAACGCCGTGGCGCCGGGGCCGGTTTGGACGCCGCTCAACCCCTCGGACAAGGAAGCCGGCGATGTTTCGAAATTTGGCGCCGATACGCCGATGAAACGGCCCGCCCAGCCGGAGGAGATCGCGCCGGCCTACGTGTTCCTCGCCTCGCCGCACTGCTCGAGCTATATCACCGGCGAGATATTGCCGATCGTGGGCGGCTACTGACGGCATGTATTTCATTGCCCTGGCCACTGACTATGACGGCACGCTGGCGCATGAGGGGATCGTTGCCGAGAAGACGCTTGCGGCGCTTGAACGCTTCAAGAAGAGCGGCCGCAAACTCATTCTCGTCACCGGGCGCGAGCTGCCCGACCTCAAACGCGTCTTTCCCGAAGTCGCGATCTTCGACAAGGTCGTCGCCGAAAACGGCGCGTTGATCTACACGCCGGCCAGCGAGGAGGAGCGGACGATATCTCCGCCGCCCGCCCCCGAGCTCATCGCCAAACTCAGGAAACGCGGTGTCAAACCGCTTTCGGTCGGACGCTCGATCGTCGCAACCTGGGAACCGCATCAGGCTACCGCGCTCGAGGTCATCAAGAAATTGGGGCTGGAGCTGGAAATCATCTTCAACAAGGGCGCGGTGATGATCCTGCCCAGCGGCATCAACAAGGCGACCGGCCTGACAGCCGCGCTTCAGGACCTCAGATTGTCGCCGCACAACGTCGTCGGCGTCGGCGACGCCGAAAACGACCACGCCTTCCTGCGCGCCTGCGGCTTCAGCGTCGCCGTCGACAACGCACTGCCGGCAGTCAAGGAAACGGCGGATCTCGTGACACGCGGCGCGCGCGGAAAGGGCGTCGAGGAACTGATCGCCAAGGTGGTGGAGCGCGATCGCGAGCTTGTGCCGAGCCGCGACGGCATTGTGCTTGGCTCGGAGGACGGCAAGGAGGTGTATCTGTCGCCAACCGATACGGTGCTGATCGCCGGGAGCTCCGGCATCGGCAAATCGACCCTGGCGACCGCACTGACGGAGCGCTTCGTCGAGAGAAAGTTCCAGTTCTGCATCTTCGATCCGGAAGGCGACTACGATGGCCTCGAAGGCGCAGTCCGGCTGGGCGACGGCTCGAACGCGCCGACGAAAACGCAATTGCTCGATCTCCTGGAGAAGCCTGACAACAATCTTGTCGTGAATGGCCTGGCGCTGCGCGTCAACGAGCGGCCGGACTTCTTTGCCGACCTGCTGCCGGGCCTCGGCAGTCTTCGTTTCCGTACGGCACGACCGCACTGGCTGATCATCGACGAGGCGCATCACCTCCTGCCGAAGCGGCGCGACGATACTCCAATGGTGCTGGCGATGGAATTGCCGGGCACGATCCTGATCACGGTTCATCCGGACGCGATCTCAACCGAGGCATTGCGGCTGGTCACCGCCGTCATCGCACTCGGCCCCAAGGCGAAAAAGGTCATCAAGACGTTCTGCCGCGAGACCGGCACCGAACCGCCAAAGGACAAGGATCTGAGCTCTCCAAAAGACCAGCGCGTGCTGTTCTGGCGGCCGCAGGCGCACAAGAAACCCGCCATGGTCGAGCCAATCGAGCCGCGGCAGTCGCTCAAGCGCCACAGCCGCAAATATGCCGAGGGCCAGCTCGACGAGAAGGGCAGCTTCTATTTCCGCGGTCCCGACAATGCAATGAATCTCCGCGCCCATAATCTGATGATTTTCGCCCAGATCGCCGAGGGCATCGACGACAGGACCTGGGAACATCATCTGCGCGCCGGCGACTATTCCGAATGGTTTCGCCACCAGATCAGGGACAAGGAACTGGCGCGCGAGACCGCGGAGGCGGAGAAAGACGGCACACTTTCGGCGCAGGAGAGCCGCAACCACATCCTGGACGCAGTGCGCCGCCGCTATACCGCGCCCGCCACCGCGCCAAAGGAATAGATGCAAACGGCGCCCAGCCGTGGAACCTCATCCGCCAAACGAAATTGTGTTCTATCGGGCGCCAGATCCAATCAATGCCGAATAATTGCCCCGGAAAGAGACGATGGATGAGCAGCGACCCGGACAAGAATGGTCCTGTCTTTTCGGCGGAGCAGGCGCGGCAGGGCGAGATCATCCTGCGGACGCGGGCGCGCCGGATCATTTTCATCGCCGGCCTGGTGGGTCTCGTCTTTCTGGCATTGCTGGTGTGGTGGGTTTGAATTCCTGACGGCTGGAGCGAAATCATGAAATCACAACTTGTTGCCGAAAGCGCCGGGCAGAGAACGTTTGTGGTTGTGCTTAATCCCGGCGAAGAGGCGTTTGCGCAGCTGACGTCGTTTGCGGTCGAGCGTGGCGTCGGCGGCGCGTCGCTGACTGCGCTCGGCGCTTTCGAAAGGGCAACCGTCGGCTGGTTCGACCCTGGAGAAAGAACCTACCGGAAGATCCCCGTTCGAGAACAGTGTGAAGTGCTGAGCGCGATCGGCGATGTTGCCATCGGCGACGACGGCAGGCCCAGCCTGCACGTCCACGCAGTCCTTGGATTGAGTGACGGCACCACGAGGGGTGGTCATCTGCTGGACGGAATCGTGCGGCCGACGCTCGAGGTCACATTGGTGGAGACGCCTGGCCATCTGCGCCGCAGGCATCATCCCGAACTCGGCGTCGCCCTGATCGACCTGGAGCCTTGATCCGAGCCGATCACTTCGTTGATTTGACTGCGGCCGTTTCGGGTACACCCTCCCAACCGAAGGCGCTGCGGCCGCCGAGCAGATGCGATTGCTCGAACTCCCCGGCGACGATTTCCTTCAGGCTTGGGCCGGTGACATAGCGCTCGACCTGCCGCGACTGGTCGTCCAGCCGCCGCAAGGCGCCGATCTCTTCGTCACGGCCGAGCCTGGCCTTGTGGACAGCCGACTTCAGCACGCCGATCGTCTCGTCATAGACTTTCAGCGGCACAGGGAACGGGTGCCTGTCCTTGCCGCCATGCGCCAGCGAGAAGCGTCCTGGATCGGAAAAACGGCACGGCGCGCCATGCACGACTTCGGCGACCAACGCCAGCGCCCGCACCGTGCGCGCGCCGACATTGGGCACGAGGAGAAGCTCGGCGAAATCCGTCGGACCGCGCTCAGCCGCCGCGGCGATATTGCCGTGCAGGCGGCGCATGACGACATCACTTTCGCGCACATCGTGGTGCGCCGGCATGACCAGATGCGGCAGCAGCTTTTGTGCCGGGTCCGGCGCTGGCGCCGAACCCCGCTCCAAAGCGGCAAGTTCCCTCACGATGCGATCCGGTCCAAGGTCGTGCAGAAGGTCCAGTTGTCCCTGGCGCGACGCTTCGGCGCGGCGGTCGGTCAGGTTGACGATCTCGCCCTGATTGGCGCCCTCGATGGCAGCATGCGGCTGGTCGACAAAGCTCTTCAGGCCCTCGGACAGCCAGTGATAGCGGCGCGCCACCTTGCTGTCGCCGTTCATGCCTTGCTGCACCACCACCCACTTGCCGTCGTCGGTGACGATAAAGCCGTGCAGATAGAGATCGAAACCGTCCTGGACCGCGGCGCTGTCCACCTTGGCGACAAGCCGGCTGGCAGTCGCGAGGCCTTGCCCGTCGAGACCGACACGCTCGCCGATCAGGGCGAGCTCATGCGGGGTCTTGCGCGAATGCGCGCCGCGGCCGCCGCAAACGTGGATGCCGAGTTCGCCGGAAAGCGGCGACAGACCGCGCTTCAACGCTCCGACGACGCTGGTGGTGATGCCGGAGGAATGCCAGTCCATCCCCATCACGGCGCCAAAAGACTGGAACCAGAACGGATGCGCCAGCCGGCGCAGCAATTCATCGCGGCCGTAATGGTGGATGATCGCCTCGCACATGACCGCGCCAAGCCGCGTCATGCGGTCGCCAAGCCATTTCGGTACGCGCCCGCCGTGAAGTGGGAGATCAGCACTTCCCGATCGCTGTGCCACGGTCTTTTGCTTGCTCCTTGAGTCCTGCCTCGACAGATAGGTATCGAAAGGGGTGTGGAGAAGCTATGGCCTGATTCAGGCCGCGATCGTTGCAAGCCGCCAGCTACCGGGCAGGTTCGCTGAGGAGATCAAACTTCTGGATCTCGCAATGCTCGCCCACCGATTCCAGCAGATCTATTGGCGGTGCGCCAGTGTCCGGCCGCCTCCAACTGATCTCGAACGAGAAAACAGGGTCTTTGATATCCGGGCGCCTCTCTATCGCGACGAGGCGTGCCCGGTAACCAAGCGGCCCGATCATCGTATCGAGTTCCTGTCGGGCTGCGGCCTTCCAGGTCACTGCCAACTGGGCGTGGTGTTCGCGCGAAATTCGAAGATCCACCCATTTCAGGACGAGCAAGGTGGCCAGCGTCAGTGCCGTGCCGGCCGCGCCCAAGCCGTATTGGCCACCACCGAAAGCCAATCCGATCGCCGTCATCACCCACAATGTGGCCGCCGTGGTGACGCCGCTGACAAGACTGCCACGGCGAAGAATGGCGCCACCGCCGATAAAGCCGACCCCGGTCAGCACGCCCAGCGGAAAGCGCAAGACGTCCATCGATGCAAACGAATCCGGGTGCTTGCCAACGGTTCCCAGCAGAATGCTGGCCTGGACCATTGCGATGGCAGCCGCCAACCCTACCAGCACGGTGGTGCGTAGCCCCGCCGCGTGCCCGCGCGCCTCCCGGTTGAGGCCTATCAACAGGCCGGCGAGTGCGGTCAGAAGCAGTCGTGCCGCGATGTCCTGCCAAACCGGAACAACGAGGAGCATCGCGGTCACCCGTCGGGCCAGGCGCTGCTGGCCAGGAATAGCGCCATGGTCAAAGCGAACAAGGGCAAGAGCGTCTTCATCGCAAATTCTTTTTGTCGATAAGCAACAAACGATGCGCCTGGATTTTGGTTGCGCCGCCGACGATTCACCCGGCGATGGGCAGCGGCGGAACAAAACCTTCGGCCTGCGGGTTGGTGGGTTCACGCCAACGAAGGATTTGCAGTCATGGTCCGCTTGCTGCTTGCTGGAGCCGTCGCTTATCTGGCCTATCGCATCACCAAGGAGATCGGTGGGTCTGGCGAGGTCGATCCGCTGTCGCCTTCAGCCGACCAAGCCGGCCGCAAGGCGCCGAGGCAGCAAAGCGGGGCACAGAGGAATGGCCGACGGCGGTAGCGAATGCCGTAGCGGCGGCGCGGGCCAGCCATGACCGCATTTCCGTTGCCGCTCGACCTTCGTCCGATGGAAGCCAAAGCCGCCGATGCAATTCCTGGCGACGACGGGCTTTGGCAATACGAGCCGAAATGGGACGGGTTTCGCTGCCTCGTGTTCAAGGGCGACGATGCCGTCGATCTGCGTGCAAAATCGGGCAAGCCGCTCGGCCGCTATTTTCCCGAGCTCGTCGGGGTGCTGCGCGATGTGCGCTCGCGACGGTTTGTTGCCGACGGCGAGATCGTCATCGAGGTCGACGGATCGTCCTCGTTCGAGGCCCTGCAAATGCGCCTTCATCCCGCCGAAAGCAGGATCCGCAAGTTGAGCCTTGAGACGCCCGCCAGGCTGGTCCTGTTCGATATGCTGGCCGAACCCGGCGGCAGGATCATCATCGAAGAGCCTCTCACCACCAGGAGGCAGGCGATTGAGGCCTTTGTCGCGACGGCGGCACGGCCCGAACTGCACCTGTCCAAATATACGCACGACGCCGCCACCGCCGAGCGCTGGCTGCAGGGCGCCGGCCACGGCTCCACCGACGGTGTTGTTACAAAACTGATAGCCGGGCCATACCGGCCCGGCGAGCGCGCCATGGTCAAGGTCAAGCGACTGCGCACTGCGGATTGCGTGGTCGGCGGCTTTCGCTATCTCGCCGGCAGCAACGAAGTCGGATCCCTGCTGCTTGGCCTCTACAATAACGAAGGCAGGCTGGACCATGTCGGGTTCACCTCGACCATCGGCAAGGACGACAGGGCAGCATTGACCAGACGGCTGGAAAAACTGCGGGCCAAACCGGGTTTCACCGGCAAGGCGCCGGGCGGACCAAGCCGCTGGAGCACGGAGCGGAGCGGACAATGGGAACCGATAAAGCCTGAACTGGTGGTCGAGGTTCGGTTCGACCATGTGACAGGGGACCGGTTCCGGCACGGGACAAAGCTGTTGCGCTGGCGGCCGGACAAGGAGCCCCGGCAATGCACGTTCGAGCAGATCGAGTAAGTCCGCTCCGAGGCACCGCTTCAAGGCTCTAGCTGCCCGCTCTATCGTTCATGACGGACCAATGCAAAATTCACCGGTTCGCCGCGGCCAACCGAGCCTTGGCAACATTTCCGAGGCTCGGTTGCGGTTTTGAAATCAAGCGGCTTCTTGCATTGCGCGTTCGTTGACACCGCTTTCGCCGAGCTTGGAAAGCGCTTCGTCGGTCGCGACCTCTTCCTTGAGAGTTGCCCTGAGCAGCTCGACAACGTCGCTCTTGCCAAGTTCTTCCGCCCACGCGATCAAAGTGCCGTAGCGAGCGATCTCGTAATGTTCGACAGCTTGCGCCGCACCGACAAGCCCGGCGTCGAGCGCGGGAGCACCATTATACTCCTCGAGCATTTCCGAGCCCTCTTCGATGATGCCGTCAATCGCCGGACAGGTTTTGCCGCGGGCCGGCTTGCCGAATTTCTCGAACACCTCCTCGAGGCGGTCGACATGTCCTTCGGTTTCCATGCGGTGTTTCTCGAAAGCGGCGGTCACTTCTTCCAACTCCGCGCCCTTGGCCATTTTGGGCAGCGCTTTCAGTATCTTCTTCTCGGCGTAGTAGAGGTCTTTGAGCCCGTCGAGGAACAGATCCTCAAGGCCCTTGCTTGCCGCCTTCGCGGCCTTTTTCGTGGTCGCCATGATCCTCTCCCGAATGGTTGGTGCCGCCTCGCAAAGTGGAGGCGTCCGATAACCCTCCGACGGGAAACAAGTTCCCTGAAGCGACGGGAGCTTTGAAAATTTTTCCGACCCGCGTGTGGTGTCGCAAGGGCTCGACCTGCGGCAGCAATCGGCCAGGAAAGCGCCGTCAGCGCTCGCCGATATGCTCGAACAGGCGGGTGTATTCGGCCTCGGCCAAGCCGTAGCCGCCATCTGCCAGTGCGACGAGACCATCGCGGTCGCGGATGATAATTTCGCCGCGGCGGGACCGGATGAGCCCTCGCCCCTCAAGCAGCTGCAGCGCGACCGTGACACCCGGGCGCCTTACGCCAAGCATGATCGACAGGAATTCGTGAGTGATCGTCAGCCGGCCGCCGTCCACCCGATCGTCACACATGAGCAGCCAGCGCGCCAGCCGGTCTTCAAGTTTCGATCGCGCGTTGACCAGCGCGGTAAAGCCAGTCTGTACATGCAGATATTGCACGTAGCGCAGCAAGAACAGCCGCAGCGTCGGGCTTTGTGTCAGCGCCGCTTTGAACGGCTCGGCGTCGATCTTGGCGGCTTCTCCCGCCAGCTGCACATAGCAATCATGGACCGTACGGTCGTCGCCCATTATCAGGGCCGAGCCGGTCATACCTTCCAAGCCGACAAGGCCAACTTCCGCATCGCTGCCGTTCGGCATTTTCGCAACCACGGAACCGATACCCTCCTCGAGGAAATAGATGGCCTCGATCGGCGATCCGGACACTTCGAGCGATTGCCGTAACTCCAGCGAACAGCGCTCGATGTGCGGCTCGAGAGATGCGAAATCGCCGGCGCTCATTCGGCGCAACAGCTTGTTTTTGTATGGATTTCTATTGGAATATGGATTCTTATTGGAAGTTGCTGGATCAGACATAGCTGGGCCCAAAACAGGGCAAGAGCTTTTTTATCTCCCAGCCGTCCGCGCCCGGTATAACCTGCGAACGATAGCGCTTATATAAGCACTGAAAGGTATGGAGCCTACTAAATAAAAAAATGAATCGATGCACGGCAGTTCTCCTGCCGCTTGCCTACGAAAACATCCGACTGAAAGTTAGAGTCGGAAACGTACCAAAGACGGTTTGGTACGAAAACGACAATTGAGATCGCCGGGCGCAAAAGAGCCCGTCGCGAGGGATGCAACGGGCTCCATTCGGGCGTCGTGGGCTACGCCCAGTGATCCAAATGAGGGTGGGTTGGATCGCAGCAACAATGCAGGTGCGAGACAGTCGTTCCCAAACTGTCTGCTTGGTAATTTCTGTACATTGAGTTTGGACGAGAGCGGCGCTAATTGAATTGGAGTCGTCCACACAGGCATGGCGAGTGGACGCTAGAAAGACGCTTCGCGCTTTCGCCCTTTTCAAGGGAGGATGGCATGTCGATGCAAGGTGCAGCAACTCCAGCCGAACTGAGCGTGCTGAGAAAAGCGCTCGACGACTGCTGCCGCGAGTTGGGTGTTGCGGACGACAGTCCTGTCCGCGAGCGGTTGGCAGCCCGTATCATGTCGCTGTTCAACGAGGGTGTGCTCAGCGCCGATCTGAAAGAAGCGCTGGCCGCCGATCGCCAACACTAAGCTGCTGCTATGGTGGCGTCCTCGGCGCCGAAAGGTTCGGCACCGAGTCGCCCTTTCTGGCCAGGGCCCCGGTTTGCCAAGGATACTTGGAATCTTGTCTTTTCACGACAAAACGCCCGGCGCTTATTACCAGGCGGCAGGCGTTTTTGTCGCGAGCGTGACACTAACGCGTGTCGCGCTTGACCGGCCTCATGCGATGCACTTTAGGTTCCTGTTTTATGCATGTCGTTATCACAAAACCGCTGCACACCCTCGGGTCAAGCCCGGGGGCATGCTTTTGCGCGACATGCCTCAAATGCGCCCAAGCAGGACCAGGATAATGACGATAAGCAGCACCAGGCCGAGGCCGCCACCACCGTAATAGCCGGTGCCATAGAACGGTCCGCCGCCCAAGCCGCTGAAGCCGCCAAGCAAGGCAAGGACCAAGATGATGATGAGAATGGTTCCAAGGCCCATGATGTCTGCTCTCCTTGTTTGCGCTGCCGCCATTCGCATCAGCGCGTCGCATTGTACAAAGGTATGAACTCGCAAGGAGCATTCCTGTTCCGGCGGGACGGTAGGGCGTACACTCATGCGGCAAGCAAAATGCCGGGCCGTGCCGTCAGAAAAGTCCACAGATGCATGCCTGCAGAGAATGGCATGGCGGCCGCCTTGAACACCTGAGAACATGCTGAAATTCATGGGGAATTTGTCGGAACCTTCGCCCGCCCGAACGGTTGTTTTCTTAGTCGCAACGCGACGACCCTCGTAAAAAGGAGAAGCATCATGTTCACGAAAATTCTCGCAGCTTCCGCGCTTACGATCGGTCTGGCCACGTCAGCGATGGCCCAGAACGTCGGCGATCCCTCCGGAGACGCTACCGACGGCAGCGGGCGGACGATCGTGGTCCCGGATAATGGCGGCCCTGACAGCGGCACGGATTCGACCATCACCAACAGCATTCGCGATTTCTCAACGACGAATTCGAATGCCGACCGGAATTGCCCGCCAGGCCCGCAGGGGGCTCTGCCCGATGCGACCGGCAAGGCTCCTGGCACGATGGCCCCGACGCTGAACGACAACCACTGCGGCAAGTAAGCGCCCGGTGATCACAGCACCAGGCCGCGGAGCATAGGCTCCGCGGCCTGTTGGTTTTTGCCGCAAATTAGCGCCTAACGGCCGCGGTGGTCAAAACTGACCGCGATCTCCCGACCGTCCAACGCGCGAACGATGAAGCCAACCAGCTCCTCGTCGGTTTGCCGGAACCAGGGAAAGCGTCTGCGCAAATCGGCTATGACGACGGTGGTCGAGAGAATATCGCCGGAATGGTAGTCGGCCATGACGGTATGAATGGCTTTGTCGGTATCCATACCAAGCGGCGACTTGATCTGCCCCACGGAAGCCTCCACCCATCTCTCCCGGCCAACGATAGCAAGACCGCGGCAAAGCGAAAGAGCTTGTACGATTGCGTACGATCTCGCCGCGTGCGTTGCAATTTGCGGGACGCAGCCGGCGTCCTTTGTTTTGCGTTTCCAAACTATTGTCTGGCGTCGCGGCGGCTCTGGCGCCACGACCAGGCAACCTCGCTGCAGCTTCCGCGTTGAGCCATCGAGGGATGACATCAGCCTCGGAGAGCTCCCATGAAAACACTTCTATCCATCACTGCGGCAGCGATGATGGCCGGCGCGCCTTTGGTTGCTTTTGCCCAATCGGCGACGCTGACGCCTCTAACGACCGACACCATGAGCAAGGTTGACACTGCGACGTTCGTCAAGACGGTGCCCATCGCCAATACATTCGAAATCGAATCGAGCCGACTTGCGCAGACGCAGGCGAAGGCCGACGACGTAAAAGCCTTCGCGGCGCAAATGGTCACGGACCACACCAAGGCCGACGAGGAGTTCAAGGCGGCGCTCAGCAAGGGTCAGACGACTTCGGCCACCGCGCCAGCCGGCCCGCCGCTGGACACCAAGCACCAGGCGCTGCTCGACCAACTCAAGGAGGCCAGCGGGGACAGCTTCCAATCGAAATACATCGACATGCAGACCCAGGCGCATAAGGAAGCGGTGGCGCTGTTTTCCGCTTACGCAAATTCCGGCGACGATCCGGCGATGAAGGAATTTGCCAAAAAGACGCTGCCGGTGCTGCAAATGCACGAACGTCACGTGAAGGATCTCGCTGCCGCGCATCAATGAGGGCGACGACCGCCAGCGGTTTCGCCAACGGAGACGCCGGGCTTGAAGGGAGCGGCTGTCGTCGGCCCCGGGAACAAAGTACCGAGAGTGCCGTTATTCACTTGGCCTATTCCCGGGAGGATCCAATGGGAGGCGGCATTCGCGAGGCGCCGAGGGCAGTAGAGCTGGGTTTCGGCGCCGTTCCGATTGCCGCTGTCACAGGCTGAATCGATTTCCGGCCGGGACAGGTTACCATGCGCTACGGCGAGATATTTGCAAACGCAACGGCGCTCTTGTTGCTGGCGCTGATGGTTGGCGGCATCTTCATCTTGTTTGGAGAACCGCTGTGGCCGCGGCACTACGCGAGAATGGTGCTGGTCCCGAATATTGATGCCATGGCCACCGCGTCATTCCGAACAAGGTGCGCTCCAAGTCCATGCCTGCCCGACACCATCGATCAGACCATGCTGGCTCCTCGCCCCGAGGACGGACCGTGATCTGCGATTTGCAGACGCTGCAACGCTGTGGAGCGGGATGCGGTAAGGCCCGCCGCGCAAGTCGCGCCGCGGGCTTACCGGTGCAATCAAACGGTCTTGCAAACCGTCCGGCTACAACTAGGTCAGGATAAGCACGATCTTGTAGGTATTCGGATCGACGATGACGATCCGGCCATCGGCCAGCACGAAATATTCATAGGATTCGTAAGCCGGAACGATCTTGACGATGCGCGCCGGCAGACGATGCAGCCGGACCTTCTTTCGCGGAACCTCGACGCCGACAGAGATGTCGAAATCGACATTGGAAACCGGTTGGACATTCGTTTCCTTGATGACCTGGGTAATTTCTGTCTTCTGTTCAACGGTCACATTGCTGATGGAAGCGGTCGAACTCTGGTCCTGCGTCTGCGTAGAGGCGTTGCCCTGAGTCTGCTCGCTGGTCGTGGTCCCAGTCTTGCTCTGAGCCTGCTCCTCGGTCTTCATTTTCGTGTTGCCTTGGGCCTGCTCGGTAGTGGTGGTTCCGGTTTTGCCCTGGGCCTGCTCGTCGGTTTTCATTTTGGTGTTGCCCGTGGCCTGCTGGTCAGTCGTGGCGCCAGCGTTGCCCTGAGCTTGCTCGTCGGTCTTCATTTTCGGCTTGCCCTGAGCCTGCTGGTCAGTCGTAGCGCCAGCCTTGCCCTGGGCTTGCTCGTCGGTCTTCAGCTTTTTGTTGCCCTGCGCCTGTTGTTCAGTCGTAGCGCCGGCCTTGCCCTGGGCCTGCTCGCCCATCTTTGCGCCATTTGGACAGTTGGCAGTGCCGGCTGCGCAATTGGCGCCGGACTGGTCGTCGGTCGACTGCTGCGTCTGGGCAAGTGCCGCTCCGCAGCTGACGCTGATTGCTAGCATGCTGGTAATCAGAACGCCTTTCATGAGAGATCTCCTTGGAAAATGCGTCCCTTCACCGCGTAAAACTGCGGCTAAAAAACTTTGTTCCAAATTAACCGAGCGAAACGGCAAGCGATCCGAGCGGCGGAACAAGCTTTGCCCGGTGACGTTACCGACCTAGCGACCCCGCTGCGAACGGCATGACGCGGCGCAGCGCAGAGGTGGCTCACGACGAAAGGAGACGATCATGAGAATGCATCTTTCCGCGGCTGCGGCTGGGTTCTTGCTGCTTGCGGGTGTTGGCGCCGCTGCGGCCCAGGACGTGGTCATCGAACCGCAGCAGGAGACGATCGTACGCGAGTATGTGAAAAAGCAGCCTCTGGCGTCCGTCCAGCTTCCCGGCGTGGAGCTCAATGTCGGCTCGACACTGCCCGATACCGTCGAGCTTCATGAAGTTCCCAGCGTCAAATACCGCTACGTCGTCGTCGACAATCGGACCGTCCTGGTCGATCCTGGCACGCGCAGGATCGTGAAGGTCATCGAGTGAACAAGCGCGTCGCTTTGAAGGGACATGCGGCGCGTCCAGCATTGTCGACAGACTGCTGCACTTGTTGGGCATTCCGACGCAGAAAGGCCCGCCGTTCCGACGCACGGCGGGCCACATAGCGAGTCACCACGCCAGGCGGCAGGGTCCTGTGCTCGCCAGGCCAGAAACTTTGAGAGAATATTCCCGGCTCCTCATCTGGTGTGAAATACTGTTCTTTGATCTGGCGATCAGCATTTCCGATGATGCCCGCAAGGCTTCGCATTCCGCCTGGCCGCAACGATTGCAAAACCGATGAGATTGACCATGCCTGGGAACACCAACACTTCGCTTCAATTCTTCTCGGCAACTATAAGCCGGCGCGCCGGCTTCGCTGTACTTCTTGCATCAGCGGTTGCGATTGTCAGCCTTGCTGCGCCGTCGTTCGCCGAGGACAAGACGGCGGTCAAGGTCGGCATCATGAGCGGCGAGGACGAGGACGTCTGGCGCGTCGTCACCGCCCAGGCGGCGGAGAGGGGCCTGACGATCGAGACCGTGGTGTTCAACGACTATACCCAGCCGAATGAAGCGCTCGAGCGTGGCGAAATCGACGCCAACGCCTTCCAGCACAAGCCCTATCTCGACAACCAGATCAAGACGCAGGGCTATCACATCGTCCCGGTCGGCTATACCGGGGTCTGGCCGATCGGCCTTTATTCCAAGAAGTACGCGAATATTGCCGACCTGCCCGAAGACGCGGTCATTGGCGTGCCGAACGACCCGTCCAATGAGGGCCGCGCACTGCGCGTCCTGCAGAGCGAACATCTGATCAAGCTCAGGGAAGGCACCGGCATTCTGGCGACGACCACCGACATCGCCGAAAACCCGAAGCACTTGGTCATCAAGGAGCTGGACGCAGGCATCGTCGGGCGCTCGGTGGAAGACCTCGACGGGGCCGTAGTCAACACGGATTGGGCGCTTAAAAGCGGCCTCACACCGGAGAACCGCATCGCCCAGGAGGCGGTGGCCGACAATCCCTATCGCAATTTCATCGCGGTCAAGGCCGGCAATGAAAACCAGCCCTGGGTAAAGACATTGGTCGCTTCCTATCAGAACGAAAAGGTGAAGGCCGAATTCGACCGGGTCTACAAGGGAACCGGCATCAGCGCCTATTGATGCCGAGCTCAACTGGGCGCTGAAGCCCGGCATGATAAAGCGGTCCGCGCTTCAACGCGGACCGCGATCGCGTTTGCGGGACACCAATACAGGAACTTTTATGAACCAGCATTTCGCCTCGGTCACCGAAGTCACGCATCCCGTCGGCGGCCGCTCCGCGGGATCGAACGATGTCGTGCGCCTCATCGAGCTGAAGCGCCGTTTCGGCGCGACAGCGGCGCTGGACGGCGTGTCGCTCAGCGTGCGCCAGGGCGAGATCCTCGGCATCATTGGCCGTAGCGGCGCCGGTAAGTCGACGCTGATACGCTGCCTGAACGGCCTGGAGCGGCCGGATTCAGGACAGGTCTTCATCGAAGGCCGCGACATCAGCCGGCTCGGCGAGCGCGAATTGCAGCCGCTGCGCCGGCGCATCGGCATGATCTTCCAGCATTTCAACCTGCTGTCCGCCAAGACGGTCGAAGACAATGTAGCGCTGCCGCTCAAGATCGAAGGCCGGCCCAGGGCCGAACGCCTGGCGCGCGCCGCCGAGCTGCTCGAGCTTGTCGGCCTGTCAGAGAAGGCGAAAGCCTATCCGGCGTCGCTGTCGGGCGGGCAGAAGCAGCGCGTCGGCATTGCCCGGGCGCTTGCGGCGCGCCCGGCGCTGCTGCTGTCGGACGAAGCGACCTCGGCGTTGGACCCGGAGACGACGCGCTCCATCCTTGCCTTGCTCAGAGACATCAACCGGCAGCTCGGCCTGACCATCCTGCTCATCACGCACGAGATGGAGGTGATCCGTTCGATCGCCGATCGTGTCGCGGTGATCGACACTGGGCGGATCGTCGAGCAAGGCCCGGTCTGGTCGGTTTTTGCGGACCCCAAGTCGGCGATCACGCAGAGCCTGCTCGGCGGCATCCGGCCGCAATTGCCGGCAGAGATCGCAAGCCGGCTAACGCGGAACGCCGGCGTGGAGGCGATCCTCAGGATCGACGTGGCCGGTGAGGCCGCGCGAAGCCCGCTTTTGTCCGATCTTGCCTCGGCAGTTCCCGGCTCGTTCCGCCTCGTGCATGGCGGCATCGATCACGTCCAGCAGCAGCCGGTCGGGACACTGTTCGTTGCGGTCGCCGGCAGCAATGAAGCTCACCTGGCAGAGGTGATCGCGTTCTTGAAAGCCCGCCAAGCGCGGGTGGAGGTGCTTGGCCATGTCGCCGGTTCTGTTTGAGCTTCTCGTCCGTTCGATCTGGGAAACGATCCTGATGACGGCCGCCTCCGGCCTCATCTCGCTGGTTTTCGGGCTGCCGCTCGGCCTGGCGCTGGTCGCCACCGACCGCGGCGGCATCGCCGAAAACCTGTGGGTGAACCGCGCGCTTGGCGCTGTCATCAACGGCTTCCGCTCTGTGCCTTTCATCATCCTGCTGGTTGCGCTGATCCCGGTGACGCGGCTGATCGTCGGCACCTCGATCGGCACCTGGGCAGCGATCGTTCCGCTGTCGATCGCGGCGACGCCCTACTATGCCCGGATCGCCGAAGTGTCGCTGCGTGAGGTCGACCACGGGCTGATCGAAGCGGCGCGCGCCATGGGCGGCAACCGCTGGACGATCATTCGCGAGGTGCTGGTGCCGGAAGCGCTGCCCGGCATCGTCGCCGGCTTCACGGTGACGCTGGTGACGCTGATCGGCGCCTCGGCGATGGCCGGCGCCATCGGCGCCGGCGGGCTCGGCGACCTCGCCATCCGCTACGGTTACCAGCGCTTCGAAACGTCAGTCATGATCGCCGTGGTCATCGTCCTGGTCGTCCTGGTCTGCGGCATCCAGTGGGCCGGCGACCGGCTGGTCGCGAGGCTGGATCACCGCAACTGATCGTTGGCCGCAAATGAGGGAATCCGATGCCGCGCCGTCATCCGGCGCGCCTCTTTTCCGTGGCTGCCCGGTCGATCCCCAATCCATCCGCCGAGAGAGCGACCCCGAACCTTTCGGCGGCTTCTGCGGGCGTGTAATAGCCCAGCGCGACATCCCTCGCCACCAGATCGGCGTCCCGCTGCAACGGATCGCCATAGCCGCCGCCGCCCGGCGTGCCGACGCGCACGCGGTCGCCGGCTTTCAACGCGATGTCCTGCTCCTTGGACAGGTGCGGCGGCACATGTTCCTTGCCGTCGCGGAACACGGCGACCGTGTTGACCGCGCCGTCCTTGCCGCCGAGCGCGCCTTGCGGGCCGAAGCGGCCGTGGTCCATGACGAAAGAGGCACGTGCATCGCCGCGCAGGATTTCCACCTCATAGGCGAGCCCGAAACCGCCGCGATGCTTGCCGGCGCCACCGGAGCCTTCCCGCAGCGCATAGTGGCGGTAGAGCACCGGGAAGGCCTGCTCCATGATTTCGACCGGCGGCGACTTGGAGATGCCTATGGTCGAGCAGCCATTGGTCAGGCCGTCGTGATCGGCGTTGCCGCCATAGCCGCCGCCGGAAATCTGGTACATGACGTAGTCGCGGCCGCGCGCCGGATCGTTGCCGCCGAGCGCGAAATTGCCGCTGGAGCCGGCCGGAGCCGCCGTCACCCGGTCCGGCAGCGCCTGCACCATCGCTGCGAACACCGCCTCGGCGATGCGCTGCGAAACCTCGGCTGCGCAGCCCGACACAGGGCGTGGATATTTGGCGTCGAGGAAGGTGCCTTCCGGCCGCTTGACGATCAGCGGTTCGAAGGCGCCGGCGCTGATCGGCACATCTGGGAAAATATGGCGCATAGCGAGATAGACCGAGGACAACGTCGTCGCCAAAACGCTGTTCATCGGCCCGGCGCAGGGTTTTGATGAGCCCGAGAAGTCGAAGCTGAGCGTGTCGCCTTTTTTCTCGACTGCCAGCGCGATGATCAGCGGCTCGTTTACCACGCCGTCTGAATCGACGAAGGCCTGCGAACGATAGATCCCGTCGGGAATGGCCGATATGTTGACGCGCATCTGTTCAGCGGCGCGGCGCCGCAATTCGGCGATCGCTTCGACAACCGTTTCATCTCCGTAACGATCCAGCATTCCGTTGAGCCTGTCCTGACCGATCAGTAGTGCCGCCGCCTG
The DNA here is from genome assembly GCF_040322015.1 of Mesorhizobium sp. M0208. Lineage (NCBI taxonomy): Bacteria > Pseudomonadati > Pseudomonadota > Alphaproteobacteria > Hyphomicrobiales > Phyllobacteriaceae > Mesorhizobium > Mesorhizobium sp. M0208. Next base: position 40,237 of record NZ_JAMYSP010000001.1, on the reverse strand, counting down.
TGCGCGGATATCGCCAATGCGCTGGTCGGCGACACGGATGTTCGAGCAGATGATGGCGTAGATCTCCGGGTCGAGCACGCCCTTCTTGAACAGTTTCACCGGCGGCAACCGCAAGCCTTCCTGCTCGACCGCTGTTGCCGAGGCGGAGAAGCCGCCCGGCACCGAACCGCCAATGTCGGGCCAATGGCCGGTGTTCGACAGCCAGCAGAAGATCTTCCCGTCCCGGTAGACCGGCATGGCGAAGCGCACATCCATCAGATGGGTGCCGCCGAGATAGGGATCGTTGACGATGTAGATATCGCCCGGCTCGGGCGGCAGGCAGCGTCCGTCGGCGATCATCTCGATCACCGTTTTGGTCGAATACTGCATGACGCCGACGAACACCGGCAGACCCTGGCTGCCTTGCGCGATCAGCGAACCATCGAGCGCCGAATAGATGCCATCCGAACGGTCATTGGCCTCGGCGATAACAGGCGAGAACGCGGCGCGCGAAAACGTCAGGTCCATTTCGTCGCAGACCTGCTGCAGGGCCGCCTGGAGGACCGAAAGCGTAATAGTGTCGAGCTGCGCCATCTCAGGCCTCACCGATATCGATGATGATGTTGCCGTCGGCATCCGACCGCGCCCGGTCGCCGGGCTCGAGCACGGTAGTAGCGTCCATCTGTTCGAGGATCGCCGGCCCCATGATGACTGCGTCGAGCGGCAGCTTTTCCCTGCTGTAGACCGGCGTATCGTACCAGCGCCCGCCATACCAGACCGGCCGGATCTCGCGCCGCGCCTCTTCGAGCGTTTTGGCGCGCCCAGCCGGGTCGATCAGCCGGGACAGATCGATCGTCGGCCGCACGCCGGTGACCGACGTGTTGAGGTTGACCAGATTGGCGCGGATTTCCGGTAGCTCGACCTTGAAGCGGGCGAAATAGGCACTCTCGAACAGTTGCTGCAGTACCTGGCGTGTCACCGCAGACGAGGGCAGCGGCACGTTGATGATATGCGTCTGGCCGATGAACTGCATGTCGGCGGAATGCGTGACACGGATTGCTTCCGGCTTCACCGCTTCCTTGCCGATCAGCTCCTCGCCTTCGTTTCGGTGCCGTTCCAATATCTCGTAGAGTTGGGTTTCATCGAGACCGGCCACCGGCTGGTTGACCGTGTTGACGAAATCATGGCGCAGATCGGCGACGACGCAGCCGAGAGCATTGGTGATGCCCGGCCGCGCCGGCACCAGCACTTTCGGCAGGCCTAGTTCGCGCGCCAATGCCGTCGCATGCAGCGGACCGGCGCCGCCGAAGGCGAACAGCGCGAAATCGCGCGGGTCGTGGCCGCGCGACACCGAGACCATGCGGATGGCGCCGGCCATCTTCACGTTGCCGAGCCGCAGCACCGCACCCGCCGCTTCGACGCCGGACAAGCCTGTGGCGCGGCCGATCCTGTCCTCGAATATGCCGGTGACCCGTTCGACGGTGACCGGGTTTTCCACCGCGAGCAGCTTCTTCGGCGCCAGCCTGCCGAGCACCAGATTGGCGTCGGTGATGGTCGGCTCCAAGCCGCCGCGTCCGTAGCAGATTGGCCCGGGATTGGCGCCGGCGCTTTCCGGGCCGATCTGGATCAGGCCGGCCGCATCGACGCGGGCGATCGAGCCGCCGCCGGCGCCGACCGCATGCACCGCCACCATCGGCACGTAGATGGGCATCGCATATTCGATCTCGATCTCGTTCGACACTGCCGGCTCGGCGTTGCGGATCAGCGCCACGTCGGTCGAGGTGCCGCCCATGTCGTAGGTGACCAGGTTTTCGAAGCCGGCGCGTTTGCCGGTATAGGCGGCAGCAATGACGCCGGAAGCGGGGCCGGACATGACGGTCTTGGCCGACTCACGTGTGACAAAGCGGGCCGAGATCATGCCGCCATTGCCGTTCATGATCAGGAAGTCGCGGGCGTAGCCTTTTGACGCCAGCTCCTTGCGCAGCCGCTCGACATAGCGTTCGAGGATCGGTTGCACCGAAGCGTTGACCGAAGCGGTCACGCCGCGTTCGAATTCGCGCGCTTCCGAAAGCAGGGCGTGGCCTGTCGTGATGTAGCCGTTCGGCCAAAGCTCGGCCGCTATCTCGGCGGCGCGCCGCTCATGCGCCGGGTTGGCATAGGAATGCAGGAAATGGATGACCAGGGATTCGCAGCCGGCTGCGATCAGTTGTGAAACCGCTGTCCGCATTTCGGCCTCGTCGAGCGGGATGCGCACCGCGCCCGAGGCCTCGACCCGCTCCGACACTTCGAGCCGCAGATTGCGCGGAATGATCGGGACGAAGGTGCCCGTCATGCCATAGGCCTGCGGCCGTGTCCGCCGGCCAAGCTCGATGACGTCGCGAAAGCCGCGCGTGGTGATCATGCCGGTCTTGGCCAGCCGGCGCTCCAGGACCGCGTTGGTGGTCGTCGTCGTGCCGTGCACGATGAGGGCGATGCCGTCGACCGGAAATCCGGTGGCGCCAAGTGCCGAAACGACGCCGAACGCCTGGTTGTCGACTGTCGTCGGGGTCTTGGCGATGTGCACCCGGCCACCGTCACGGCCATCGATCAGAAGGAGGTCGGTAAAAGTTCCGCCGACATCGATGCCGGCGACGACGCTGCCAGTCGAATCCAGCGCTTGCGTCGAAAAATTCTGTCCCATTGTCGAAACCCGAAATGCCCGAACTGCCTACATGCCTTAGTTTGGAAAGCTGTTTTACGGCGGCGTCTTGACGCAAATATCGTTTGTATACTAATAAATTCCGGACACAAGAGCTTACCGCTTCGGAGTGTGCAAACGGCACGCTGGAACCTGACCGGTTCGGGCGCGCAGGTGGAGATTTGGCGCCGGCGCTGAGCCGGCCCAGAAGGTTAGGTTTGATGAACACCACATCCGCGTTCAACGCAGCCGGCGCCCGGCCGTTGCAGTTCCCGATACCGGCCAATGTCTATGCCGAAACCGTGGTCTCGGTGAAGCATTATACCGACCGGCTGTTTTCGTTCCGCATCACCCGGCCGCAGTCGCTGCGCTTTCGCTCCGGCGAATTCGTCATGATCGGCCTGCCCAATGCCGAGAAGCCAGTGTTCCGCGCCTATTCGATCGCCAGCCCGTCCTGGGACGACGAACTCGAGTTCTTCTCGATCAAGGTGCCGGACGGCCCGCTTACCTCGGAGCTGCAGAAAATCGAGATCGGCGATACCGTCATCATGCGGCAGAAGTCGACGGGCACGCTGGTGGTCGACGCGCTGACGCCGGCCAAGCGCCTGTTCATGATCTCGACCGGCACCGGCATTGCTCCCTTCGCCAGCCTGCTGCGCGATCCCGATACTTATGAGAAGTTCGAGCAGGTTATCCTGACCCATACCTGCCGCTACAATGCCGAGCTCACCTACGGCCAGGAACTGGTGGCCGCACTGGAGAACGATCCGCTGATCGGCGAGCTTACCGGCGGCCGCGTCACGCTGTATAATTCGACGACGCGCGAGACCTCCGAGCGCATGGGCCGCATCACCGCGCTGATCGGCTCGGGCAAATTCTACACCGATCTCGGCATCGACAGGCTCAATCCCGAGACCGACCGCATCATGATCTGCGGCTCGATGCATATGCTCAAGGACGTCAAGGAGCTGGCTGAAAGCCACGGCTTCCAGGAAGGCTCGCTGCATCATCCGGCAAGCTTCGTCGTCGAGCGCGCCTTCGTCGGCTGAGACGCGGCAGTTCAGAGTCTACTGGTTTGCGACCCTGATTTTGACCATACGGTCAAAAGTCGGCTGCCTCGACCGTCTTTTTCCGCTATGACCGCTTGAAGGACTCGTGAAGCGCTGCTTCACGGTCTATCTTCGGCATAACTCGCTGAACAAGGGGCAGGAGATGAGCAGCACAATCCGCGAAACCGATCTCGGCACGTCCAAGATCACGCCGCTGCCGGCGCGCGCCGCCGCCAATGCGCCGATGCCGCAAGCCCATGGCATTGCCCGCAATCCCGGCATGAGGCTCGATCTCGGCTTCATGGAATCGATGCGCAGCGTCAACCGCTCGGCGCTGGAACGCCGCGTCGCCAGCCTGACCAAAAGACGCTCGATCAAGGCCGATAACCAGGCGGCCTGGCTGCTGCGCGCCGTCGCCTGCATGGACCTGACGACGCTGAACTCGAATGACACGGAAGAGCGCGTGCGCCGGCTCTGTGCCAAGGCGGTCAACCCGTTCCGTCGCGACATCGTCGAAGGGCTCGGCATTACTGGTGAAAAGATCCGCCCCGCGGCGGTCTGCGTCTATCATCCCTTCGTCGCCACCGCCGTCGAAGCGCTGCGCGGCAGCGGCGTCCATGTCGCCGCCGTTTCGACCGCCTTCCCGCATGGACTTGCACCGCTTTCGACGCGCCTGCAAGAGATCGAAGCATCGGTCCGCGACGGCGCCGACGAGATCGACGTCGTCATCCCGCGCGGTTTGGTATTCGGGGCGAAATGGCAGGAGTTCTATAACGAGATCGTCTCGATGCGCGCCGCTTGCGGCGAGGCGCATCTGAAGGTGATCCTCGGTACCGGCGACCTCGCCACGCTGCGCAACGTCATGCTCGCCTCGATGGTGGCGATGATGGGGGGTGCAGATTTCATCAAGACCTCGACCGGCAAGGAAAGTGTCAACGCGACGCTGCCGGTCGGCCTTGCCATGGTGCGCGCGATCCGCGCCTATTTCGAGGAAACCGGCTATCTCATCGGCTTCAAGCCGGCCGGTGGCATTTCCACGGCAAAAGCCTCGCTCGATTGGCTGGTGCTGATGAAGGAAGAACTGGGCCGTCCGTGGCTGGAGCCGGAGCTGTTCCGCTTCGGAGCATCGAGCCTTTTGACCGATATCGAGCGCCAGCTCGAGCATCATCTGACCGGCCACTACTCGGCCAATCATCGCCACGCGATGGCGTGATTCGGAGCGCTTCATGAACATCCTCGAACGCTATCACGCCATGGATTACGGGCTGGCGCCGGAAGCCCGCAACGAGGCCGATGCCTGGCTGGCCGCGCGGGATTTCGGCAAGGCGCTGTTCATCGGCGGCGACTGGAAGGCAGCCAGCGAAGGCAAAACCTTCGACACCAGCGATCCGTCCTCGGGAAAGCTGCTGGCCAAGGTGTCGGACGCTGGTGCCGCCGACATCGACGCGGCGGTGTCGGCCGCCACAAAAGCGCTGCCGAAATGGAGCGCCAGCACCGGCTACAGCCGAGCCAAAGTGCTCTATGCCATCGGCCGCGCCATGCAGCGCCACCAACGGCTGTTCGCGGTGCTTGAGACAATCGACAATGGCAAGCCGATCCGCGAGAGCCGCGACATCGACGTGCCGCTGGCGATCCGCCATTTTATCCATCATGCCGGCTGGGCGCAGGCGCTGGACAGGGATTTTCCCGGCCACAAGGGTGTCGGCGTCGTCGGCCAGATTATCCCGTGGAACTTCCCACTCTTGATGCTCGCCTGGAAGATCGCGCCGGCGCTCGCCGCGGGCTGCACCGTGGTGCTCAAACCCGCGGAATTCACGCCACTCACCGCGATCCTGTTTGCCGAGATCTGCGCACGCGCCGGCGTGCCGAAGGGCGTCGTCAACATCGTCCAGGGCGGGCCGGAGGCGGGCGCGGCAATCGTCAACCATCCCGGCGTCCAGAAGATAGCCTTCACCGGTTCGTCCGAGGTCGGCAAGATCATCCGCAAGGCCACTGCCGGCTCGGGCAAGAAACTGTCGCTGGAGCTTGGCGGCAAGTCGGCATTCGTCGTTTTCGAGGATGCCGACCTCGACAGCGCCGTCGAGGGTCTAGTCGATGGTATCTGGTTCAACCAGGGCCAGGTGTGCTGTGCCGGCTCGCGCCTTCTGGTGCAGGAAGGGATCGCCGACGCCTTCATCGCCAAGGTCAAGACGCGGATGAGCCGGCTGCGCGTCGGCAGCCCGCTCGACAAGAACACCGATATCGGCCCGCTGGTCGATTTGACTCAGCTCGATCGCGTCAAGGGCCTGATTGCCGAAGGTGCCAAGCAGGGCGCGATCTGCTGGCAGCCGGACTCGGCACTGCCCGCCGCGGGCTATTACCATCTGCCAACGCTGGCGACCGGTGTTTCGCCGGCTAACATCTTGACACAGGAAGAGGTGTTCGGGCCGGTGCTCGCCACTATGACCTTCCGCAACACCGAGGAAGCGATCGAGCTCGCCAACAACACACGCTATGGCCTGGCCGCTTCGGTGTGGAGCGAGAACATCAATCTTGCCCTGCACATCGCGCCGCAATTGGAGGCCGGCGTCGTCTGGATCAACGGCACCAATATGTTCGACGCCTCCTGCGGTTTCGGCGGCTATCGCGAGAGCGGCTTTGGCCGCGAAGGCGGGCGCGAGGGCATGTTCGAATATCTCTCGGCAAAACTGCCGCTTGGCCCGATCATCAAACCGGCAACGTCTTCTGCCCAACCTGTCGAGCAGGCGGAAGGTGGCGCCATCGACCGCACGGCAAAACTGTTCATCGGCGGCAAGCAGGTCCGGCCGGACGGCAATTATTCCTTGGCCATCGCCAGCGCCAAGGGCAAGCTTGCCGGCGAGGTCGGTCTCGGCAACCGCAAGGATATCCGCGACGCCGTCGCGGCCGCGCGCGCCTGCAAGGCCTGGCCGGAGGCGACCGCCTACAACCGCAGCCAGGTACTCTACTACGTGGCCGAAAATCTTTCCGGCCGCGCCGACGAGTTTGCCGCCCGTTTGACCCAGCTCACCGGCGCGACCGCCAAGGCGGCGCGCGAAGAGGTCGAGCTGTCGATCGAGCGCCTGTTCCTCTACGCCGGCCTGGCCGACAAATTCGAGGCCCGCGTCCACCAGCCGCCGGCCCGCGCCGTCACGCTGGCGCTGCACGAGCCAGTCGGCGTCGTCGGCATCATCGCACCGGACAATGCGCCTCTGCTTGGCCTGATCTCGCTGATGGCACCGGCGCTCGCCATGGGAAACACCGTGGTCGCCGTGCCGTCCGAAAAATACCCGCTGCTTGCCACCGACCTCTACCAGGTCATCGAATATTCCGACGTTCCGGCGGGCGCCATCAACATCGTCACCGGCCGTAGCGCCGAGCTGGCCGGCGTGCTGGCCAAGCACGACGATGTCGACGGGCTCTGGATGTTCGCCGATGCCGAGACCTGTGCCAAGGCGGAGGCCGAGTCCATCGGCAATCTCAAGCGTGTCTGGACCGGCAACGGCCACAGCCTCGACTGGGCATCGAGCGAAGCAGCCGGCGATGCCTTGCTGCGCCGTGCGATCGAGGTCAAGAACGTCTGGGTGCCCTACGGCGACTGAGTGTCCCGGAGGGGACGTCCGGGCTTGACGGGCCAACAGATGTTCTTTACCGAGAAAAAACATTTGGGCGGCAGGCGAATACCGAAACAGGCGGGATGGTACTGTCCGCCTGGCACATTGCGCCCGGCCTTGTGCCGGTAAAAAGCCGAACGATTAAAGACGGGCGAGGAGAAAAGCATGGCAGATCTGACTGGCAAGATCGTTGTCGTCACGGCGGCGGCGCAAGGCATCGGCCGGGCAAGTGCGCTGGCGTTCGCCAAGGCCGGCGCCATCGTCCATGCCACCGACATCAACGAGGTGGTGCTCGCTGATCTCGGCAAGACGCCCGGTATCAAGACCCGCAAGCTCGACGTGCTGAACGACGAGGCGGTGAATGCCGCTTTTGCCGAGATCGGCACCGTCGACGTGCTGTTCAATTGCGCCGGCTTCGTCCATTCCGGCTCAATCCTCGAGATGAAGGACGGCGATCTCGACTTCGCCTATGATCTCAATGTCCGCTCGATGATCCGCACCATCCGCGCCGTGCTGCCCGGCATGCTGGAACGCGGCGACGGCTCGATCATCAACATGGCGTCGCTGGCCAGTTCGACCAAGGGCGTGCCGAACCGCTTCGTTTACGGGCTGACCAAGGCAGCCGTCATCGGTCTGACCAAATCGGTCGCCGCCGACTATGTCGGCAAGGGCATACGCTGCAATGCGATCTGTCCGGGCACGGTCGAAAGCCCGTCGCTGCAGGATCGCATGCATGCGCAGGGCGACTACGAAGCAGCTCGCGCCGCCTTCATCGCCCGCCAGCCGATGGGCCGCCTCGGCACGCCCGAGGAAATCGCCGATCTCGCCGTCTATCTGGCCGGCGCCACCTATACGTCGGGGCAGGCTTATAATATCGACGGTGGCTGGTCGATCTAAGCTCATCTCAAATCAAGGAGAGGAATTCTATGAAACTGCTGCGCTATGGCGAGGCGGGGAACGAACGCCCCGGCCTGCTCGATGCCGATGGAACGATCCGCGACCTCTCCGCCTATGTCACCGACATTGCCGGCAAGACGCTTGACCCGGCATCGCTCGAGACATTGTCGAAGCTCGATCCGAAATCGCTGCCGGCAGTTTCCGGCAAGCCGCGGATCGGCGCCTGCGTCGCCGGCACCGGCAAATTCATCTGCATCGGTCTCAACTATTCCGACCACGCCGCCGAAACCGGCGCTACCGTGCCGCCGGAACCGATCATCTTCATGAAGGCAAGCTCGGCTATTGTCGGGCCGAATGACGACGTGCTGATCCCGCGCGGCTCGGTCAAGACCGACTGGGAGGTCGAGCTCGGCGTGGTCATCGGCAGAAAAGCGAAGTATGTCACCGAGGCCGAGGCGCTGGATTATGTCGCCGGCTATTGCGTCGCGCATGACGTCTCCGAGCGCGCCTTCCAGGCTGAGCGCCAGGGCCAGTGGACCAAGGGCAAGAGCTGCGACACGTTCGGGCCGATCGGTCCGTGGCTGGTGACCAAGGACGAGGTCAATGACCCGCAGAACATTCCGATGTGGCTGACGGTCAACGGCAAGACGATGCAAAACGGCTCGACCAAGACCATGGTCTTCGGCGTCGCTTATCTCGTGTCCTATCTCAGCCAGTTCATGTCGCTGCACCCCGGCGACATCATCTCGACCGGCACGCCGCCCGGCGTCGGCCTCGGCATGAAGCCGCCGGTGTTCCTGAAGCCCGGCGACGTCGTCGAGCTCGGCATCGAAGGGCTGGGCATCCAGAAGCAGACGTTCAGGGCTGACGTGTAGCGCACCCTCCCTTCTCTCCTTGTGGGAGAAGGAAAAGAGGGCTACTTCAGCACCCTCCCATCGGCCCCAAACCGGTACGTCTTCGCCGGATCCGGCGTCGCGTACAGCGTGGCGCCAGGTTCGGCGTTATAGACGCCAAAAATGCGCACGGTGATCAAGCCAGCCTTCTCGCAGTCGAGATAGAGATTGGTGTCGGCGCCAAGATGTTCGGCATGGACAACCGTGCCTTTCCAGGCACCGGATTTCGCATCGACGGTCAGGTGCTCGGGACGGACACCGATGGTCTTGGCCGTCTCGCCAAGCCTGGCCCCGTCGACGAAGTTCATCTTCGGTGAGCCGATGAAGCCGGCGACGAATTCATTTGCCGGCGAATTGTAAAGCTCCATCGGTCCGCCGATCTGCTCGATCTTTCCCGCGTTCAGCACGACGATCTTGTCGGCCAGTGTCATCGCCTCGACCTGGTCGTGGGTGACATAGATCATCGTGGCCTTCAGCCGACGGTGCAGCTGGGCGATCTCCAGCCTGGTGTTGACGCGCAGCGCGGCATCGAGGTTGGACAGCGGCTCGTCGAACAGAAAAAGCTTGGGCTCGCGCACCACGGCGCGGCCGATGGCGACGCGCTGGCGCTGACCACCGGAAAGCTCGGCCGGCCGCCTCTCGAGGTAGGGCTCCAGCGACAGCATCGACGAGGCGATGCCGATGCGGCGGTCGATCTCGGCCGCCGGTGTGCCCGCCTGCTTGAGGCCGAGGCCCATGTTGTTCTTCACCGTCAGATGCGGATAGAGCGCATAGGTCTGGAACACCATGGCGATGCCGCGTTTGGCCGGCGGGGTGGCGGAGACGTCCGCCCCGTCGATCACCACGCGGCCCGAGGTCGAGTCCTCCAGCCCGGCAATGACCCTGAGCAGCGTCGACTTTCCGCAGCCGGATGGACCGACGAAGACGACGAACTCGCCATCCGTCACCTCGAGGTTGATGCCCTTCAGCACCTCTACCGGCCCGAAGGCCTTTTTGACATTCTCGATGTTCAGCGAGCCCACGGCTTCGTCCCTGTTCTAGAGTTTCACGGCGAGGCCGCTGCGTACGCTCTCGTCGGCGGCAAGGCAGACGGCGAGCGACTTCACCGCGTCGTCCATATGGCGGGTCAAGTCGAGATCCTCGCGGATCGCCTTGAGCACAAATGCCTGTTCGAGATCGCAGAGATCCTGATGGCCAGGCTCGCCCTCCATCGACAGCATCTCGTCCGGTTTGGCGAACTTGCCGTCCGCGCCGGTCGCCGCACTGTGCAGGCGGATGGTCGAGGTCTTGGTGTGGGTGTCGATGTCGTCGGACCTGACGCCCTCCTTCATGACGATCGACACGCAGCCATTGGGCGAGATCACGTCCTTCACGAAGAAGGCCGTCTCCGAGATCATCGGCCCCCAGCCGGCCTCGTACCAGCCGACCGAACCATCGTCGAACAGCACCTGCAGGTGGCCGTAATTATACATCGTGGGCGCAATCTCGTCGGTCAGCCGCAGCCCCATGCCGCGCACCTCGACCGGCCTGGCGTCGGTGATCTGCAGCATCACGTCGAGATAATGCACGCCGCAATCGACGATCGGCGACGTCGTCTGCATCAGCTGCTTGTGCGTCTCCCAGCTATGGCCGGAGGATTGCTGGTTGAGGTTCATTCGGAACACGTAAGGGCCGCCGAGCTTGCGCGCCTCGGCGATCAGCCGGATCCAGGACGGGTGATGGCGCAGGATGTAGCCGATCACCAGTTTTTTGCCGTTGGCCTTGGCTGCCGCGACCACGCGCTTTGCATCGGCGACGGTGGTTGCCAGCGGCTTTTCGACGAAGACATGGCAGCCGGCCTCGAACGCCCTCACCGCATAGTCGGCATGGCTGTCGGAATAGGTGGCGATGCAGGCGACGTCAGGACTCTCGTCGCGCAACGCCTGGTCAAAGGAGCGCCTGATGCCATAACTGGCGAGCCCGCCCGGCAACGGCACGTCGGAGCGATTGACCAGTGCTGCGATCTCGAAGCCCGGATTGGTATGGTAGGCCAGCGCATGGCTGCGGCCCATATTGCCGAGACCGGCGACGACGACGCGCAGAGGTTGTTGCGAACTCACTTGACCGCTCCCGAAGTGATGCCGCGGATCAGCTGCCGCGAGAAGATGACGTAGAGGATCAGCACCGGCATGATCGCCAGCGACAGTGCCGCCAGAATGGCGTTCCAGTTGGTGACGAACTGGCCGAGGAACAGCTGGGCGCCGAGCGTCACTGTCTTGGTCTCCTCCGACGGCGCCAGGATCAGCGGGAACCACAGATCGTTCCAGATCGGGATCATGGTGAAGACCGCGACCGTCGCCATCGATGGGCGCACCAGCGGCAGCACCAGCCGGAAAAAGATGGTGTATTCAGACAGGCCGTCGATCCTGCCCGCATTCTTCAGATCGTCCGAGACCTGCTTCATGAATTCCGACAGGATGAAGACGGCAAGCGGCAGGCCCTGCGCCGTGTAGACCAGGATCAGCGCCGTCAGCGTGTTAACCAGCCCGCTCGCCACCATCAGCTGCAGGATGGCGACGGTGCCGAGGCGGATCGGGATCATGATGCCGAGCGCCAGATAGAGCCCCATCAGCGAATTGCCGCGGAAGCGGTATTCCGACAGTGCGAACGCAGCCATGGCGCCGAACAGAAGCACGAAGAACAGCGAGGCGACGGTGACGACTAGGCTGTTCTGGAAATAGTGGATGAAGTCGCCCTGGCCGATCACCGTGGCGTAGCCGATCAGGTCGAAGGTCCCTGGCGTTGGCGGCGTCAGCGGCGCGCCGAAAATCCCTGCGCGCGATTTGAACGAATTCATGATGACGAGGATGACCGGAAACAGCGCGATGGCGGTGTAGGTCAACAGGATCGCGTGGGCGCCAATGATGCGGGGCAGCGAGCGGGTTGCGGTGCTCATGTCGCGCCTCAGAACTGGTAGCGACGCAAGCGCGTCTGCACGAGGAACAGGTAGACGCAGACGCCGCCGAGGATGATCAGGAACATCATCGTGGCGATCGCCGCGCCCATGTTGGGATCGCCGACCTGCAGCTGGAAACCGAAGAAGGCGCGGTAGAGGAAGGTGCCGAGAATATCCGTTGAATAGTTCGGCCCGGCCAGCGCGCCTTGCGCGGTGTAGATCAGGTCGAAAGCGTTGAAATTGCCGACGAAGGTCAGGATCGAGATGATGCCGATCGACGGCAGGATAAGCGGCAGCTTGATCTTCCAGAACTGCGCCATCCCGGTAATGCCGTCGCATTCGGCCGCTTCGATCACCTCTTCGGGAATGGACAGCAGTGCCGCATAGATCAGCATCATCGGGATGCCGACGAACTGCCACACCGAGATCAGGCTGAGCGCGGTCAGCGCATATTGTGCCTTGCCGAGCCAGGGCGTGAACAGGCTTTTCAGGCCGACAAGGTCCATCATATGCGGCGCCACGCCCCATAGCGGCGACAGGATCAGCTTCCAGGCGAAGCCGACAATGACGAAGGACAGGATCGTCGGCACGAAGATCGCCGTGCGGTAGAAGGCGGAAAACCGCAGCCTGGGGCTGGACAGAAGTGCGGCCAATAGGACGCCGATCGGGTTCTGCACCAGCATATGGATGACGAAGAACCAGACATTGTTCCTGAGGGCGTTCCAGAAATTGACCGACCAGTTGGGATCACCGAACAGCATGCGGAAATTTTCCAGTCCGACGAAGACCTGCGACTGATTGATGTTGCGGAACAAGGAAAGCTGCAGCGTGCCGGCCAGAGGCAGGATCATGATCGCCGTATAGACCAGCAACGCCGGCGCCAGGAAAACGCCGATATGCCAACGGAACGGTCTTTTCGGTGCTGCGGCCATGCATTCGGTCCCCGGATCAGGTCTTGCAATTGCCGTCAAAGGGCGCGGCGCCTCCTCTCCCTCGAGGGGAGGGTGCCTCGCACAGCGAGGCGGGTGGGGTCGGCCGATGCGGCCCGCCATCGTGGTTTCGACCGTGCTTTCCAGCAGCGATCAAGCCGCAGCCTGCCTCGACCGACCCTCTCTGTCGCCTTCGGCGACATCTCCCCATCGAGGGGGGAGACAACGCTTCGCCGCGCTCTTACTTCGCCGGCTTATACCAGCTGTCGAGGCCGTCCTGCAGCTTCTTGGCGGCAGCTTCCGGCGTGTCGGTGCCGTTGATGACGTTGGCCGATTCAACCCACGTCTCGTTTTCGAGGTTCGGCGTGCCGCGCGACAGGATCTGGTAGGTCGAGCGGATCGTCGACTTGCACTTGCCGCGCCAGGAGACGAATTCCTGGGCCAGCGGGTCTTCCATCTTCACCGGGGTGTTGTTCAGGCTGAAGAAGCCCGGCAGCGCGTTGGCGTAGATGGTGGCGAAATCCGGCGAGGCCACCCAGGACAGGAAGGTCTTGGCCGCATCCGCATTCTTCGAGGCCGCATTGAGGCCCATGCCGATGTCGGTGTGGTCGGAGATGTAGCAGGTGTCGCCGGCCTTCTGCACCGGCGGCGGGAAGGCGCCCATCTTGAACTGCGCCTGCGTGTTGAACAGGCCGATCTCCCACGAGCCGGCCGGGTAGATGGCGGCGCGGCCGAGCGTGAACAGGTTCTGGCTGTCCGGATAGGTCTGCGCCTCGAAGCCGTCGCCGAGATAGTCCTTCCACCTGGCCAGTTCCTTGAAGGGCTCGACCCACTGCGGATCAGTCAGCTTCTGCTCGCCCTTGATCAGCGCCAGGCGGCCTTCCTCGCCCTTCCAGTAGTTCGGGCCGATGTTCTGGTAGCCCATGGTCGCCGCTTCCCAGAGGTCCTTGGTGCCCATCGCCATCGGGATGTAGGTGCCGTCGGCCTTGATCTTGTCGAGCGCGGCGAAGAATTCGTCGCGCGTCTCCGGCACCTTGATGCCGAGCTTGTCGAAGGCGTCCTTGTTGTAGATGAAGCCATGGATGACGGAGGCCATCGGCACGCAGAAACTCGACTTGCCGTCGTCGGTCTGCCAGGCGGCCTTGGCGACGTCGGAAAAGTTATCCATGCCGGGCAGGGTCGAGATGTCGGCGAGGTTGCCCTTCTTGAAGAGCTCCAGCGACTTGTCGAACGGGCGGCAGGTGATCAGGTCGCCGGCCGAGCCGGCGGCGAGTTTGGCGCCGAGGGCGGCGTCATATTCGGTTGGCGCCGACGGCGCGAACACCACCTTGATGCCCGGGTTCTTGGCTTCGAAGGCCGGGATCAGCTTGTCCTTCCAGATGGCAAGGTCGTCGCCGCGCCAGCTCTCGATGTTGAGCGTTACGTCGTCGGCGTAAGCCACCCCGGCGGAGCCGAGAATGCTGGTGCCGAGAAGAAGTGCCGTCAGTAGCTTCGTTGTCATGCTCAGTCTCCCTGTTGACCTTTTTCAGGTTCGGTTTTGATGAGAACAGAGGCATTGCGCCCCTTGCTCCCCTCGATCGCGGAAAGGGCTGGCCGCAGCTTGTGGCCGGTCCCTTCCAGTATCTTCTCGGCCGCGTCGGCGCTGGTGGCGCCGGCGGCGAGCAGAATGGCGGTCTTGACGACGCCGCCGCTCTTTTCGAGCAGGCGCGCCGCCTCGTCCTTGTCGCGCCCGCTGACGGCGGCGACGATGCGTGCGGCGCGGTCGCGCAGCTTGATGTTGTCGGCCATGAGGTTGACCATGTAGCCGTCATGGACATGGCCGAGATGGATGGCGGCCAGCGTCGACAGCATGTTGAGCGCGATCTTCTGGGCGGTGCCGGCGCCCATGCGCGTCGAGCCGGCAATCAGCTCCGGCGGCGTTTCGAGCAGGATGGCGATGTCGGCCAGCCGCAGCAGCGGCGCATCCCTGTTGTTGGCGACGGCAATCGTCGCCGCACCGCGGCGCCTGGCTTCCTCGATCGCCCGGACAGCGTAAGGTGTCGAGCCGCTGGCCGAGACGGCGATCAGGCAATCGCTACTGCCGATGCCGGCGGCGGCGACCGCTGCCGAAGCTTCGTCAAGGTCATCCTCAGGCCCGCCGGCCAGTGTCCTGAAAGCTTCGTCGCCGCCGGCGATCAGGATGGCGATGCGGTCGCGCTGGATACCGAAAGTGCCCGGCAGTTCCAGCGCATCGGCCAATGCCATCAGGCCCGAGCTGCCGGCGGCCGCATAGGCGAGCTTGCCGCCGCTTTTCAGCCGGGTTGCGATAATTTCGGCGGCCGCGGCAATGGCAGGAATGGCGCCGCGTACGGCCTTGGCGGCCTCGATCTGTGCGTTGGCCAAAGAGGAAAGGATGGCGTCCGGGGCCTGGATGTCCAGTCCCTCGGCATTGCGGTGAAGCGCTTCGGTGCGCGTTTCGGCCATCCGCTGTCCTCCAATCCAGAAAACAATACCAAAAAAATACCACTTGTCCACACGCATTAATGAAATCCCTGCGTCGGGATAGGCCTGCAGACGAAATCCGCTGA
Organism: Mesorhizobium sp. M0208; assembly: GCF_040322015.1. Taxonomy (NCBI): domain Bacteria; kingdom Pseudomonadati; phylum Pseudomonadota; class Alphaproteobacteria; order Hyphomicrobiales; family Phyllobacteriaceae; genus Mesorhizobium; species Mesorhizobium sp. M0208. Next base: position 24,700 of record NZ_JAMYSP010000001.1, on the reverse strand, counting down.
TTTCTCAACAAACTAGGCCTTAACTTTTTTGAAATGGAAATTAACCCTTGGCTATTGGTATTTTATTGGTATTATCCGCCCCGAGGAGAAATCGCGTGAAATTCGTGCTCGGCATCGATGGCGGCGGCACCAGCTGCAGGGCGGCCCTTGCAACGGCCGACGGCAGCGTCCTCGGCCGCGCCAAAAGCGGCGCCGCCAACATCCGCACCGATCTCACCGGCGCCAGGACGAACATCGTCGATGCGGCGCAGCAGGCCTTTGTCGCCGCGGGCAGGGATCCCGCACTGATCCCGCAAACGCCGGCCGTTCTCGGCCTGGCCGGCGCCAATGTCGGCACCTATAGGCAGCAGCTCGAAGCGATCCTGCCGTTCCGCATCAGCCGTGTCGAGACCGACGCCGAAATCGCGCTGGAAGGTGCGGTCGGCTCCGGCGACGGCGCCATGGCCATCCTCGGCACCGGCACCGCCTATATGGCGCGCAGACAAGGCAAGTCGCGCGCCATCGGCGGCTGGGGGTTCCAGGTCGGCGACCAGGGCAGCGGCGCCCGCATCGGCCGCGACCTGCTCGAGCAGACGCTGCTCGCCTATGACGGCATCCGCGAAGGCTCGCCGCTGACGCAGGCCATGCTCGCCATCTTCCGCAACAATCCCGAGGATGTGGTCGAATTCACCACCAACGCCAAGCCCGGCGATTTCGGCGGCTTCGCGCCCAAGGTGTTCGAACACGCCGAAAAAGGCGACGTCGTCGCTATCTGGATCCTCGACAAGGCGGTCGCCGATGTCGAGGCAGCGCTTGGCGTACTCGACCTGGGCGGCGACGATCCGCTCTGCCTGCTCGGCGGGCTGGCGCCGCTTTACGCGCCGCGCCTGTCGGCCCGCTACCGGGCGCTGCTGAAACCGCCGCTCGACGACGCGCTGGGCGGCGCGGTGCAGATGGCGGTTCGGATTTTCGCAAACACGGCGGAGACAGCGCGATGAGCGAGGCCGCCGACCAGATATTCACGGCGCTGAAACAATCGTCGCAAAGCGGCGCGCCGCTCTATCTGCAGCTGAGGAAGAGCATCGAGGATGCGGTCAAACGCGGGCTGATCGGACCGGGCGATGCGCTGCCTTCCGAGCGCGACATCGCCAGCAAGGCCGACATTTCGCGCGTCACCGTGCGCAAGGCGGTGCAGGACCTGGTCAAGGGCGGCATCCTCGTCCAGCGCCATGGTTCCGGCACCTTCGTTGCGCCGCGCATGGAGCGCGTCGAGCAGTCGCTGTCGATGCTGACCTCGTTTACCGAAGACATGGCGCGGCGCGGCATGGCGGTGCGTTCAGCCTGGCTCGACCGCGGCCTCTATCCGCCGTCGCCCGACGAGATGATGGTGCTCGGCCTGGCATCGAACGAATTGGTGGCGCGCGTGGCGCGCCTGCGCATTGCCAACGACACGCCGCTGGCGATCGAGCGCGCCTCGCTATCAACAAGCGTGCTGCCCGATCCGGCGGCGATCGGTTCGTCGCTCTACGCGGCGCTGGAACAGACCGGCAACAGACCGGTGCGGGCGGTGCAGCGCATTTCCGCCACCAATCTCGGCGATGGCGATGCGCATCTGCTCGAAGTGCCGCCAGGCATTGCCGGGCTGCATATCGAGCGTATCTCCTATCTGGCGAGCGGCAAGGTGATCGAGTTCACCCGCTCCATCTACAGAGGCGACGCCTATGATTTTGTCGCCGAACTCCGGCTAAGCGGGCCGGGCGAAGAGGGCCGGTCATGAGCGCAACAATTACCCATATGCGGCGCGAGATCGACGAGATCCCGGAGGCCACCGCGCGCCTGCTCGACGGCTCGGCCGCGGTGCTGACCGAGGCCGGGCGCGACATTCGCGAGCGCGACCCGAATTTCGTCGTCACCGTGGCGCGCGGTTCGTCCGACCATGCCGCGACCTTCATGAAATATGCCGTGGAGCTGACCGCCGGGCTGGCGGTTGCATCGGTCGGCCCGTCGATCGCCTCGATCTATGGCGCCAAGCTGAAGCTGGGCGGCTCGGCCTGCCTGGCGATCTCGCAGTCCGGCAAGAGCCCGGACATCGTCGCAATGGCGCAGGCGGCGCGGGCCGGCGGGTCGCTGACCGTCGCCATCACCAACACTGCCGATTCGCCGCTCGCGCGAGCCTCGGATTACGCGATCGACATCCTGGCCGGACCGGAGCGCAGCGTTGCGGCGACGAAGACCTTCGTCAATTCGGCCGTCGCAGGGCTCGCCTTGATGGCGCATTGCACCGGCGACGACAAACTTCTGGCAGCACTTGCCCGCCTGCCGGAGCATTTTCGCAAGGCGATCGCGTGCGACTGGATGGCGCTGGCTGCGGCACTCGAGACGCCGAAATCGCTGTTCATCCTTGGCCGTGGCCCGTCGGCGGCGATCGCCAACGAGGCGGCGCTGAAATTCAAGGAAACCTGCGCCATGCACGCGGAAGCCTATAGTGCCGCCGAGGTCATGCACGGCCCGCTGGCGCTGGTCGGTCCCGGCTTCCCGGTGCTGGCTCTGGCTGCTCGCGATGCGTCCGAACCGTCGGTGGCTGATGCCGCCGACAGCCTGGCCGGCAAGGGCGCCGCCGTCTTTGTGACGTCGAACAAGGCAAGGAGCGCACAGCCGCTGCCGCATGTCGCAACCGGTCATCCGCTGACCGATCCACTGACGCTGATCGTGTCGTTCTATGGTTTCGTCGAGGCTTTTGCCCGCCATCGCGGCCTCGACCCCGACACGCCGCCCAATCTGCGCAAGGTGACGGAAACGCTATGAGCGATCGCTTTGCCCTGACCGGCGCCCGGATTTTCGATGGCGACGACTGGCACGACAATGCGGCGCTTGTCGTGCGCGACGGCCTCGTCGAGGCCATCGTTGCCGCCGGGGCTATTCCACCCGGTGTTGCGCGTATCGAGACTGGTGGCGGCATGCTGGCGCCTGGCTTCGTCGATTTACAGGTCAATGGTGGCGGCGGCGTCATGCTCAACGACCATCCCGACGTCGCCACGATCGAGACCATCTGCCGGGCGCACGCACCCTTCGGCACGGCGGCGCTGTTGCCGACGCTGATCACCGACACGTCCGAGATCACCGCCGCCGCGGTTGCGGCCGGAGCCGAGGCGGCACGGAGGAAGATGCCAGGGTTCCTGGGCCTGCATCTTGAAGGGCCGCATCTTTCGATCGCCCGCAAGGGCGCGCATGACCCGGCCCTGATCCGGCCGATGCTAGGCCCCGACCAGGCGATGCTGATCGCCGCACGGAAAAACCTGCCCGTGCTGCTGACGACGGTGGCGCCCGAATCCGTCGAGCCCGGCCAGGTGTCGGCACTTAGCAAAGCCGGCATTGTCGTCAGCATCGGCCATTCCGATACCGGCTATGCCACGGCTCGCGCCTTTGCCGAGGCCGGCGCAACGGTGGTCACCCATCTGTTCAATGCGATGAGCCAGATCGGCAATCGCGAGCCAGGGCTGGCGGGCGCGGCAATCGATACCGGCACATTCTATGCCGGCATCATCGCCGACGGTATCCATGTCGATCCGGCCACCATGGCCATCGCCTTGCGTGCCAAGCAGGGGCCGGGCAAGATCCTGCTCGTCACCGACGCCATGGCGACGATCGGCACCGACATGACCTCGTTCACGCTGAACGGCCGCACCATCCACCGCAAGGATGGCAGGCTGACACTTGCCGACGGCACGCTGGCGGGCGCCGATCTCGACATGATTTCCGCGGTGCGCTTCATGCACCGCGTCGTCGGTCTCGACCTCGACGAGGCCTTGCGCATGGCCTCGCTCTATCCGGCGCAAGCGATCGGCCAGTCGCACTGGCTCGGGCGTTTCGCCAAAGGCACCGCCGCCAACATCGTTTCGCTGTCGGACGATGTGGACATTAAAAGCGTGTGGATCGATGGCGCCAGGGTTTTTGCAACCAGCCCTGCTCGTTAGGGTTAGCCGGCTTTGGACGTATAGAGGTCCTTGTAGGTTTCGCGCAGCAGGTTCTTCTGCACCTTGCCCATCGTGTTGCGTGGCAGCTCGTCGACGAAGATCACCCGTTTCGGATGCTTGTACCTGGCGAGGCGCCCGGCGATGGCCTCGATGAGCCCCGCGGCGCTGATGGTCGAGCCCGGCGCCCGCACCACGACCGCGGTGACGCCTTCGCCGAAATCCGGATGGGCGACGCCGATGACAGCGCTTTCGGCAACACCAGGCAGCGCGTCGATCTCGCTCTCGACTTCCTTTGGATAGATATTGTAGCCGCCCGAAATGATCAGGTCCTTGCCGCGACCGACGATGTGGACATAGCCGTCGGCATCGATCAGCCCCAGATCGCCGGTGATGAAGAAACCATCGTCACGGAATTCGGCCCTGGTCTTTTCCGGCATGCGCCAGTAGCCGCAAAAGACGTTCGGGCCCTTGACCTCGATCATGCCGACCTCGCCCCGGGCAAGTGTTTCGCCGCCGTCGGGATCGGCGATGCGCAGGGAGACGCCGGGCAACGGGAAGCCAACCGTGCCGGCACGCCGCTCGCCCTCGTAAGGGTTCGACGTGTTCATGTTGGTCTCGGTCATGCCGTAGCGCTCGAGGATGGCGTGGCCGGTGCGCTCTCGCCAGGCTCTGTGCGTCTCGGCCAAAAGCGGCGCCGATCCGGAAATGAACAAGCGGATGTTTTTCGCCGCTTGCCGGTTCAAACCGTCCTGCTGCAGCAGGCGGACGTAGAAGGTCGGCACGCCCATCAGGACGGTGGCGCGCGGCAGCAGCGAGACGATGCGGGCCGGGTCGAATTTGGTTTCGAACAGCATCGAGGCGCCGGCCATCAGGACGACATTGGTGGCGACGAAAAGGCCATGCGTGTGGAAAACCGGCAGCGCGTGAACCAGCACGTCTGCGGCGGTGAAGCGCCAGAGGTCGACCAGCACCCGCGCATTCGAGGCGAGGTTTTCGTGGCTGAGCATGGCGCCTTTCGAACGGCCGGTGGTGCCGGACGTGTAGAGGATCGCAGCAAGGTCGTCCGGCCCGCGCGCCACATCGTGAAAGTCCACGGCCGCCTCAGAGGCGCGATCGGTCAACGAACCCTCGCCCTGGCTGCCGAGTGTCGCGACCGCAGCGCCCGAGGCCTGCGCCAAAGCGCCGATCTCGGTCACTCGCGCCGGCTCGCAGACGACCAGTCGCGGCTCGGCATCCCTGAAAAAATAATCGAGCTCGGTCAGCGTATAGGCGGTGTTGAGCGGCAGGAAGATCGCGCCGGCACGCAGGCAGGCGAGGTAGAGGAAAATGGCCTGCGGGCTCTTCTCGACCTGAACGGCGACGCGGTCGCCGGCTTCGACGCCCAGCCGCGACAGCGCATGCGCCAGTTGAGCGGAGCGCGCCAGCATATCGCCATAGCTGATCGAGCGCCCGTCCTCTGCCTCCATCAAAAGGCGTCCGCGCGCGGGCATCCGGGCACGGAAAGCATCAAACAGATGGTTGCTCATGTTTAGCCCGAGCGGCGTCTCCGGCCGGACGGCGGCGGTCAGCCGGCCGCCTTGTCCGCCGCTATCCTGATTGCCTCGATGTTTGCCCGGTAGGCCTCGACGCTGCCGCCCTTGAAGATGGCCGCACCGGCGACCAGCACGCTGGCGCCGGCGGCAGTGACCAGGGGCGCAGTTTCGGGCGAGATGCCGCCGTCGATCTCGATCCTGATCGGCCTGCCGCCGATCAGCGCCTTCACCCGCTTCACCTTGTCGACGATCGCCGGAATGAAGGCCTGGCCGCCGAACCCCGGATTGACCGTCATGATCAGGATCAGATCAAGCCGGTCAAGCACGTATTCGATCATCGTCTCCGGTGTCGCGGGGTTGAGTGACACACCGGCCTTCTTGCCAAGGTTTTTGATCGTTTGCAGCGACCGGTCGAGATGTGGCCCGGCTTCGGCGTGCACCGTGATGCCGTCGCAGCCGGCGTCGGCGAAGGCGGCCAGATAAGGATCGGCCGGGGCGATCATCAGATGGCAGTCGAAGAAGGCCTTGGTGCGGTTGCGGATCGCCTTGATCACCGGTGGCCCGAAGGTGATGTTCGGGACGAAATGCCCGTCCATGACGTCGAGGTGGATCCAGTCGGCGCCGGCGGCCGTCACCGCCTCGACCTCGTCGCCGAGCTTCGAGAAATCGGACGCCAGCACCGATGGCGCGATCAGGGTTTTTTGAGCCATGTCCGCTTCCCGTTGTTGAGACCCCTTCGGCGTAATCATCTCGGCGCCGCTTGTCGACAGGAATCCGGCGTCCGCGCAGAAGGCGAGAAGCGGTGCGAGCCACTTCTCTTCTGGTGCAGACCTTTCCTCCAAGGCCTTTCCAGTGCACGGCCTTGGAGTTCAGTTCGAATGGCGCCGCGGCCTGGCCGTCCGTGGCAGGAAGAGCTTGCGGTTGCCTTGTTTCACCTTCTGCAGATCGGGCTTCTTCAGCCCAGCGGCGAGCGCCAAGATCGACAATCCGCTGGCAGCCTGGATGGCGCGGCGCAAACGGCCGCCACGAGAGCGCACGAACGCCCCGTGGCCGCAAGACATGGATCTCCCCCCACAGGTCATGGGAAGGCGAAGGTCGCGCTGAGCTCCTGCTGTTCCCTGAGACCATGGAGCCTCTGGATCTGTGGTCATGGGGCTTTACTTTCCGGGGCCGCACCGCGCGGCACCTGAGCGTCTGTCGCGGGGCGAGGCAGAAAGGTTCATGGGCCGGGGCCGGGCCGGCTGGATCACCGCCGGAAAATACGGGCCTGCCGGTCCCGGATCCGATCAACCGCGATGAATGGTGAAAGCCTTGCGCAGAATGCTTGCGCGCCACGCAGCCTGTTCTTATATACGCGCCAAGCCGTCCAGCGCCGAATGCCGGTTGCCGGAGCGGAATTTCTTGTGAACAGGGGCTTTCGTCGGAACGCCTGTACGGGTCCTGAGAGCCTGCTTAGCGGAGAGATTAGAACAATGGCAAAAGTAATCGGTATCGATCTGGGAACAACCAACTCCTGTGTCGCCATCATGGATGGCAAGGAATCCAAGGTCATCGAGAATGCGGAAGGCGCCCGTACGACCCCTTCCATCGTCGCCATCAACAGCGACGGCGAGCGCCTCGTCGGCCAGCCGGCCAAGCGCCAGGCGGTCACCAATCCTGAAAACACCATTTTCGCGGTCAAGCGCCTGATCGGCCGCCGCTACGACGATCCGGTGACGGAGAAGGACAAGAAGCTTGTCCCCTACAAGATCGTCAAGGGCGACAATGGCGATGCCTGGGTCGAGGCCGGCGGCAAGAAGCAGTCGCCCAGCCAGATCTCGGCGATGATCCTGCAGAAGATGAAGGAAACGGCGGAGGCCTATCTCGGCGAGAAGGTCGAGAAGGCGGTCATCACCGTTCCGGCCTATTTCAACGACGCCCAGCGCCAGGCGACCAAGGATGCCGGCAAGATCGCCGGCCTCGAAGTGCTGCGCATCATCAACGAGCCGACGGCGGCCGCACTTGCCTATGGACTGGACAAGAAGGAAGGCAAGACGATTGCCGTCTATGACCTTGGCGGCGGCACGTTCGACATTTCGGTGCTCGAAATCGGCGACGGCGTGTTCGAGGTGAAGTCGACCAATGGCGACACCTTCCTCGGCGGCGAGGATTTCGACATGCGCCTGGTCGAATATCTGGCGGCCGAGTTCAAGAAGGAACAGGGCATCGACCTGCGGAACGACAAGCTCGCCCTGCAGCGCCTCAAGGAAGCGGCTGAAAAGGCCAAGATCGAGCTGTCCTCCACCACGCAGACCGAAATCAACCTGCCCTTCATCACCGCCGATGCCACCGGCCCCAAGCACCTGACGCTGAAGCTGACGCGGGCGAAGTTCGAGAGCCTGGTCGAGGATCTCGTCCAGCGCACGATCGATCCCTGCAAGGCGGCGCTCAAGGATGCCGGCCTGAAGGCCGGCGAAATCGACGAAGTCGTCCTGGTCGGCGGCATGACCCGCATGCCCAAGATCCAGGAGATCGTGAAGCAGTTCTTCGGCAAGGAGCCGCACAAGGGCGTCAACCCGGATGAAGTTGTTGCATTGGGCGCCGCCATCCAGGCCGGCGTGCTGCAGGGCGACGTCAAGGACGTGCTGTTGCTCGACGTGACGCCGCTGTCGCTCGGCATCGAGACGCTGGGCGGCGTGTTTACGCGGCTGATCGAACGCAACACGACGATCCCGACGAAGAAGAGCCAGGTGTTTTCCACGGCCGAGGATTCGCAGTCGGCGGTGACCATCCGCGTCTTCCAGGGCGAGCGTGAAATGGCCGCCGACAACAAGGCGCTCGGCCAGTTCGATCTGGTCGGCATCCCGCCTGCGCCGCGCGGTGTGCCGCAGATCGAGGTCACCTTCGACATCGACGCCAACGGCATCGTCAACGTCTCGGCCAAGGACAAGGGCACCGGCAAGGAGCACCAGATCCGCATCCAGGCGTCTGGCGGCCTTTCGGACGCCGACATCGAGAAGATGGTCAAGGACGCCGAGGCTAATGCCGAAGCGGACAAGAAGCGGCGCGCGCTGGTCGAGGCCCGCAACCAGGCCGAGGCGCTGGTGCATTCCTCGGAGAAGTCGCTGAAGGAATATGGCGAGAAGGTTTCCGAGGCCGACCGCACGGCGATTGCCGATGCGATCGCGGCATTGAAGACCGCTGCCGAAGGCGACGATGTGACCGAGATCGAGGCCAAGACGCAGACGCTCGCCGAAGTCTCGATGAAACTCGGCCAGGCCATGTACGAGGCTTCGCAGAAGGAAGCCGCCGAGGCCGACGCCAAGGCTGACGCCGCCAAGGACAGCGACGTCGTCGATGCCGATTTCGAGGAAATCGACGAGGACGACGAGAAGAAGAAGTCGGCCTGAACCGCCTGACGGTAAAGGTAAGCAAAAAGCCCGGCGCGCAGCCGGGCTTTTTTGCAACCCTTTGCCAGAAAAACGCGGAGCTCCCCGAAAAAATGCGGACAAAGCCTCGTAGACACTGGCATCGCGGCTCCATCACACCTAAATCGGAACAGCGTGCCGGCAAACGACGCAACGATGCTTCAAGACGTTGACTATCCGGACTGCGGGAAAACATGAAAGCTGATTTTTACGAAACGCTGGGCGTGCAAAAGGGCGCCGACGAGAAGGAGCTCAAGAGCGCTTTCCGCAAGTTGGCCATGCAGTTCCATCCCGACCGCAACCCAGGCGACCATGCCTGCGAGCACAAGTTCAAGGAAATCAACGAAGCCTACGAAACGCTGAAGGACCCGCAAAAGCGTGCCGCCTATGATCGCTTCGGCCACGCGGCCTTCGAGCACGGCGGCATGAATGGCGGGGCGCAGGGCTTTGGCGCCGGCGGCTTCGCCGACATTTTCGAAGACATTTTCGGCGACATGATGGGCGGGCGCCAGCGCCGCTCGTCCGGCGGCCGCGAGCGCGGCGCCGACCTGCGCTACAATATGGAAATCACGCTGGAGGAGGCATTTTCCGGCAAGACCGCGCAGATTCGCGTGCCGGCCTCGATCTCGTGCTCGGAATGCTCCGGCAGCGGCGCCAAGCCCGGCACCCAGCCCGTCACCTGCTCGATGTGCAACGGCCACGGCAAGGTGCGCGCCACGCAAGGCTTCTTCTCGATCGAGCGCACCTGCCCGCAATGCCAGGGGCGCGGCCAGACCATCAAGGATCCGTGCCCGAAATGCGCCGGCCAGGGCCGTGTCACCGAGGAGCGCTCGCTGTCGGTAAACATCCCTGCCGGCATCGAGGACGGCACCCGCATCCGGCTGGCCAATGAGGGCGAGGCCGGCCTACGCGGCGGCCCGTCCGGCGATCTCTACATATTCCTCGCGGTCAAGCCGCACGAATTCTTCCAGCGCGACGGCGCCGATCTTTATTGCAAGGTGCCGATCTCGATGACAACGGCAGCGCTTGGCGGCTCGTTCGAGGTGACGACACTGGACGGTACCCAGACGAAGGTGAAGGTGCCGGAAGGCACCCAGAACGGTCGCCAGTTCCGCCTCAAGGGCAAGGGCATGCCGGTGCTGCGCCAGCCCAATATTGGCGACCTCTACATCCAGACCGTGGTTGAGACGCCGCAGAACCTTTCGCGCCGCCAGCGCGAATTGCTGGAAGAATTCGAGCAGCTTTCCTCAAAGGACAATTCGCCTCAGTCGAGCGGATTTTTCGCCCGCATGAAGGACTTTTTCGAAACGTTCGGCGAGCACCGAAGCTGATCCCTGGAAAACGCTTCCCGAGCGTCATCAACACCTTATCCGGGGATTCGCCTTGTCTTGCACCTCGTAGCTGTTAAGTAGCATGCGAGGGAGCGTTGAGGAGGACTTTCGATGACGCGTAGTCCCGGACTGCGAAAGACGCTGGCGGAAAAGTTCGACGACGAGTTGAAGTTCTTCAAGGGCTGGATCGACAAGCCGAAGGCGGTCGGTTCGATCGTCCCGACCAGTTCCGTCACCGCGCGCAAGATGGCCTCGATCGTCGATCCGAAATCCGGCCTGCCGGTGCTCGAGGTCGGGCCCGGCACAGGCGTCATCACACGCGCCATTCTCGCGCAGGGCATAAAGCCTGAGAATCTCTACGCAGTCGAATATGCCACTGATTTCGTGCGCCATCTGCGTCAGCTTTATCCAGGCGTCAACGTCATCGAGGGCGACGCCTTCAATCTCGACGCGACGCTTGGCGACAGGTGCGACCTGATCTTCGATTCTGTGATATCGGGCGTGCCTCTGCTCAATTTCCCGGTCGCCCAGCGCATCGCCTATGTCGAGAGCCTGCTCGACCGCATCCCGGCGGGCCGGCCGATCGTGCAACTGACTTACGGGCCGCTGTCGCCGATCCCGCCCGGCCGCGGCGACTATACGGTCGAGCATTTCCATTTCGTCATCCGCAACATTCCGCCGACGCAGCTTTGGATCTATCGGCGCGGCTGAACACATGTCGGAGTTCCGGATGCCGGTCATTGCGGCTGGTTGGCCAATCGGTCCAGGAATGCCGTCAGCCTTTCGAACGCCTGTTCTCCCGCCTTGCCGTCGAGATCGAACTGATATTCATGCGGCAGGGCCGGACTGTAGTCGTCCGGAAAGAACAGCGTGTCGACCGCGACGCCTTGCGCCGTGATCGCGCGCGCGATCTGACGCGACTGCGGCGCCAGCGGATCGGCATTGCCGACCGAGACGAATGCCGGCGGAAATTGCGGCGTCAGGTGTCTGTCGACTGAAAATTCGGCAATGCGCGGGTCATCGTCCAGCCGCTTCACGCCGAGATACGACCACATAACGGTCCTGTTGAAGCCGGCGAAAGGCCCTTCGGGCGAGATCATCGCGGGATCGTAAATGCCGCAGAACAGTGCAACGCCTTTCAGTTGCGCGCGCTCTATGCCCGGACCAACGTCCATCATGGCGGCATAGGTGGGATTGCTGATTGTGGCAGCCAGTTGAGCGACGATCTGCGAGCCGGCGGAGTCGCCGGCAAGAAAAAGCCTGTTGCGATCGATGTGGTAGCGGCCGGCATTACCGGAAAGAAAGGCAAGCGCCTTGTTGGCCTGGAGGACTGGCGTCGGATAGCGGGCGCCGGGGGCGACGGAATAGCCGACCGAGACAGTGACGTAGCCCCGACCGGCCAGTATTTTCATATATGCCGAGATGTCGGCCTTGTTTCCGGCAACGAAGCCGCCGCCATGCACCCAGACCACCGTAGGCAACGCCTTTGCCTGAGCGTCCACGGGAAAGAAGACGTCAAGGGTCTCGTCGGGGTCCTCGCCATAGCGCTCGTCGCGCAGTTCGCCGACATTGGCGGGCACGTGCTTTTCAAGCGCGCGGTTCTTTGCCACTGCATCCTTGTGAAAAGCGTAACGGATCAGAAGGACCGAAGGCCACGGGCTGAGGACGAAAGCGGCGTAGCCGGCGGCAGCAGCCACCGCGAGAGCGACAAGACCATAGCCTACCCATTTCAATCCCACGAGGTCCGCCCTATCCGCTGGCGCCGGTCGCCAAAACGGCCAGCTCTAAATGCGTGCCGCAATCTCGGCTATTGATTCGTCCCACGCATCGCCTATAGCTGCCGCCACAGCAAGGGATTGCGATGCCGATCATCCCGAAAATTCTCGTCGTCGCCGGTTCGGTGCGCAGCGGCGCCTATAGCGGCAGGACTGCCGACGTGGCGCAGAAGGAACTTGCCATGCAGGGCGCGGAGGTGACCCGCATCTCGCTCGCCGACTATCCGTTGCCAATCCTCGACCAGGATCTGGAAAAGGACGAAGGCATTCCCGAAAACGCCGTCAGGCTCGGCCGGATGATCGCCGCCCATGACGGCCTGCTGATCGCGACGCCCGAATATAACGGCTCCATTCCGCCGCTGCTCAAGAACACCATCGACTGGGTGAGCCAACTGCGCAAGGATGGGGGCCGGACGTTCAGGCCGCTTGCCGGCAAGGTCGCCGGCCTCTGCTCGTCTTCCAGCGGACCCTTTGCAGGGATACGTTGCATCAACCATCTGCGCGCCGTGCTGGTGCGCTGCCGGATGGAGGTGGTGACACCGGAGTGTTCGGTGCCGGAGGGCGGTAGCGCCTTCGACGACGAAGGCAACTTCCGGGACGAAAGACTACGCCAATCGATGGAGCACCTATGCCGAACGCTGATCGAAACCTCGCGCATGCTGTCGACGCGGATCGAGGCATGATCCCGGACGCCGCGCGTGCCGACACAATTCAGGAAAGGCTGATCGTCGGCCTCGACCTGCCGACGCTGAGGGAAGCCGAGAAGGCGGTGCGCGAGCTCGACGGGATCGTCTCCTTCTACAAGATCGGCTACCAGCTCGCCTTTGCCGGCGGGCTCGACTTCGCCCGCGAGCTGGCCAGCGGCGGCACCAGGATCTTTCTCGACATGAAGCTGCTCGACATCGATAACACCGTTGCCAAGGGGGTCGACAACATCGTCAGGATGGGCATGAGCATGCTGACCATCCACGCCTATCCGAAGACGATGAAGGCGGCGGTCGAGGCTGCCAGGGGCAGCGACCTTTGCCTGCTCGGGGTTACCGTGCTGACCTCGATGGACGAGCAAGACGTGATCGACGCCGGCTATGAATATGACCCGCATAGGCTGGTGCTGAGGCGCTCCGAGCAGGCGCTGCATGCCGGCATGGGCGGCATCGTCTGTTCGGCCGAGGAAGCGGAGGCGGTACGCCGCATCGTCGGCCCCGATCTGGCGGTAGTGACGCCGGGAATCCGACCGAAGGGCAGCGACCATGGCGACCAGAAACGCGTGGTGACGCCGGCGCAGGCGATCCGCAACGGCTCCAGCCATCTCGTCGTTGGCCGGCCGATCGTCGGCGCCACCGACAGGCGGGCGGCGGCGGAAGCCATTCTCGATGAAATGCGCTCGGCCTGATGCCAGGAATTAACCCGGAGAAATACCATGCCCAAGGGATACTGGATCGCTCGCGTCGATGTGCGCGATGCGGAAGGCTACAAGGACTATGTCGCAGCCGCCAAGCTGGCCTTCGACCGCTTCGGCGCCAAGTTCCTGGCGCGCGGCGGCGCGCATGAGAAGGCAGAGGGACCGGGCCGCGACCGCAACGTGATCATCGAGTTTCCGTCGCTTGCGGTGGCGCATGACTGCTACCACTCGCCTGAATACCAGCGCGCCGTCGCGATCCGCCAGAAGGTGGCCGATGGCGAGATCGTCCTGGTCGAGGGGATTTAGGCGCGAAGCCGGTTCGCCGCTGCCTCCGCCATCGCATCGGCGAGGCTCAGGCCCCATTGCTTGCGACAGTAATCGCGAAAATCGAAGCAAGGCAGGCCGGGGCAGACCTCGAACTCGATGAGATGCACGCTATCGTCGGCTTCGACCCGGAAGTCGATGGAAAAGACGTCCCGCAGGCCAAGCCCGACCATCAGGCTTTCGGCGATGCGACGGATTCTTGCATCGGCTCGAGGCTGGCTGGCGTCAACGGGAAGCAGCAACGGCTCGGCGTAATTTCCGGTGGCTTTGGCCGCTTCGCCGGTATTGCCGTAAAGCGCCAGGCTGTCCTGCATGGTTTGGAAATCGCCGCCGGAATCGACAAAGGCGACGCCGAGCGCCTCAATGCCGGTATCCGGCTTCAGGCCGAGAAAGCTCGCCCGCACATTGCGTCCGGCGACATAGGGCTGGACGACGACATCGTCGCGATAGGCGGCGAATACGCGCCGGCTAAGCTTCAGCGCATGGCCGAGATCGTGGCAGCGCGAATCCGGCCAGATGCCGATCTTGGCGCCGAGCCGGTTCGGCTTGACGAACCAGCCGGCGGGCGAGGCCGGCGGCGCGACCAGCCACGCCCCGTCACGGGCAAGGCCCGCCTGCGGCACCGGCAGGCCAAGCGCGCCGAGCACGGCGCCGGACCGGAACTTGTCTTGGCAGAGCGCGAACAACGCATCGTCGGCGCCGATCGCGTCGAAGCCATTCAGCCGTGCCAGAGCCGGTGCCGCGCCGCCGCGGAAATAGGCAATGCCATCGGTCAACGTCCAGACAAGCGAGGTCTTCGGAACTTCGCCGGCGAGAACGCTTGCGGCGTCGTCGAGCGCCACCGGCGCAAACGACAAGCCGCGCGTTTGGCAAGCGGCGGCAAGTGCGTCGAATTCAGCAGCGATGTCGGTCGATTGCGCTAGGTAGGAGGCGATTTCGGCGGCACGCTCCGGCACGTGGTTATCGGCGACCAGCCGATCGAAGCAGGCCTGTTCCGGCTCGTAGACAAGGATCAGCTTCGGCTTGCGGCTTGACATGGGTGGAACGGCTCCTGGCAGCACGATTGCCTACCATCGCACGGCGAACGTATTCGGCTTGCGCGCAACCGACGTCAGCCGGACGCCTGCACGACAGCAACTGTCCTCAGGCGATCAGCACGCGCGGCTCGAAGCGACCATTGACCGGAATGTCGAGCATAAACGTCATGCCGGCTTGCGGGTCGAGCAGGCGCTGCTTCTCGCTCTTGCCCGACCAGGCGGAGGTGACCGCGATCCGGTCGGCATTCCTGCCGAGGAAAGCCGGACAGGACGGCTGCGTCGTCGGCATCGCCACCGAACGGACAAGCTTGCCGTCGGGTCCATAGGCTTCGACGACGCTGCCGCCCCAGCAAGCGTTCCACAATATCCCGTCGCGGTCGAGCACCGAACCATCGATATAGCCCTTGGCCGAACGGTGATCGACGAAGACCTTCGGTTCGCCAACCGGGAGGCCGGTCGCCGGATCGCAGCCGACGCGCATCAACAGGCCGGTGCTGGTATCGGTGTAGTAGGCGATCGACCCATCCTCGGAAAAGCAGATAGAATTGGGCACCGTGATATCCGCATAGAGCCGGCGCAGCTCGCCCTTGAAGAACCAGTAGATCGAACCGGCGGCCTTCTCCTCGCCCTTGCCCATTGTGCCGACCCAGAGGGCGCCGCAAGGATGAACGCGCGAATCGTTCGAGCGGGTGACCGTATTATCGGCCTCGATCGGGGTGTGCAGCGTCAGCTTGCCGGTCGCGACGTCGCGGACATGCAGGCCGGTCTCGGTGGCGATCAGCTGACGCTGGTCGTCGATGACGGCAATGGCACTGGCCATCTGGCGGAGCTCGTGGATCTTGACCGCACCGCCGGACAAACGCTTTTCCAGGAGCTGGCCGTTGACGATGTCGAACCAGTAGAGCGTGTCGGTCGCAGGGTCATAGCTTGGTCCCTCGCCCAATTGGCAGACATGGTCGGAAAAAACCGAAACGATTGTCTCGCTCATCATGCCACTCCAAACGCCGCGTCCCAGGCCTGAACTGCGGCTTTCGCCCGTGCTGCCACTTCGTCGACGCTCATGCCCGGCTTGAACAGGCTGGAGCCAAGACCGAAGACGCTGACGCCGGCTGCCTTATAGCCGGCAAAATCCTTGTCTGAAACGCCGCCGACGGCGCCGACCAGCACATTGGCCGGCAGCACCGCGCGCATCGCCGAAATGCCTGCCGCGCCAAGCACGCTCGCCGGGAAGAATTTCAGTGCCGAAGCACCGAGCCGGATGGCCTGGAATGCCTCGGTCGGCGTGAACACGCCGGGCATTGTCACCATACCGTACTGCATGGCACGGCCCATGACCTCGGCATCGATATTGGGGCTGACCAGCAGCCGCCCGCCGGCCTTGTGCAGACCGTCGACATCGGCGGCGGTGAGCACCGTGCCGGCGCCGACCAGAGCTGTTGGAGGAAGCGCTTCGACAATGCTGGCTAGGGAGGCAAAGGGCTCGGGCGAGTTGAGCGGCACCTCGATCGCTTCGATGCCGGCGCCGAAGATCGCCTGGCCGATCGCCACCGCCTCGCTTGGCTTCAGGCCGCGCAGGATCGCGACCAGACCCCGCTCGAGCTTTGGAAAAGGTGCGGTTTCGGTCATGCGGCAACTCCATTTTTGGCGATCATGCCATTCTCGCGCGCGGCTTCGGCAAGGCCGGCACGCACCGCCTCGTCGGCGTCGACGGCCCTGAAAGCGAGCCCGGCAAGGCCGAGCGCCTCGGCATAGAGCGTGCCGAGTGCGCCCGACGCGATCAGCACGACGGGCACAGCGCTTGCTTCATAACGGCGATTTGCCGAAGCGATCTCGCCGCCGATCAGCAGGCCGGACAGGCAGGCGGCGGCATCTTCGGGCTTCAGGTCCTGCAACAGGCTAGCAGCGCGGATCGAGAACAAACTTGAAACGACGTCACCGCCTTCGGCCAACGCCTTCAGGCACCAGTCCCGAAAAAACGGACTTTCGGCGGCAACCGGCTGCGGCGGCTCGCCCAGCGAATGGCGCAGGATCGAGTGCGCGGCCAGCACCGAAAACAGCTCGCCGGTCGGCCAGGTGCCGAACCCGGCAACAGAGCCGTCCTCGACCAGCACCCATTTCGAATGGGTGCCGGGCATGCAGACGAGGTGACGTCCCTTTGCCGGCAAACCGGCTCCGGCAAGCTGCGTTTCCTCACCGCGCATGACGTCAGGTGCATCGGCGAGGCGCTGGGCAAGGCCGGGCACAATGCGGATATCGCGGCGCTGGCCGGGAATGCGGGCAGCTTCGGCCAGGATAGCGCCGATTGGCGTGGGAACGCTGACATAGGGCGCCTCCAGCCAGCCCTGGCGCGAGCCGGCCATGCCGCAAATGATGACCGGCAGGTTTTCGGGTGCGCCCATGGCGGCCAGATGCCTTCGAGAATGGACGAAAACCCTTTAGCCTGAGCGGTGATCAGTCCGTCATCGCCGCGCCGCTCGGCGAGAACGTCGCCGGTGCCGTCGAGCAGCCATACCCTCATGCGGGTGGTGCCCCAGTCGACGGCTGCGACGGAAGCTGCCTTGCTCGGTGAGATCACAGGAACCCCCCGTCGACGATCAGCATCTGCGCGGTCAGCATGCGTGAAGCATCCGACGCCAGGAACAGCACGGTGCCGACAATGTCTTCCGGCTGCATCACACGCTTGATGCACTGCTTGGCGACGTGAGCGGCGAGCGCCTGTTCGGTGACCCAGAGCTTTCTCTGCCGCTCGGTGATTACCCAGCCGGGCGCGATCGCGTTGACGCGAATGCCGTCGGCACCGAGCTTGCCGGCGAGACCCTTGGTAAGGCCGACGATGCCGGCCTTGGCGGCGGTATAGGCCGGCATATCGGGATGGTTGATGAGAAACGAGGTCGAGGTGAAATTGATTATCGAGCCGCCACCGGCCCGCTTCATGCCCGGCGCCACCGCCTGTGCGCTGAAGAAATGCGGGCGCAGGTTGATGGCATGGTTGTTGTCCCAGAACTCGACCGTGACGTCTTCGACGGCATGACGGTCATCCTGAGCGGCATTGTTGACCAGCACGGTCACGTCGCCATGCGCCTCGGCGGCTTTGGCGATTGATACCCGCAATGCCTCGATGTCGCGTATGTCGGTCTTGAGATAGAACGGCCGCCGGCCGAGTTCCTTGTCCAACCGATCGGCCAGCGCCAGGCTCGGACGGTCGGCGATATCGATAAAGGCGACCTTTGCCCCCTGGCGGACAAAACCTTCGGTCAAGGCAGCACCAATGCCGGAGCCGCCGCCGGTGATCAGCACCGAAGCGCCTTCGAGGTCGGCAAAGCGTGCCGATGGCATCATGAAATTCTCTCCCGGTCCAATGATCTCGGTCGGCCGGCGCGCATCCTATCCAGCCGTGTCGGGCGGGCAAGGGCGAAAGAGTGGATTGGCGCGACTTATGTCCGACAAAAGGCCGCACGCGCCGCCGATCGATCAGCCGCCCACCCGGACGCGGTACAATTCGACGGCGGCTCCGCTGGTCCCGGCAACCGGCGCAAGCCATTCCGGCACGCTGCCGCGCATCAGCCCGGCAAGAAAGCCTGCCGGCGCCTTGGCTGCGAGGAGCTTGCTTTCGGCGCTGCCGGGGCACAGCGCGACGAGGCCGACGTTATGATCCGCGACGACCGTCCTGGCATCGGCATCGGACCCAAGGAAGGCATCGAGCGCCAGCAGGTTGCCGGCGACATTGCGATGATAAGGCCCGGCGAAGACGCGATGTCCGGAATAGGCCAGGATAGGCGATCCGAGATTGGAAATTGCCAGCACGGTGGTGCCGGGCAGGCGGCCGAGTGCCGCAAAGGAGGCCTTGCGCTGGCAAGCGACGTCGGTGCCGTCGCCATTATCCGCCGTGGTGTTGCTGTGGTCGAAGGCTACCGAGGTCGCCGCGGCAGCCCCAGTCCAGACCGCATTCACCGAAACCAGCCAGACGGCAGCCATGCGCAGCGCCACACCGCGCGACGCGCTGGCCTCGGCCCGTTGACGCCATTTGGCAATCCAGGCGGCAAGCGGAATGACGGCGAAGGCGATCGAGAATGTCGAACCGCGTACCTGCCAGGCGCTGACGATGAAGGCCACGACAAGCAGCGCGCCGACAAGGCTGTCCTGCCGCCGCCAGCCACCGCGGCCAAGGCGAAGCGCCATCAGCACGAGCGCAATGAGCGGCGTGGCATAGCGCGCCACCACCCCGGCCGGATCTTCAGCGAGCAGCTTGAACAGCGACTGCGCCTCGTCGATGTGATCAAGCCATAGCTCCTTGAGGCGCGGATCGAGATTGGCATAGGGCGCTGCCAGGCATTGTGGGAACAACAAGACGACGACAGCGCCCAATAGCATGGCGAGCAGGCCAAGTGAGGCGATGCGCCGTTGGCGCGTGCGGCCGGCCGGCTCGATCGACGCTGTCGCCGCAAGGCCGGTTCCGGCAATCGCTGCGACGACGAACTGCACGGTTGAGAATGCGTCGCATTGCGCCTGGTCCCAGGCGGATGGCGCAATGGTCGCGACAAAGACGAGAGCGGAAACGCCGGCAAAGCCGAGGCCGAAATCCTTGGCGATCAGCCTCTCGCCATTGGCGTCGAGGGCAAACAGCATGGCGACATAGGCGCCGATGGTGGCAACGTAGGGCGCGGTTTCCATACCGATGGCCAGCATCAGCCCGGCGCATAGGCCGGAGAGCAATGCCGCCGCCTTGCGCAATGGCGCTTCAAGCAACAAGCTCAGGCTGGCCATGCTCAGCATCAGCTGGATATTGTGGTGATCGAGCGCGCCAGGCGAAAAAATGCCGAGGAAATGCAGTGCGGCAGCGCCGACGATGACAGCCGGCAGCACAGCGCCGCACCCGGCAAAGCTGCGCGCGGCGCGAGCCGTGAAAAATACGGTCAGGCAGAAGAGCAGCGCCGGCCACAGCACTTGCGCGACATTCTCGGCAAGCGCCGCGCTGCCGGTCAGGGCCGATACGGCGATGATGATGGCGGCGATCGGCGCATCGACCAGGCGCGACCAGTGCATGACGAAGCCGCCTTGCAGGCCCATCCTGTACTGGTGGAGATCGAACCAGCTTTGGCCGGCGAGCATGTCGCGAACTTCGACGAGGCGCAGCAGATTGTCGTTGTCGCCGCCGGCATTGGTCAGTGCCGGGAAGCCGGCAAAGGCATTGACGGCAGTTGCCAGCACCGTGGCAAGCAGCGCCAGCGCGATATCGGACCTCCAAATGAAGGCGCCATCGTCGGCTGTGCTCATATCAGGACCTTTGGAGGAATACGGGGCGGCTTAAACCTAGCCTTAACAGCTTCAATAAATAGTAAAGCCGCCCGAGCGAGGCCAGCGTTTGAGCGGTCAGGGCCTCACGGGGCATCCGGAGACGAAAATGCCACAAGACGTGCGCCATGAGCCGAGCATCGCCGTGCTGCTGCCCTGCTACAATGAGGAGCTGACGATCGGCGAAGTGGTGCGGCGCTTTCGCGAAACGCTGCCTTCCGCCGCGATCTATGTCTACGACAACAATTCGCGCGACCTGACGGCGCTCCGAGCCCGCGCCGCCGGCGCCATCGTGGTGCGCGAGCCGCGCCAGGGCAAAGGCAATGTCGTGCGCCGCATGTTCGCCGACATCGAGGCCGACATCTACCTGATGGCCGACGGCGACGGCACCTATGCGCCGGAGGACGCGCCGCAACTGATCAACACGCTGCTGACCGAGCGCTCCGACATGGTGGTGGGCACAAGGCGCGGCGTCACCGACGATGGCGGCAGGACCGGTCATGCCTTCGGCAACCGCATCTTCAACAGCCTCTACAAGCGGCTGTTCGGCTCCGACTTCACCGATATCTTCTCCGGCTACCGCGCCTTCACTCGGCGCTTCGTCAAGAGCTTTCCTGCGGTTTCCGGCGGCTTCGAGATCGAGACGGAAATGTCGGTGCACGCCTCACAACTCAAACTGCCGGTCAGCGAGATCGGGCTCGACTATGGCCGACGGCCGGAAGGCTCCTCGTCGAAGCTATCGACCTTTCGCGACGGCGCGAAGATCCTGTGGATGTTCGCCATGCTGATGAAGGAGACGCAGCCGCTGCGTTTCTTCGGCGCTTTTTCAGTGTTCTTCCTGGCATCAAGCCTGTTTCTGATGGCGCCGGTGCTGATCGAGTTCGCCGAAACCGGGCTTGTGCCGCGCATGCCGACGTGGGTGCTGTCGGTCGGGCTGCTGCTGCTGTCGATGCTGGCGGCGGTGACCGGGGTAATCCTCGATTCGGTGTCGCGCGGCCGGGCCGAGCAGAAGCGCATCTTCTATCTGTCGATGCCTTCCGGCCGCGTCGAACGTGAACGCGCAAGCGCGCTCGCGACTTTGAAGGCCGGACCGCGCAAGACCCCGCGGGCGGCTTAGATCTCTAAATGGGACGCCTCGCCCGCTTCATTGTCGCCGGCGGCATCGGCTTGGTCGCCGACGCGGCGGCGCTTTGGCTGGTGTTGGCGATAGCGCCGCTTGGCCCCTTCGCGGCTCGCATCATCTCGATCGGTTTTGCCCTGTCCGTCACCTGGCTGATCAACCGCCATCTGACCTTCTCGCCTTCCAGCCGCGGCGTCGCGCAAGAGGGCGCACGCTATGGCGGCGTCGGCATTGCCACCAGCCTCGTCAATTATCTCGTCTATTGCGCCATGCTGTTCGCGCTGCCGATGGTGCCACCGCTCGTCGCCCTTGCGGTCGCCTCACTGGTTGCCATGGCGCTGTCCTTCCTCGGCTATTCCAAGCTGGTCTTCGACCGCTGAACGCACATCGCATTGGGGTCTGCGCCACGCGAAGCGCAGCCTCATCATGACCTTGGCCGATTGGCAGAGGCCGCCGATTTCCCTATATCGCTGTCGTCGATGCATCGGCCCGAAAAATCGGAATCGATTTTCGGAAAGCACGATGCATGGATTCAAGAATGTTGGAGCGTATGTGCGTCCAGGTGGACGTACGTCGCTCCAAGTGCGCCGGAGAGCACCCATGCCCCTGAAAGTCGCCGTCCAGATGGACCACATCTCCACCGTGTCGATTGCCGGCGATACGTCGTTTGCGCTGTCGCTGGAAGCGCAGCGGCGCGGGCACCAGTTGTTCCACTACACGCCCGACCGGCTGTCGCTGCGCGACGGCAAGGTGTTTGCCCGTATCGAGGCGATGCAGGTCCGCGACGAGAAGGGCAACCATTATTCGCTGGGCGAAGAAGTCCGCACCGATCTTTCGGAGATGGACGTCATCCTTTTGCGGCAGGATCCACCCTTCGACATGAACTACATCACCACCACGCATATCCTCGAGCGCATCCATCCGAAGACGCTGGTGGTCAACGACCCGGCCTGGGTGCGCAACAGCCCGGAAAAAATCTTCGTCACCGAATTTCCCGACCTGATGCCGGATACGCTGATCACCAAGGATCCGTTCGAGGTCGCCGCCTTCCGCAAGGAGTTCGGCGATATCATCGTCAAGCCGCTCTACGGCAATGGCGGCGCCGGCATTTTCCACCTGCATGAGGCCGACCGCAACCTCGCCTCGCTGCTCGAAATGTTCGGCCAGATGTTCCGCGAACCCTACATCGTGCAGCGCTACCTCAAGGAGGTGCGGGCTGGCGACAAGCGCATCATCCTGATCGACGGCGAGCCTGTCGGCGCCATCAACCGCGTGCCGGCCGAGCACGATTCGCGCTCCAACATGCATGTCGGCGGCCGCGCCGAAAAGACCGAGCTGACGGAACGCGAACGCGAGATCTGCGCCCGCATCGGCCCCTCGCTGAAGGAGCGCGGCTTCATCCTCGTCGGCATCGACGTCATCGGCGACTACATGACCGAGATCAACGTGACCTCACCGACCGGCATACGCGAAGTGCAGCGCTTCGGCGGCGCCGACATCGCCAGCCTGTTCTGGAATGCGGTGGAGGAGAAGCGGAGCTAGCCTCGCTTCGCGAGCGGCCGCGTTGCAAACCATCGCAGCCGTTGCGTTCAGCCGTTCCCCAAATGTTCTTGCCTTCGCCGGAAATCTGTGGTTGTCTCCGGTGACGCCGTTCGCGGCATGATCGCAAAGGCTTGGGGCAAAAGCCTGCATCCGGGGTGAAGACATGGTGGCGCGGGTTCGCACGGTTGCTTTCCAAGGCATCGAGGCCGTGCCGGTCGACGTGCAGGTGATGATCGCGCCGGGCAAGGTCAACATGCACATCGTCGGGCTGGCCGACAAGGCTGTAGCCGAAAGCCGCGAGCGGGTGCAGGCAGCACTTCATGCATCCGGCCTGTCGATGCCGTCGAAGAAGGTCACCGTCAATCTGGCACCCGCCGACCTGCCGAAGGAAGGCAGCCACTACGATTTGCCGATCGCGCTCGGGCTGATGGCGGCGCTCGGCGCCATTCCGGGCGACATGCTGGCCGGCTATGTCGTGCTTGGTGAATTATCGCTCGACGGCACCATTGCCGCGGTGGCCGGCGCGCTGCCGGCGGCGATAGGCGCCAATGCCGAAGGCAAGGGCCTGATCTGCCCGTTCGCCTGCGGGCCGGAAGCGGCCTGGGCCGGCAAGGATTTCGACATATTGGCGCCGCGCAGCCTGATTGCCATCGCCAATCATTTTCGCGGCACGCAGGTTCTGTCACGGCCGGAAGCCGGCATCCATGCCGCGGCGCGCGACCTGCCCGACCTTGCCGACATCAAGGGCCAGGAGACCGCCAAGCGGGCGCTGGAGGTGGCGGCCGCCGGCGGCCACAATCTTTTGATGGTCGGGCCGCCGGGGTCGGGAAAGTCGATGCTGGCGCAGCGGCTGCCGTCGATCCTGCCGCCGCTGGCGCCCAGGGAATTGCTCGAAGTCTCGATGATCGCCTCGGTGGCCGGCGAGCTCGGGGAAGGAAAGCTCACCGACCGGCGGCCGTTCCGCGCGCCACATCATTCGGCTTCGATGGCGGCGATGGTCGGTGGCGGGTTGCGCGTGCGGCCGGGCGAGGCCTCGCTCGCCCATCACGGCGTGCTGTTCCTCGACGAGTTTCCCGAATTCTCGCCGCAGGCGCTCGATGCGCTGCGCCAGCCGCTGGAGACCGGCGACTGCATGATCGCGCGCGCCAATCATCGCGTCACCTATCCGGCGCGCATCCAGCTGGTCGCGGCGATGAACCCGTGCCGCTGCGGCATGGCCGGCGAGCCGGGCTATCGCTGCCTGCGCGGCGACCGCTGCCGCACCGACTACCAGGCGCGCATTTCCGGCCCGCTGCTCGATCGCATCGATCTCAGGATCGAGGTGCCGGCGGTCTCGGCCAGCGATCTGATCCGGCCGGACCGGGCGGAGAAGAGCGCAGCTGTGGCACTACGCGTCGCCCGCGCCCGTACGATCCAGCGTGAGCGTTTCGAACGGCTCGGCGCGACCTCCGCCACCACCAACGCGCATTGCTCGCCGTCGGTCATCGAGGAGATCGCCATGCCGGATGCCGCCGGCCTGTCGCTGCTGAGGGATGCCAGCGAAAAGCTCGGCTTTTCCGCACGAGCCTACCACCGCGTCTTGAAGGTGGCGCGGACACTGGCCGATCTTGAGGCCAGCGAGACGGTCGGCCGCATCCATCTGGCCGAGGCGATTTCCTACCGCATGAGTTCGGAGCGGATGGCACAAGCGGCGTGAGGGACGCTCCCCTCCCCCTTGAGGGGAGGGTGGCCGCGAAGCGGCCGGGTGGGGTCAGTGGTGGGACCCTCGGCCTTGCTGTATTTCGAAACCGATCCGCGTGCGGAGCGTTGCCGTGCTCTTCCCGAGGCGCATCGTCAGAATGGGCGTCAGCGCACTGCACCCAGGACCCCTCCCGGCCCTTCGGGCCACCCTCCCCTTGAGGGGCCTGTTGCGTAATTCGCTGATTGTGATTCTCTGAGACGAAGCTCGGAGGGAATCGCGATGGCAGTGAAGCAGATGGGCCAGT